>CALXBD010000056.1 GCA_944386445.1 uncultured Clostridia bacterium
GTCATGACAATTCCGCTGAAGATAGACAGCAATATCATCCAGGCATTTTTGAGCAGCATCCAACCGGCCTATCGCAATGTCACCTTCTAAAAGACGTAGGTCGGCAGAAGGATAATCTTTGTTTTGAATGAGGCCAATGCTTTGGCTTGCCTTCTGCTGGGATAGCATGTAAGAAACCGAAATATCATCCAGTCGTTCCACTACGCTTCCAGCAAAAACACCGCAACTCTCTTCCAGAATTTTTTCGACTGCGGAGATGATGGCTTGTGTCAGTACCTTTGTATCGATTTTTACCTGTGCCAGGCAGATGAACAGGCACCATTCCTGATTTGGAATATCCGTAATATAAATTCTGTAACCAGTACAAAGCTCAATCTGATCGGAAATCTGCTTTGATTGGATAGACGTAGGCTTTCTGCAAAGAACTGATACGGCACAAAAATAGTGAAAATGAAAATTGGGAATGACACGTTCCAATTCCGGCTGACGTACGGTGGCTCCGTAAAGCAGGTCATCAAGAACATAATCCATAATGACAATTCCCTGATCAGCGGCGCGGCTGTCAAGATCCTGGACAATTTGTTCAATTTGAGCCAGTTCCGAGGTATGAGCGGGCTGACCGCGGGAAATCTTCCAAATCAGCTTACGTAAAGGGCTATAATTGATGTATGCTGTTACAAAAAGCAGTGCAGCAGTAAAAATCAAGTTGATCAGCAGCACGGCCTCCATAACATGAAAGAAAGTTTTGCTGTTTTCCTCCAAAATACTTTCCGTTACAATGATAGCGAAGGTTTTGGAAGAGGCAGTATCTGTCCACTTATAGGCCGTGGAATTATGCCCAAAGTCATATATCGATTGCAGGGGATCAGACAGGAAGTCAGAAAATTCCTCTTCGGGCGCTTGTTTAAGAAGACTGACATTACTGGTAAATAGGAGATCAAAATCTTCATCAAAGATCGCATAGGAGTAGTTTTCTGCAGGATCACTGGGCGACAGAAAGGTGCATATGGAATCATAGCTGAGGGTAAAATACACGATTGCATCGTATTCTACATATGTATTTAAAGCCACAGGAATGGCAACTATTATTTCATTGCTTTTAAAGTTTTCTTCGGTAAACTCGCCGGGGGCAATGGATGATAGGATCTGAATTTTTTCACTGAACGGTTGAGTAAAGAAATTATATACCCGATTATAGGTTTCGCTGCTGTCGTTGGAAAAGCGGGTACAAAAATTATTGAGCTTATAATAATGGGCGTTGTCTAAAAAAATTTGCCGATTCATATAGTAGACACCCATATTTTTGGCTAAAGGGACACTAATTAAGTAACTGGCCAATTCTTCCGAGGCGTCGAGAAAGGTATTGGCAGGAATCTGAGGGTTGGCACACTTTTTAATATTGCTGGGACTGGCGGTGCTGATTTTCAGCGCTGTCGTCCGGAAAGCGGAAAGCTGAGAATAAAATCTGGCTGAAAGGTCCTGTGTTTTCATATTGTAATGCTGAGCATTTTGAGTATTTAATGTATGGTAGGAAGAATAGAAAATAGCTATCTGAATCACTAGCATAGGAACACAAATCAGTAGTCCGATTGTAAGCAGCAGTTTTACCAAAAAGGGAGAAGGACTTGTAATTCTCTTAATTGATTTCAAAAAATTCACCCTTTCCAGTAATTACGTAATAGTTTCACAAATAAGATGATTCTATTATACCATGTCGATAAGAAATTGCCACTAATATATTTTTGCAAACACTTCAAATTTTTTGCAAGCTGAATATAAAATATTAATAAAAGCCCCATTTTATGGGATTTTTTACTCTTGCAATTTTTTTGAAGTGCGGTGCAAAAAACAGGCTCTAGCATTAGCATGTAAAAAAAGATACAATGGACTTGTCAAAACGCTAAGCGATTGGAGGGACTTTTCTTTGAATTCTGTGCAATCTGTAAGCGGACAAAAGTCCAAAACTAAGCGTAAAAGTATCCTGAAACGCTTGATACGGGATTACCAATTATATCTGTTGGTATTGCCGGTCATCATCTGGTACATTATTTTTGCTTATGTGCCCATGTATGGTCTCCAAATTGCCTTCAAAGATTATAACGGTGCCTTGGGAATTACCGCAAGCCCTTGGGTAGGGTTCAAGCATTTTCAAAGTTTTTTCCGCTCGTATTATGCCTGGACGTTAATTAAAAATACGGTTATACTGGCCTTTTATTCCATGATTGCCAGTTTTCCATTCCCAATCATTCTCTCGCTCCTGTTGAATGAGATCAAAAATGCTCACTATAAAAAATGCGTTCAAACCGTACTTTATGCTCCGCATTTTATTTCACTGGTGGTTCTGGTGGGTATGCTTAACTTGTTTTTCTCTCCTAATGGCCTGATTGACAATATCCGGAGCCTGTTGGGAGCTGAATCCGTTAACTTTATCACATCGCCTGGCGCCTTTCGGCATCTTTATGTTTGGTCAGGAATCTGGCAGGGAACAGGTTGGGGCTGTATCATCTATCTGGCAGCGCTTTCCGGTGTCGACCCTGGCCTCCACGAAGCCGCTATGATTGACGGCGCTTCGCGACTGCAGCGGATGTGGCATATCAATCTTCCGGCAATTCTTCCCACGGCAACAATCCTTTTTATCATGAATGCCGGATCTCTGCTGAATGTTGGATTTGAAAAGGCATTTTTGATGAAAAACGATTTGAATGCCGATACTGCTTATGTGATATCCCTTTATATTTATGACAGAGGTATTATCAAAACAGATTTCAGCTTTTCTGCCGCAGTCGGCCTCATGAATAATGTGATCAATTTCTTTATGGTGCTGATCGTTAATCGGATTGCCAAGGCACTATCGGAAACAAGTCTGTTTTAGGGGGTGGAATCATGGCTGTAATCAAGGAAACACGGAGAGATCGGATATTTAACGGAATCAATTTGATTATTGTAACAGTATGCCTTTTATTGGTGCTGTATCCGCTTTATTTTGTTGTAATCTGCTCTTTTTCAAATCCCAATTCCGTAGCCGCCGGAGAAGTTTGGCTGTATCCCAAAGATATTACCCTAGACGCTTATAAAACCGTCTTCGAAAATAAGGATATCCTGATCGGATACCGCAACACCATATTCTACACCATAGTCGGAACCCTATTCAATTTGGCACTGACTCTGCCGGCAGCCTACGGCCTTTCCAAAAAGAACTTCATGGGCCGAAATGTCATTATGTTTTTTATTGTCTTGACCATGTATTTCAGCGGCGGCATGATTCCGACCTATTTGACGGTGCGGGGATTGGGCCTTCTGAACACCTGGTGGGCGCTGATCATTCCGGCAGGCTGTTCCACCTACAACCTGATTGTCGCTCGAACCTTTTTTGCCAATGGCGTTCCTTCGGAAATTGAAGAAGCCGCCATTATCGATGGCTGCTCCACATTTCGGGTATTTTTCCAGATAGTGCTGCCTCTGTCAAAGGCTCTCATTGGCGTCTTGACACTTTATTACGGTGTGGCCCATTGGAATGAATACTTCCGGGCGTTAATCTACCTTTCCTCTGCCCGGGAAAAGGTACCCTTGGCACAGGTGCTGCGGGAAATTCTGATTTTAAATACCATGAAGGCAACAGCTGGTTCTTCCGTTGATGAGGAAATGGCGCTTTACTACGCAAACCTAGCAAACCTTTTGAAATATGCGCTTATTATTGTCAGTGCGGCCCCGTTGTTGGTAGTTTATCCGTTCTTGCAGAAATATTTTGATAAGGGCGTCATGATTGGCTCCCTGAAAGGCTGATTTGTTAATAACGGCTTCGGCCGTTAGCATAGCAATTTAAAACTGAAAGGAGAAATATCATGTCCAAAAAGCTTTTAGCAATGTTGTTGGCAGCAGTCCTTTGCGGTTCGGCCTTGAGCGGCTGCGGAGATGATGCGTCAACCTCTTCTCAAGATTCCTCTTCGAGCAGCACCGGTTCTGCGACCACGTCAGGAGGCTCTTCTGAGGAGGAAGAGATTTACGTTCCGACATATCCGATCGTAGACGAGCCTGTTACCTTTACAGCAGCCACCAGTTATGAGAATATGGGTGAAAAGATTTTTTCACAGGCTTATGCTGAAGCCACAAATGTTAATATTGACTGGATTTACTGGCCGGACTTCCAGACTCAGTTGGGCGTAGCTATGGCTGGTCAGGATATCCCCGACCTCATCTTCAACCACAATCAGAGCCTTGACAAGGTGACCACACAGAAGTATGGCGATCAGGGTGTCTTTGTGAATTATGCTGACTATCTGCAGTATATGCCTAACCTCACGTCCTTGATGGAGCAATATCCCGAATCCCGGGCCGCTGTCCAGAATGAGGATGGCACGATTTATGCCCTTCCCTGCTATACTGAGACATTGACCGCCTTTGCTGGCACCATCTACTACCGTACTGATATGTTTGAAGAAGCAGGTGTTGCCGAGCCTACCACCACCGACGAACTGCTCCAGGCTGTGAAGGATATCCAGGCTTATTTCGGCAAAGATAACGATGATTTTGTCGCTATGCAGATTTATAATAATGGGCACATGTCCAGTATGCTGCTTTATTTTCTCTTCCCCTCTTTTGGTGATGAGATCGAATGGGAATTCGGAGCTGTTGACGGGAAAACTGTAACTGCCAATATGATTTCGGATCAGTATCGCCGCACTTTGGAATATATGCATGAGCTTTATAATTCTGGCGGATTTGATAAAAACATCTATTCCGAGGATGGAACTAACGCTCGTGCTGTGGTCCTTGGTAACAACACTGCTATGACCTCCTACGCTACGGTCCTGACCCTTGACAACTTCAAGAGCGGAAATTTTGACGTGGATATGCTGTCCCCTTTGACCTCTGAATATTCTTCCACCCAGAAGTATCCTAAGGCTTACAACTCCCGCTTTGCTTCCCAACAGATCTCCAGTAAGTGTGAAGATGTGGAAACGTTGGTCAAATACATTGATGCCCTTTATGCTCCAGAGGATAATCCGGTTGCGGATGGCCTGTTCAGCATTGCCATGTGGTTCGGCATTAAAGGTGAGAACTGGGATTACGCTGATGACGCTCATGAAACTTACAGCATCTTCCTGCCTGAGGGCTTCGATGGTGCTGAAACCGATTTTATCAATAAGTATGGCATCGGTAATGCCTTTAACTGCATCTTCCCCGCTTTGAACTCTACCTCTCCCGGGCTTCTTTGCAAGGGCCTCGGTACTCGTGACAAGTTGCTGCCCTATGCTGTAGATGTCTTCCCCAAGAATTACCTTACCTTTACTCAGGAAGAATCTGATCTCTATGCGGAACTTTATACCGATATCCAGGAATATATCAGTCAGTCTCAGGCAACTTTTGTAACTGAAGGCGTTACAGATGACAGCTGGAATGCCTATGTTTCTCAGGTGGAAAAGATGGGGATCAAAGAAGTGGTTTCTATCTATCAAGCTGCCTATGATCGTTATCTTGCCATGCTTGGGTAATGTTTCCTTTCTGTTAACCCCCTTGTGCAGTTGTTGCGCAAGGGGGTTAATGTTGCCCATTGAGAAATGAAAAATTACGAATAACAGTAAAGAGCGGTACAGTTAAGGTAAACTGTACCGCTCTTTGTTAGCAGCACTTATTCATACAAGGGATGCTTTGCACAAAGTGCTTCGACCATTCCGCGGACTTCCTCTTTGGAAGCCTCAAAATCGGTTGCCACCTTGTAAATGCATTCCGCGATGACATCCATGTCTTCTGTGGTAAAGCCCCGGGTAGTGACAGCAGGAGTTCCGATGCGGACGCCGCTGGTGATAAAGGGACTCTGGGGATCATTGGGAACCGCGTTCTTGTTGGCGGTAATGTAAACTTCATCCAGATTGTGTTCCAGTTCCTTGCCGGTAATTCCAAGATTCTGCAAGTCCACCAGCATGAGGTGGTTATCTGTGCCGCCGGAAACCAGGTTAAATCCTCTCTTCATGAGGCCGTCCGCCAGGACTTTTGCGTTCTCCACAATGTTTTTGGCATAAACCTTAAAGGAGGGGTCCAGCGCTTCACCCAGGCAAACAGCTTTCGCGGCGATGATGTGCATCAAAGGGCCGCCTTGGGTGCCCGGGAAAATTGCCTTATCGATTGCCTTGGCCAGAGATTCCTTACAGAGGATCATGCCGCCTCTGGGGCCGCGCAATGTCTTATGAGTAGTCGTAGTCACAACGTCTGCATAGGGAACGGGGTTCTGATGCATTCCGCCGGCAACCAGACCGGCAATATGAGCCATATCCACCATCAGGTAAGCGCCGCAGGCGTCAGCCACTTCGCGGAATTTGGCAAAGTCGATTGCTCTGGGGTAAGCGGAAGCACCGGCCACGATCAGTTTGGGTTTCACTTCCAAAGCCCGCTGCATCAGGGCGTCATAATCAATAAATCCGTCGTCATTGACGCCGTACGCCACAAAATTGTAGTAGCTGCCGGACAGGTTGACTGGAGAACCATGAGTCAGATGGCCGCCGTGAGCCAGATTCATACCCAAAACAGTATCGCCGGGCTTGAGAAGTGCGAAATATACTGCCAGATTCGCCTGGGCGCCGGAATGAGGCTGGACGTTGGCGTGTTCCGCACCGAAGAGCTTGCAGGCGCGGTCACGGGCAATATTTTCCACAATGTCCACATCTACGCAGCCGCCGTAGTAACGTTTGCCGGGATATCCTTCGGCATATTTATTAGTCAATACGGAACCCATTGCCGCCATGACTGCCGGAGAAACGATGTTTTCGCTGGCAATCAGTTCAATATTGCGGCGCTGGCGTTTCAACTCCAGATTCATCGCGTCAGCGACTTCCGGGTCGAAGCGGCCGACAAAGCCGATGGTATCCATCAAATCATTGTACATATTCCAAAATCCTTTCTTCATCCGGGAAGCCCGGTATATTCGCACACAGGTACCTTTTTAGTATACAAGATTTTTGCATTCTGCGCAAGGTTTCAATTTGACGATAAAGGAGCAGAAAAAAGCGCTCTTTTCGGCAAACTGTCCATGACAAAAGAAAACTTGTTTCCGAATAAAACACAAATTTTAAAAATTGTTACAAAAACTCGCGAATCCAATTCTCAACATCCTGGTAGACCTGTAAACGGCTGCGTTCGTTGAGAACTTCGTGACGCATATTGGGATAGAGCCTGCAGGATAAATTTTGTATTCCCGCCCTCAGAAGTCTGCAGGCAACTTTTCGAACGCCAACACCGTAATCGCCCACTGGATCGTCCTCTCCGGCCAGCAGCAGGAGGGGGAGATCTTTTGGCAGCGATTCCGCCCATTGGTGAGTGGAAATCTGTCGGAGCATTGCAAAAAGATCTCGGTATGCAGACGCAGTAAAAGTAAAAGTACACCAAGGATCCGCGTCATATTTTTTTACAATTTGAGGATCGGTGGAAAGCCAGGCGTTGGGGCTGTCCGAATCCCGGAAACGGTTATTGTAAGAGCCAAAGGCCAACTTTGTCAACAGCGGGCTGCGAAATCTATCGCCTTTAAAGGACGCTGTCATCGAAGCTAAAAAAGCCCCGGCTCCGGCCAGCGGATTCCCACCTGAAGTTCCGCAGATAATTGCTCCATCCAGAAGATTTGCGTATTTTGACAGATATAGTCTTGCAATAAACGACCCCATGCTGTGTCCGAAAAGGAACAAGGGCAGATCAGGATATCGCTTACGCGCTAGTTCCGACATTCTTGCCAAATCCCCAGTTAGGAAATCCGGCCCGTTTCCAGCCGAAAAATATCCCAACTCTTCCGGTGCAGCCGCAGTGCGCCCATGTCCCAGATGGTCATTGCCGCATATTGCAAAGCCTTTGCCGCATAAGTATGCGGCAAAATCCTCATAGCGTTCCATGTATTCGCACATGCCGTGAGAAATCTGGATAACAGCCTGTGGTTTTCCGGTTTCAGGTTCATAGTAATAGCACGCCGCCTGGCTGTGTCCATCGCTGCTCGGAAAGGTGCCGGTCGTTTTCAGAAACATATACTACCTCCTGAAAAGATAAACAAAACGGCGGCGCAGAATAAAAACTGCACCGCCGCGGCCGGAAAATTATTAACGGGGTTCCACGATCAGTTTGATTGCTGTTCGTTCCGAACCGTCGATATCTACATTGGCGAAAGCCGGCTTACAAATGAGATCGATGCCTGCGGGTGCAAGATATCCTCTGGCAATGGCCACAGACTTAATGGCCTGATTGGCAGCGCCTGCGCCGATAGCCTGGATCTCCACAAGGCCTTTTTCCCGGATCACACCGGCAATGGCGCCCGCGACGGAATTTGGTATCGACTTTGCTGAAACTTTAAGGATGTCCATTGAAAATCCCTCCGAATCGTATGTGGGCCAGGCTTTGCTCTGCGCCGACCCCGCGGAGCCGCTACGCAATAATGGTCCCTATCATGATTATAAATCAATCAGACAAAATTATCAAGGGATTTTTCGTTTTTATGGAGATTATGACAAACGAAACCGAGAAATTTTCACGCATTTTCCGGTTTTTTGATTTAATTCCAGAATAATGCCCTCCATTTTGCAGGGGGAGTCGGGAACCTCAAAGCGAGTAGGCAGACAGGTGGTCATTCTCCGGACGATGCAGTCCGGGTTGACACCCAGAATTGACGCAATCGGGCCGGTCATTCCCAGGTCGGAAATATACCCCGTACCTTGAGGCAGGATTGTTTCGTCAGCGGTCTGGACATGGGTATGCGTTCCCGCCACGGCCGAGACACGTCCATCCAGATAATAGGCCAGCGCCATTTTTTCGCCGGTCGCCTCCGCATGGAAATCCACAATTGTACAGTCGGCATGTACCTCCTTCAGGATCCTGTCGCAGCAGAAAAAGGGGCTTCCGATGGGATCCAAATATACCTGCCCCATCACATTGATAACCAGCAGGGAAGCAAATCCCAGATCCAACCGGTACCATCCGGAACCATAGCAGCCTTCCGGGTAGTTGGCAGGCCGCAGAAGCGCAGGATGTTCTTCCAGATAAGGCTGGATTTCTCTTCGGCGGAGGGAGTGATTGCCGCCGGTGATCACATCTACACCGCTGTCAAAAAGAAAATCTGCGGAATGCGGGAGGATTCCGTTGCCGACCGCGGAATTTTCGCCATTGCAGATGACGGCATCGATTTTGTGTTCTTTTTTAAATGCCGGAAGTTTCTGGCGAAGGAAGTCGCAGCCCGGCTGACTGACGACATCGCCGATCATCATAACTCTCATGGAATTCCTTTCTGGTACTCAGTGGGTTGCACGCTGGAGAATCTCTTTGAGTTCTTCTTCGCTGAAACGATATTTTTTGCCGCAGAAATGGCAGCAAACTTCCGTCCCGTGATCCTCCTCAATCAATTGAGACAGCTGCTGTCGGCCCAGACTGATCACAGCCCGTTGGACCCGCTCCCTGCTGCAGTCACAGTGGTAGGAAGGGTTGCAGTTTCCCGTGATTTGAGGCTCCAGGCCTTCCAGCACCCGCATGCAGATTTTCTCCGGGGTGATTTCCTGGTCGATCATGGAAGAAACCGGAGGGATATCCCGGATGTTTTTTTCCAAGGTGGAAATCGTGTTTTCATCGGCAAAGGGCAGCAACTGAACCAGGAATCCTCCGGCAGCCCTTACAGTCAAATCCGGATTGACTAAGACTCCCAAAGCACAGACGGTAGGGGTTTGTTCACTGACCGCGAAATAGTTGGTGATATCTTCCGCAATTTCCCCTGAAACGATGGGAACCTGTCCGCTGTAGGGTTCCTTCAGTCCTAAATCTTTAATAACACTGAGAAATCCGTTTTTCCCTACGGCTCCAGAAACATCCAGTTTACCTTTGCTGTTCAGCGGAAGCTCCACCACAGGATTCTCAGGATAAGCTTTCACATTACCATTGCTGTCAGCAACGGCGATCAGAACGCCTGCCGGGCCGTCTCCGTCAAGCCGCAAAGTCACAGAATCGCCCTCTCCTTTCAGAAGAAGCCCCATCATGGATGCCGCAGTGGCCAACCGTCCTGCCGCTGCCGTCATGACAGCAGAGGTGTGATGAATCTCCTCAATCCGGGAGGCAATGTCGGTGGAATCGATGGCCATTGCCATAACGGAACCGTCACCAGAGAGTGCGCGGGTAAGTGTTGCCATAAAATCTTCCTTTCATGTTCATATGCCTAAGTCCATACAGATATGTTATAATTTAGGTTAGTCAATATCAATTTTCCGATCGCGATAATAGTATTCCCGATCCCGGTCGTTGATCTCCCGGATGACCCGGCAGGGATTTCCGACAGCCACCACATTGGCAGGAATATCCTTTGTGACGACGCTGCCTGCACCGATCACGGAATTTTCACCGATTGTAACGCCAGGCAGCACAATGACACCTGCTCCCAGCCAGGCATTTTCCCCGATCCGAATCGGAAGGTTATACTGGGCCTGTTTCCTGCGCAAATCGGGCCGGACCGGATGTCCTGCCGCGGCCAATACTACGTTTGGTCCCAACATAGTGTAGCTGCCGATATAAATATCGCAGTCATCAACCAGCGTCAGGCCGAAGTTTGCGTAAACATGGTCTCCCAGGTGGGTATGGCACCCCCAATTGGCATGGAGCGGCGGTTCTATATAGCTGCCTTCCCCGAATTCTGCCAGCAGTTTCCGAAGAATTTCTTGCCGTTTTTCCCCTTCGGAATGCCGGGTCTGGTTAAACTCATATAAAATATCCAGATATATCGCCTGTTCCGCCTGGAGTCCTGGGTCGGTACAATAGTAGAGACGTCCATCTGCCATTCTCTGTTTTGCTTCTTCGAAGTCCATTATAAATCCTCCTGTCTGCTGTTTTGGAATTGCTTACAGCGGCCGTGGGAACGCCTTCCGTTTCCGGAAGAGCTGCTCCTCGGTGAAACCTAAATCCCGTGCCATTTCCCGGCACTGCGCGATACCGCTTCCCAAATCCGAAGCACGGTGGGCGTCGGAACCGAAGGTGAGTTTTCGGCCGCCCAACTGGTAGTAGCGCGTTAAGAACCGTTCATCTGGCAGCGGCTTACCGATTTCCTGCCGAAGTCCGCTGGCATTGACTTCCAGCGCCAGTCCCTTGGCAATCATAGTTTTAAAAAGCTGATCGATTAGCCCTGTATATAGGGGAAAATCCACCTGCCGCCGGTATTTCCCTTCAATATACCGAAGCGGATAGGTAATATGGGTAATGACATCACATTTTCCCCATTCTGCCAGCCGGATCAGCTCTATGAAGTAGGCTTCCAGAAGTGGCTGCAGATCGCAGGAAGAGCAATCCATAAAATAGAAATCTTCCATTCCCGGCAAATTGTGAACGGATCCCAGTACCACATCATACTGCCCTAATCCCAGAATCTCCTCAGCGTAAGCCGGATCTTCCAGCGGCTCTCCCAGCTCCACCCCGGACAGCAGCTCTACCTTATAGTTTCCCCGCAGTCGCTCCGTGTCTGCCAGAGAGCCATATACAATCGCACGTCCTTCCGAAAGAGACTGGTAATTCACATCACAGTGATCGGTAATCGCAAAAGCTGCCAAACCCAGCTCTTCCGCCCGCTTGCAGTGACGCTCCAAAAGCTCGTCACTGTCGAAACTCCGGTTTGTGTGAACGTGCAGGTCGATGAGATTTTTCATAATTTTTAAAACCTTTCCGTAAAGCCGTTCCATTTTTGCAAAGTTGTGGTATAATAACTTTAAAAGTTTTTTACATACAGCGGCAATTTTACCTGCCGCAAATGATATTATAGCACAAATCCGGGATTTTTCCTATCCTTCCCGGAAAATCTGCACTTGAAAAAGGAGATGCCCTTATTGAAACATCGCGGCACCGTGATTCTGGAGACGGATCGACTTCTTCTCCGTCCTTTCACCGAGGCGGATACTGACGTTATGTTTGAAAATTGGGCCAGTAACCCTCATGTGACTCGCTGTCTGGTGTGGGCAGCACACAAGGATCCGGAAGAAACCCGAAAGGTTTTGCAAAGCTGGGTCAAGGAGTACAGAAAAAAAGACTTTTATGAATGGGCTATCGTCCCCAAAGATTTGGGATATCCCATAGGTTCCATTGGGTTGGTGGACTGTTCGGACTCCCGCCATTGCTGCGAGGCGGGTTATTGCCTCGGGGAACCCTGGTGGAACCACGGCTATGCTACAGAGGCTTTGCGGGTAGTGCTGGATTTTGCGCTGAATGTGATCGGATACCATTCTGTTATGGCGAAACATGCTATAGAGAATCCCGCCAGCGGACGCGTCATGCAAAAGGCAGGTATGTCTATGCGGATCGGGGAAATCATACCGGTCTCTACCGCTAATGGATTGTTTGACTGTATTGTATATGAGCTGTCGCAGCCTAAAAAGAAAAGTCTGTTTGGGCCTTCACGGAAACCGGCAGCTTTTTATCAGATTCGTACAACATGATAAATTTATCAAAAGTAGTTGACTTTCATGCTGTGTCGTGTTAAAATCAAAACAGATGTCCCGGAATGTACCAGATGATCGGAAAGATAGGCGCCGTCAGGCAGAGAGGATGGGAATGTATGAACGAGAAGCTCAAGGAATTCAATGTGGATTTTCTGTTTAATGCGGTTCTGGAGCTGCGTACCATGGAAGAATGTTATAAGTTTTTTGAGGATCTCTGCACGGTCCAGGAGCTGAAGGCTTTGTCCCAACGGATTCAGGTGGCCAAAATGCTCAGCGAAAACAAAGTATATAGCGATATCGTTGCGGAAACAGGCGCCAGTACAGCAACCATCAGCCGCGTAAATCGCTCTCTTCATTATGGGTGCGACGGCTACGAGGAGATTTTCCGGAGACTGAAGGAAAAAGGCGAAATGTAAGACCTCGGAGGGAATCGGATGAGCCATTACGGCAGTTTTGCCGCGGTATATGATTTGCTGACGTCGGAGATCGATTACCGCAGGCGAGGAGAGTATTTTGATGACCGGATCCTGGAATACGGGGGAATGAGAGGAATTCTATTGGATCTGGGATGCGGAACCGGCTCTTTGTCCGAAGTGATGACTAGATTGGGATATGATGTCATCGGCGTGGACAATTCTGAGGATATGCTGATGGAAGCCCAGAAAAAGCAGGCGGAAACCGGCAGTTCCATAACCTACCTTTGCCAAGAAATGACAGAGCTGGATCTTTACGGAACCGTGGATGCCATTGTCTGCGCACTGGATACTCTGAATCATTTGACAGACTATAAGGATTTCTGTGATGCGATTGCAAAAGCAGCACTGTTTCTTCATCCGAATGGGGTGTTCGTGTTTGACTTGAATACCCCTTATAAGCATGAGAAAATCCTAGCTGATAACGCCTTCCTTTATGATTATGACGATGTGTTTTGCGCGTGGCAGAATACTCTGATGGAAGATCTGACAGTGCAGATGGACCTGACGATTTTTGTTCACAACGGAGATGGAGCGTATTCCCGGACAGAGGAGTGCTTTGCGGAACGGGCGTATTCTCTGGAGCAGGTAAGAGAAGCCTTGGATCACGCAGGGTTGGCTTTGGTTGGTTTTTACGGCGAGGACAGTACGGAAGCGCCGAGTGAAGATGCTCAGCGCTGGGTCTTCGTGGCCCGTCATAAGGATCCCGCTGCCAAAGAGCTGGCTGAGCGGGGGCTTTCTGCAAAGAAATGAATCCGGGGCTTCCTGGAGGGCGCGGCTTTTGCGGCATCATCCCGGAAAACAAATATTGCTTCTTAAAGAAAGGCCGGATGCAAATCAGCGTCCGGCCTTTTACTTTTGTATGTTTCAGAGCGAAAATTGTGGCGTTTGTACTGTATTTTTGATGTTTTCAGCCAAATACTATTTACTTTTTTGTAAAATGAGATATACTTTAGATGGAATAACAGCTTTATACATTGGCTCAAAACCTGCATACTGCAGTCAGTCTGGTTAGTTGATATGGCAGAAGGGAGGATGATGACGATGACAACTGCGTTTTTACAAAAGGCTAGATTTCACAAGCTCCTGGCCGCCTTGCTCTGTTTGGGGATCTGCTGTTTGCCGCTGTGCAGCTGTTCGTCCCAGAAAACGGAGGTGGACAATCTCTTTTCCCACGCTGTTAAGGTGACCGACTCGACCATTGCCCCGGCTCAGGCGGACTTTGGCCAGTCCGTCGAGGAGGTGCTGAAAGCCGTCGGCCTTTCTGAGGAGGACCGGGCGGTCGACTATACCGAGGAGGCTCCGACCTACGCCCACACTTTGAAGGTCCCCAGCCTGCCAGGGGAGGTGGAGGAGAGCTTTGATTTTGACGGCGACCAGTTGGTCATGGTCAGCTATACCCTCATCTTTCCCAAAGATGAGACTCAGTCCGTAGCTCAAGCCCTCCACGACCAGGCCGCCGAGGTGCTGCCCGATGAACTGCTCCGCGGGGAGGATCAGATCCTTAACGGCGGGCCGACTTATTGGGAAGACGAAGCGAACAATGTGGTCTGCGTTCTTTTCCCGATCACTTCTTCCGAAGAGGAGCAGGCTGTCCTCGTCGAGGTTTGGATGGGCAGAGAGACGAACGGATTGTTACAGCCACGTTAAGAAGAGATCTCTCGGCTGAGGAAAAATCTTTATGGAAAAAACCGCGCCCTCGGGGATTGTTCCCAGAGGGCGCGGCATTTCTTTTGTGGAAAGGCTTCAGCAGCCAGGGGTTAAGGTCAGGTGCATCTCGATGGGCTTTGCACCGACCCGATATTGAGGCAGCAGTTCCGGGCCGCAGCTGTTAGAGCCGATACCGCCCATCTGGGCGTCCAGGCAGAGGACAGCATAGCCGCTCTTTACCAGCTCAAAGTTGTGCATTTTGGTGGTCAGCTCTTCCTGCGTATAGTGGGACAGGTTAAAGGAGAAAGAATCCCCTGCGGCAGTCAGGCTCCGGTCAGAGGAGGCAACCTTCAGGTAGCGGCAATCCCAGTGGCTGCCGTTTTCCTGAGGCTTCAGGTAATCCTCGTGGAAAGCGTCAGCATCGGAGCGGAACAATCCCAGCCAGGAAGCGCGATGCTTATCAATATAGCTCTCCTCCGGGCCGTAGCCGAAGTATTCCGCTTGCTCCATCGCGTTGGGCAGGAAGAGCCGCAGCCCGAACCGAGGCAGGGCGGGAATTTCTTCGGTAGTGTGAGCTGAAAGGTCAACCTGAACTGCTCCGGAAGCAGAAACTGTCCAGCTCAGATCAATTTCCACAAGCCGCTGGAGATAAATGGCGCTGAGTGCGGCTTTGCAGCGGATGATAACCCGGCCATCTTCCCGACAGGCAGAAACAGTGTAAGCTCTGGAAATTGTCCGGTCAAATCCGGCAGCCTGCCAACGCTCCCGAATCCCGCGGTCATTGTCTGTAGGAGCCCGCCAAATATTATATTCCATGGGCTTTTCCAGCAGAGAGCGGTTCTCAAAGGCCATTTCTTCAAATAAGCCGGTATCTTTATCAAGAACATAACGGAAAGAATCTGTCCAGATGATGACTTTCCGGTCGGTTTCACGATAGAGGACTTCCCCGGCGGGCAAAGCTTCCGGCTTCCAGGGGTTGACAGCGTCGGAAAAGATGACCTGATCCTGGCCCAAAATATGCCCGGCCTTTACCAGCGGCAGATCCTTCTTTTGAATCAGCGTGAAATCTACGGTTACAATACCGTCTGTGGGAAGTTCACAGCCCAACGCAATGGTTTTAGATGCATGGGGCGCCAGATCCAGTACGGCCGGGTCGGAAATCTCCCCTTCAAACAGGGCGGTACCATTGCGTACAACAGCGTATTTGACCGTCAATAAGTCAGCAATGTTGGTGAAATCCAGAATATTCCGGAAGACAAATTCGCCCTTAGACAGGTCGCCGGCAGTGATCCGCAGAGGCCGGATCACATTTTTGAATTCCTTCAAACCTGGGGAGGGCGTGCGGTCAGGGTAGACCAAACCGTCCATGCAGAAGTTGCCGTCATGAGGAAATTCGCCGAAATCGCCGCCGTAGTAGTATTTGGTTTTTCCTTCGTTGGTTTTGCCCATGTTGACGGCATGGTCACACCATTCCCAGACAAACCCGCCGCAAAAGGTGTCATATTTCTCGATGATCTCCTGGTAATCCTCGGCATCTCCGGGGCCGTTGCCCATGGCCTGGATGTACTCGCAGAGAATAAAGGGCTTCTCCGGGTTGGAAGAGCAGTATGTTTCACAATCAGCAGGCGAAGCGTACATCCGGCTATTCAAATCCAAGTTGGAGTAGTCCGGATTAGGCAGACCGGCGCCGGCAGTTGCCCCTTCATAATGGGTCAGACGGGTGGGATCATACTGCTTGGTCCATGCCAGGGCGTTTTCAAAGCAGCATCCGAATCCGGACTCGTTTCCCATGGACCAGATCACTACACAGGGGTGGTTTTTGTCCCGGATGACAGAATGCTGTACCCGGTCGAGGACCACTTCCTTCCAGTCAGGATTAGTGGCCAGCAAATTATATTTTTCCAAAAATGGCTTGTTGCCGTAAAAGCCAGTTACACCATGGGCCTCATTGTCGGCTTCTCCGATGACATAGAACCCATATCGGTCGCAAAGCTCGGTAAACAGGGGCGAGTTCGGATAATGGCTGGTGCGGATGGCGTTGACATTGTGTTCCTTCATCAAACGCAGATCCTTTTCCATCATTTCCAAGGTGACGGCATAACCGACCACCGGATCGGAATCGTGGCGGTTAACACCGCGGAATTTGATGTTTTGGCCGTTTAGAAGCACCACAGCACCATTCTTGCAGATCTCCCGGATACCCACAGCCTGATAAATTGTTTCGCCGCAGGCAGTCAGGGCCAATGTATAAAGAGCAGGATTCTCCGCGTTCCACAGAGTGGGATTTTCTACAGGGATGGAGATAGAACCGTCCGCGGAAACACCGTCAGCCACGAGCGTTCCATCCGGTGCGGACAGAGTGTATTTAACAGCCTCCGTTTTTCCAGAAAATTCTATGGAAACAGTGACCGCAGCCTTTTTATAATTGTCAGAAAGTGGGGTGCGGACCGTGAAATCACGGATATGATTGTCATTCCGCCGCAGCAGATAGACATCCCGGAAAATACCAGACATCCGCAGCTTGTCCTGATCCTCAAAGTAACTGCCGTCGCACCATTTGAGCACCAGAACCGCCACGGTATTCTTTCCGGCCCGGATCAGATTTGTCACCTCAAACTCGCTGGTGGAGTGGGAAATCTGACTGTAACCTACAAAACTGCCGTTGACCCACAGATAGAAGCAGGAATCCACACCTTCAAAGTTCAGGAAGTACCGTCCTTCAGGCTTCTCTATGGTAAAATCCCGCAGATAGGCTCCGCAAGGGTTTTCCAGCGGAACATAGGGCGGGTCGTAGGGGAAGGGGTAATTAACATTGGTGTACTGATGGCGGTCATGGCCGTGATTCTGCCAGACGGAAGGAACAGGGATTTTTTCAAATCCGGAACGGTCGAAGCCATCCTTCCAGAATTCCTCGGATAAGGCTCGGACATTTTCAAAGTAACGGAAGTCCCATTCCCCGCTGAGCAGCAAAAAACGGTCGGAATCTTCCCGGCGGCTGGCCCGCAGAGCGCCCTCTGACACCGGAATGTAGTAAGCACGGTTAGGGCAGGTGTTCAGGTGCAGGACCTGAAGATTTTCAAAGAAGTTTTCCACGATCATGGGTTTCACCTCGTTGGTATTTTAAAATGAGTATGAAAGAGAACCATTGGGTTCCATTTTCATTATACGAAAAGGGAAAAGGTTTTTCCATAGCAAGGATGAACGGAAATATGCACAAAATTGAAGTGCTTTGGCAGATATCCTCTGGACAATTGCGTTTTTGAGGAGTACAATAGAAATAACTTTTCGGAGGGGGCTTTATATGTTTCAGCTGGCAGGATATCTTGGGGATAAGGATGAGGATATCGTCAGCCCGGAGCAGGACTTCCTGGTGACAGGCTGCGGACATTACCGGCTGGAAAGCCGCCCGGTATTCCGAACCATCCGTCCGGAGGGACGGTCGGATTATCAGCTGTTGTATGTAGCAGGCGGGGCCGGGTATTTTTGCATGGAAGGCATCGAGAGCCGAGTGGAAGAGGGAGGAGCAGTTCTTTACCGTCCCGGTGCGGCCCAAGACTACCATTATCTGGCGGAGGATAGGCCGGATATTTACTGGATGCACTTTACGGGACGGGGCGTGGAACGGATTCTCTCGGATGCGGGACTGCTCGGGACAATATTTCAATGCGGCGCCATAGCGGCTTGTCCGGTGCTGTTTGATCGGATCATAAGAGAATTGCAGCTGAAACGTTTGGGGTTTTCGGCAATCTGCTCCGGGGCGGGAATGGAACTGCTTTCCCGGCTGGGACGTGGAAATGCCGGCGGGAATGGTCCCGATGGACGAATCGAAGAGATACTGGCTTATTTCCATCAAAATTTTCAGCAGGAGATTGAGGTGCGGGAATGCGCACGTCACTTTAATATTAGTGAAAGCTGGCTGATTCGTTGCTTCCGGGAGCGGACGGGTCAAACCCCACAGCGGTATCTGACGGATATCCGCATCCGGCAGGCAAAGGAATTGCTGACTTCTTCATCTTTGAACATAGGGGAGATTGCTGACCTTGTCGGATATGAGAATGCACTTTATTTCAGCCGGATTTTTCGGAAATATACCGGGGTTTCTCCCCGAAATTATCGGAGCAGGGAAAACCCGAGCTTGGAACGCGGCTGATAAGCGAAGGAATGCATAAAGGTACTGGCAGATAGGAGGATCCGAGATGAATGAAAAGCGGATAAAAATGGCATTGGGACAGGAGAAAGCTCCTTTGGTTTTCAAAAATGCGACCATCGTGGATGTGTTTACCAGAAGGCTGCGCCCGGCTGATGTGGCTGTGGATGGAGATTGTATTGTGGGTGTGGGTAGGTACAGCGGCCAGACAGAGATAGACCTGTCTGGGAAATACCTGATGCCGGGGCTGGTTGACGGGCATATGCACTTTGAATCCTCGCTGGTATCGCCGCGGCTCTTTTTGGAACAGATCCTGCCGTGGGGAACGACGACTGTTATTGCCGATCCTCATGAAATCGTCAATGTAGCGGGAATGCAGGGAATGGAATATATGTATCGTGAGACCGAAGATGTTCCGGCACGGGTCCACTGGATGCTTCCATCCTGTGTTCCAGCCAACGCCCTGGAGGTCAATGGAGCGGATTTCGGACCTTCGGAAATGAGACGTGTGGCCAAAAGGTATCCTGCTTTCGGGCTTGGTGAGGTCATGGATGCCGGGGCGGTTCTGTCCTGTGATCCGGAAATGGCGGAGAAGCTTTCCCTGTTCGGGAGAATCGATGGACATGCTCCCGGTTTGTCCGGTAAAGAACTGGCAGCGTACCGGCTGGCAGGCGTTTTGACAGATCATGAGTGCTCCACCTTTGCCGAGGCAAAGGAGCGGGTGGAACTGGGATTTTATGTTCAGATCCGGCAGGGAACAGCAGCGAAAAATCTGCGGGATATCGTCAGCGGGATCGTCCGTGAGGGCCTGCCCACGGATCGGTTTTTCTTCTGTACCGATGATAAGCACCTGGATGATGTTTGGAAAGAAGGACATATCAGCTATTGTGTCCGTTTGGCCATGGAGCTTGGAATCCCTCCGGCAGAGGCCGTCCGGATGGCGACCTTGAATCCTGCTCTGGCCTATGGCCTGGAAAATCAGGGAGCTATCGCGCCCGGATATTTGGCCGACCTGATTGTGCTGGATAACCTGGGAGAAATGGCCCCGGAGCAGGTCTATGTCGGCGGGGAGCGGGTCTGGCAGAAAGGGGAAACCCTGGAATTGCCGCATCATGCCTGTCATCGTGCTCTGAAAAAGACGGTGAAGCTGCCCGAACTGGGAACGGAACAGCTTCAGCTGCCGGTACACCCGGATTTTCCCGTGATCGGTATTGTCCCCGGAGAAATCGTCACCCGCAAGCTTTTGCTGGATCCTCGGGAAAAGGATGGCCTTTTTGTCCCCGGAGACGGACTTTTGAAAATTGCCGTTATCGAGCGCCATGGTCGGGGCGGAAGAATCGCGGTGGGAATTGTAGAAGGGATTGGTCTGCAGGGAGGTGCTATCGGTTCTACCATAGCCCATGACTCTCACAACATGATTCTGGTGGGCGATAACGATGAAGACATGTTGGCTGCTGCCCGGGAATTGGAGCGCTGCCAGGGAGGATATACCCTGGTGTCAGGCGGCAAGGTACTGATGACTCAGGCCCTGTCCATCGGGGGGCTGTTTACCGACCGCCGTCAGGAGGATGTGGTCGGGAATGTGGCCCGGATGAAAGAAAAGGCCAGACAGATGGGTGTCCGGCCGGATATCGATCCCTTTATGACGCTGAGCTTCCTTTCCCTGCCGGTGATCCCGGAGCTTCGGATCATAGATGCGGGAATTTACGATGCTGTGGAGAAAAAATTGGCGCGTTAAGGCAGATCTTTAAGCCCAGCTGCTTTTCGCTTGGCAACCGTTCGATTTAACAGTTCGGTCATCAGCAGCACCATGAAGGCAAAGAAGAGAGCAAAAAACGGGAAAAGTCCGATATGGATCCGAGACGCGATGACCCCGAAAAGAGGAGGGGACAACGCCGTTCCAATGTACGCGGCGGCCATTTGTACGCCGATGACCGCCTGGGAGGCTTCTTTCCCAAAGTTGCCGGGCGCCGAATGGATAATGGATGGATAAATGGGAGCGCAGCCCAGTCCGGCCACTACGAGCCCTGCCAAAGCCAAACCATCGAATTCAATCGGAAGGGCTACCAGGCTTAGCCCTCCGATAACGGTCAGGATTCCCATCCGAATCATCCGCTGATCCCCCAGCTTTTCAGAAATAAAGCCGGAAAGAAAGCGCCCGAAAGTGACCCCCGCCAGAAACAGAGAAGCAAAACTGGCAGCAGTTGTTTCATCTACCTGCCGCTGCCGCACCAGATAGCTGCTGGCCCAGAGGATGCAGGTTTGGGACATGGAGCAGGAACAGAAGAACGCGGTCAGGATCAGAGGAACGCCGGGAATCCGCAGAACCTGCAGCAAACCAAGCGCTTTCTCCGGCGCAGGGCTTTCTGCTCCAGCAGCTTCTGCCCCGGCCGCCTGCTTCCAGAGGGGAAGACTCAGGAAGAGCAGGATTGTCAGGATTAACTGAAGCACAGAAATAATCCTGTATCCTCCTTTCCAGCCCCAGCCGCCGCTTAGGCAGGCGCTGATGATATACGGTCCGACAGATGCGCCTATACCCCAGAAGCAGTGGAGCCAGCTCATGTGGCGGGAGGTATAGTGCAGGGCAACATAATTGTTAAGGGCGGCGTCTACCGCCCCGGCACCCAATCCGTAGGGGATCGCCCACAGGCAGAGCAAAGGGAAGACTTCTGTCAGGGAAAAGCCAAGAAGGGCTATCCCTGTCATCAGGACGCTGGCTGCCGTTACCTTCCCCGCGCCAAACCGTCTGGTCAGCCGGTCGGAGAGAAGGCTTGCGACAACGGTCCCAATCGCGATGATCATAAAGACGATCCCCGCGAAAGAGACGGGGACGCCGAATTCCTGCTGCATAACCGGCCAGGACGACCCCAGCAGCGAATCCGGCAGGCCTAAGCTGATAAAAGCGGCGTAAATGACGGCGAGCAGAAGGGAATACATAAGCGTTCACCTCATTGCGATCATTTTAAAGTGCCTCCCAGTGTGCCGACGTTGCTTTTTTCTTAAGGATATCACAAAAAAACGCAAAATTCAACCGCAAGTTTTTGTACAAAACCTGCGGTTTGTTATCCGATGTTATCCTTGCGTGCTTTTTACGGACCGTCCTCAGGAGGACGTGACCGGGAATGTGGCCCGGATGAAAGAAAAGGCCAGACAGATGGGTGTCCGGCCGGAGATCGATCCCTTCATGACGCTGAGCTTCCTTTCCCTGCCGGTGATCCCGGCGCTTCGGATCATTGATGCGGGAATCTACGACGTTGCAGCCGGGCGGTTCTCAGGGAAGCAGACTTAAAATGGGAGGAAATATTATGGCAGAATCAATTTGCGGGCTGGATTGCGGCCAGTGTGGCTGGAAAGGCAGCTGCGGCGGCTGCGCCGTAACCGGCGGACGCCCCTTTGGCGGAGAATGTATGCTTGCGGCGTGCTGCCATGCGAAAGGACTGGAAAGATGCGGGAACTGTCCGGAACGGCCTTGCAGCCTTAAAGCGCAGTTGATAAGAGAATTTAACGCACTTGGCATTGAAGACATGGAAGAGGTTACGGACCTGAATGCCCTGAAGGGTTCCTTTGTAAATCTGGAATACAGCCTTGCCAGCGGACAGAGGATCAAATTCTGGGATGACGACAGGATCTATCTCGGGAACCAGCTTTGTAAACGTGACAGTGACCGGTGCTATGGCCTGACCGCCGATGAAGAGCATCTCTTGGTTTGTGAATACGGCGAAGCCGGGTGGGATCCGGAGATTATCGTTTATCAAAAGCGGAAAAAGCAGCCATAAAAAAGGATTGACTATTGCAATAAAACGGGGCGCCTATTAGGCGCCCCGTGTGACATGCAATCGTTGAGTTATTGAATTTTTTCAATAGGCAGCCAAAGTTCTATGTATCGATTAGGCTGTGCTTCGTCGTACTTCCATGGCCAGTGGTACACGGATATTTCCGGAGCATTGGACAGCATGTATCCGGAAGACGGCAGCCATTCACACACAGCTTCTTTGCGCACATCTTCAAAAATCATTGTGGGATATTTGGTTCGCTTTGTTTCGCATACCAGATAAAGCCCTGCAGGTACCACAATTTTTTCAAACCGTGCGGCATCCTTTGCCCCCACATCTTCTTCCAGATGATTGGTCAGCCATTCATTGAGCAGGGCAGCAATGTAAAAATCGTATCCCTCATCATCAAATCCGTTCATAATATTATAAACTGTATCCAAATCATGGGACAAACCCTTTAAAATATACTGATTTGTCCGTGTGGATATGTAAAAAGCGCCTTCCTGCTCCAGCCGATTGGCCGGTGTTCCGGTAAATCTTTTTTTATATCCTGTAAAAATCATTTGAGGCTTCTTTTCAACTTTGTAATTCATAATATTACCACCTTCTAAAGAAATTTTCAGAACAAGACGGGAGAAGGATTTGAGGTTGCTGCCGTTATTTCTAGCCTGCGACGGCAGAATTCCGTGAAATTTCTGGAATGCTTTTGCAAAGCTGTCAGGACTCTCATAGCCATATTTCAGAGCGATATCGATCACTTTGACATCGCCGGCGGCTAATTCGGCTGCTGCAAGTGATAGCCGGCGGTTGCGGATGTATTCGCCCAATGTGAATCCGCAAAGGATGCTGAATATCTGCTGGAAATGATAGCGGGATGAACAGCTTTGTGCTGCAATTTCGTCATATGAAATTGGCTCTGTTAGATGCGCTTCGATATAATTGATCGCATTTTGTATTCCGGTAATCCAATCCATCGGCTCCCCCCTGTCTATCTGTATTTTATCAAAAGGCGTCTGAATTTTCCCGATTTTATTTGCGAAGTATTATCGGATTATGCAGAATTTTTTCTTAACCATTATTATCGCACATCATTTCTTTAAAGTCCACTATATAACCCTTGAAAACCATTAACGAAAAGTTATTCGAGATACAGTAAAATTTTGTTTTATAACCGCAAATCGGCATGCAGTTTTACGACTGCATGCCGATTTTAGCCTTTTTAGAGGTTTTTTGCTATTCTGCCGCCTTCGGTTGGGGAAGTTCTACCCCCAGTTCGCCGGCCAGAAAGTCGAGTTGCTTCTGCTGCAAATCAATTTGTTCCTGCAAGGCGTCGATCTTCTTTTGATCTTCCGCCTTGATGGAGCTGCTGGAGGAAAGATACATAGCAAAGAACAAGGTCACGATGCAGCAGAAAACTGTCAGCGAAATAGTAACCGGATTAAAGTAACCATTTTTCTCTTTTTCAACATTCATCAATGAGAAAAATCCCGTCCGGCTTAAAGCTTTCCGAAGCGCGATGCTGAGCGGAACAGAAATGACGACCGCAGCCACCGCATTGACAGTGGAAGTCGCAATTTTGGGGACAATTGCGATCAAAGCAGCCTGAGAAGCGGTCCCAACCAGGCGCAAAGACACATAGGATTTGAGCAGGTACAGGAAGATGTATACCAGCTGTCCTGCTACACCTGCCATCACAACCTGCAGCACGCGGGCTTTTCCCTGTTTGCGGAAGGCAGCCCGACCTAGCAGGCCCGCGATAAATCCCATCGCAAACTTGGAGCAGAAGGTGTAAGGCGCCGAAACAATATAAACGGGGTCAAACAGGTCGTAAAGCCCTGCGCCTATGCCGGACGCGACGCCGCCTACCCCCGGCCCAAACAGAAGCCCTGCCAGCAGACACATGGAATTTCCTAAATGAACTCGGGTTACATCTCCGATACTGACAGGAATTTTGAACTGAAGATAATTTCCTACAAACACCAGCGCCGCCATCAGTCCGACGGACACCATTACCAAAAGTTTTTTGCGCTGAGCAGTTACCTGTTGTGCCATACCGATTTTCCTTTCATGGGGTGGAATGGCATTTTGTGAAAATTATAGGAGCCGGTACCGATCAAAGGTCTGGGTTGTGGAGAGCCATCCCAGACATGACTCCAGCATGACGCCATAGCGTGTATCGCTGCCGTAGCTGAAAGTCGTCCGGATCGCAATTTCCAAAAACCTTGTAGCTCGTTCGATGGCCATGGGAAGACTGTCGCCATTCAGAAGCGCACCTACCATGACGCTGGCAAAAATATCCCCTGTGCCGGGATAGGATGCCGGAACATAATTGCAATCCACCCGCCAGTAGTTTCCGCGGTCCCGGTCATACCCCAGATTTGAAATGGAACCGTCTGCCAGTTCTACTCCGGTAATCGCTACTAACCGGGGTCCCAGCTCACTGAGCCGGGCTGCCAAGCGTTTCGCCTCAAACTGGCGCAGCGGCGCGTTGGGATATTCTTCCCCCAACAAAATACAGGCTTCCGTGAGATTGGGCGTGATCAGATCGGCTACAGCTGCCAACTCTTTCATCCGGCGGCACATATCCGGCGTGTAGGTCCGGTAAGGATGTCCATGGTCACCCATAACCGGGTCCACAACTGCCAAAGCGTTCGGATAAGCCGCATAATACTCAAGGCAGTGGTCGATCTGCTCCAAAGACCCTAAAAATCCGCTGTACACACATTCAAACTCCAGTCCCAGACGCTGATAATGGGCCAGTGTCGGGGCAAGATAGTCGGTGTGATCCCGGAAAACCACCTCGCCCAATCCGCCCGTATGGGTGGACAGAACAGCAGTCACAATGGGACAAACCTGAACTTTCATTGCGGACAGTGTCGGCAGGATTACCGAAAGCGAACATCTGCCGAATCCGGATAAATCGTGGATGGCAGCGACGCGGGGAGGTCTTTGCAGCATTTTTCTCACATTCCCTTTCCA
>CALXBD010000057.1 GCA_944386445.1 uncultured Clostridia bacterium
AGTTTCACTGCCTGTACTTTGTATTCATGGTCATATTTACGTGCCACTTTGAATACCTCCTTATTCTCTTGGTTTTATTATGAAATCCTTGAGAATAAGCTGTCAACTTTTTTTATACCACACCAGACCGTCATCTGTGATGAAACTGTCAAAGAGCGTTTCTGACTTCTTCACACTTCCAAGTCTTGCCGTCACGCAGGACAGTTACACCGTCCGCGCTGCCGACCTGCTCGATGTAGCGGTTCACGATGACATCGCAGAACTTTTCGTCCAGCTCAATGGTGCGGCAGATGCGGTCAGTCTGCTCACAGGCAATCAGGGTAGAGCCGGAACCGCCAAAAGGATCCAGAACCACCGAGTTTGCCATGCTGGAATTGCCGATGGGGTATGCCAGCAGCGGGATCGGCTTCATAGTCGGGTGGTCGCCGTATCATTAAAAAAAATCAAACTCCCAGATGGTGGTTTCTTTTCGCCCGGTGTACCATTGGTGCCTGCCGTTTTTCTTCCAGCCATAGAGCACCGGTTCGTGCTGCCACTGGTAAGGAGATCGCCCCAGCACCAGCGACTGCTTTTTCCAGATGCAGCAGCCGGATAAATAAAATACCGCGTCGGCAAAACCGGCACGGTAATAACAGAACATGGTTTCTCCATCGACCAGAGCATAGGCGTTTTCGCATTCTGTGAAAACCGGCTCCTGCTTTGGCGACAGAGATTCTTTTAGTTTGGATACACAATTTTCCATTTGCTCATGAACCTTCTGCAATCCGTCCGGTTCATGGGCGCTGTAATGGTTGATGCGCTCCATCGTACATTCCTCCATGTCCTTGATATTTTATCATATCATTGGCTGGATGTACATATTTCAGTGTCTACTTTTTAGGGATGTACCATTCTGCACACAAAATTTCGTGTCTACTTTCTGGGGTGCATTTTATAAAGTCATTTTTCTTGAAGCGGTTTTCAAGCAGAAACTTATAATTATTGTGATATACACCGTGTTTTTTGCTGATTATAATCTTCTCCACTGGAATTGCTTCTTTTCATTGAATTTTGTAGGTGGCTGTTGTATGCTTTTTGTCGATGTATTTTGGTATGACAGGCATTTGGCTTGCGTTCCCAGTTGTAGAAGTAATTACTGTTGGATTATGTTTGATTCTACAATTCAAATTAAATCTTTCACATAGGGCCGTAAAATTGAATATGAAATGCTCTGAAGGGAGGGGTGAATTATAAAACAGAAGTAATCGAAAGGGGAGGACCAGTTTTTTTGTAGTAGAATCGGGGTATCCTTCATAATGGTTAAGTGCCCGCTCGTCCTTGGTGGTAACTTTCTAAAATTCATTTGCTCATGAACTTTAATCAGAAAGGGTACTGCGTTTTAACCGCGGTACCCTTTGTTTCATATAAGAAAGCCCCCCGGCAAAGCCAGGAGGCTTGATTCGCATTTTACTTTCCGTTAGGAAGGTTGAAAGACCTTATGCAGATCAATAATCCGCTGATTGCTACTGCCGCGGAATTCCAAATCCAGATCCCGCAAAGCCTCCACATAGGGACCGTCCACCAGAGTGTCGCAAAGCTGCAGTAGTTCCAGAACAGCGGGACGCGATTTTCCCAGTTCCAACAGCTGTTCCAGTGTGTAGCCGCTGTAGGCGAACACGGTTTTCCCCATTTTCCGGACTTCCTTGACCAAAGGTAGCAGACCCTCCGGCTGACAGAACGGTTCACCGCCAGACAGGGTAATGCCGTCCAATAGAGGATCTTCCCGAATCGCATCCAGTATAGCGGGGAGGTCCGCATCAAAGCCGCCGGAGAAGTCATGGGTCTGCGGATTATGGCAGCCGGGACAGTGATGAGGACATCCTTGCGTAAAAACCACATAACGAATTCCCGGGCCGTCCACAATAGACTCTTCGATGATGCCGCTGAGGCGGAGGTTAGATGCCATGTTTTACACGATCCCGTTCTTCTGCCCGCTTGGCGTTATTGAACCGATCAGTGGTGCCGACCAGATAGCCGGTGATTCGGCGGATCCGCTCGAAGGAGACATCTTTGCCGATAGATTTTACTTCTTTTGTCTGCTGGTTGGTGTTCATAATAATAACTCCTTTATCTGTAATTTTTATAGTGAGTCAGTGTGTGCAATCGTAATGGCAGGGAACGTCGGGATACTTTTTCCGCAGCTCGTCCAACCGTTCCACTGAAACCGGTTCGCCTTCCCGTCGGCCGCAGCGCGGGCAGACCTCATTGATAACACCGGTATAGCCGCAGACCGGATCCCGGTCCACAGGATGGTTTACAGAGCCGTAGCCGATGCCAGCTTCCTTCATGCAGCGGATAATTGCTTCGAATGCTTTCAGGTTCTTGCAGGTATCTCCATCCAGTTCCACATAACTGATATGGCCGGCGTTGGTCAGGGCATGATAGGGGGCTTCCAACTGGATTTTCCGATAAGCCTTAATGGGGAAGTAAACCGGAATATGGAAGGAGTTGGTGTAGTAATCCCGATCGGTAATGCCGGGGATCTCCCCATATATCTTTTTATCGATCCGAACGAAGCGACCGGAAAGTCCTTCCGCGGGAGTAGCCAAAAGGGTGAAATTCAAGCCGGTTTTCTGGGACTCGTCATCCATGCGTTGACGCATATGGCCGATGATTTCCAAACCAAGCTTCTGGCTTTCTTCACTTTCGCCGTGATGTTTACCTGTCAGGGCCTTCAGGGTTTCGGCCAGCCCGATGAAACCGACACTCAGGGTGCCATGTTTCAGGACTTCAGCAACGCTGTCGTCAGGGCCCAGGTTTTCGGAATCAATCCAGATACCCTGTCCCATCAGGAAAGGATAGTTGCGAACCTTTTTGGAGCACTGGATCTGGAAGCGGTGAAGCAGCTGACGGAAAACCAGATCGATCCGTTCATCCAGGATCTGATAAAACTTCTGGACATCCCCTTTGGCTTCGAGGCCGATACGGGGAAGGTTGATGGAAGTAAAGCTCAGGTTTCCGCGGCCGCAGGTGACTTCTTTGGAGCGGTCATGGACATTTCCCATAACACGGGTACGGCAGCCCATATAAGCGATTTCGGTGTTATAATCACCCGGCTTATAATATTGAAGGTTGAAGGGTGCATCGATAAAGCTGAAGTTGGGGAACAGCCGTTTCGCTGAGGTAGCGATTGCCTGTTGGAAGAGATCATAGTTGGGGTCTCCGGGGTTGTAGTTGACGCCTTCCTTGACCTTAAAGATCTGTACAGGGAAAATAGGCGTTTCTCCATCTCCCAAGCCTGCGTCTGTGGCGGAGAGCAGGTTCCGGATCACCATTCTAGCCTCCGGCGAAGTATCCGTCCCGTAGTTGACGGAGGAGAAGGGAACTTGAGCGCCCGCTCGGGAATTCATGGTGTTCAGGTTATGGACAAATGCTTCCATCGCCTGGTAAGTAGCCTTGTCGGTCTCATTGTACGCAGTTTCCGCGGCATAAGCGTGAGCCTTTGCAGCTGTTTCTTCAGAGATTTCCTGGAATCCATTTTCCCGCTGGTGTGCAGGAAGATAAGCGACCAAAGCCTTTCCGTATTCTTCCGTGCTGCCGATCGTGGGGACAGGAAGATCTTTTTGTACGGTATCAGCCAAGGCTTCCGCATCGGTTTTAGACATCCCGACAAAAATTCGCAGGAACTGAATCAAGGCTTTCCGGTATTCTTTCCGGTAAGTTTTAGCCACGCCGGGCGCCATAGAATAGTCAAAATTCGGGATACTCTGACCGCCATGCATCTCATTCTGGTTTGCCTGAATGGCGATACAGGCCAAAGCCGAGTAGCTGATAATGGAGTTAGGCTCCCGGAGGCAGCCATGGCCGGTAAAGAATCCATGATGGAAGAGCTTCAGCAGGTCGATCTGGCAGCAGGTTTCGGTAAGCATATAGAAATCCTTATCATGGATATGGATATCTCCATTGATATGGGCGGCGGCGATATCCTTAGGAAGGATATAGTTATCCGCAAAATATTTGGCGCCCTCAGAGCCGTATTTCAGCATGGTCCCCATAGCGGTATCGGCATCGATATTAGCGTTTTCCCGTTTGATATCGGCGTCCTTGGCGTAAGCAAAGGTCAATTCCTTATAAATATCCATCAAATCGGCTTCACTCTGACGGATCTTGGCATGCTCAGCCCGGTAGAGGATATAAGCCTTGGCGGTTTTAGCGTAATCGGCGGCAATCAGTGCCATTTCTACCTTATCCTGGATCTGCTCGACCGTAGGAATACGGTTTTTCGGGAGACTATCGATTACGGTTTGGGTCAGCTCCCTAAGCTGTTTGGCAGAGATTTTCTCATCTGCGACAGCCACATTTGCTTTGTGGATAGCCTCGGTGATTTTTTTGGAATCAAAAGGTACGATTTCACCGCTGCGCTTTTTGATTTTTGTAAACATAACCTTACATCCTCCGCTTAAGAAGTCATTTTTCAGGGGGCGCTGATGGCGCAAAAAATACAGGGGATGGAAAGCCATTTCCCGGCAAACTTGAATCCCCAATATCTTGTATTCCGCTTTTAAAACCATGCTGTATGTTGTATCAATATCATAGCGCAAAATTTCTCTGCTGTCAAGAGGAAAAACAATATTTTCTGAGAGAAGCATTTGTTCGGAATTTTGAGAAAAATATTTGTCAAGACACCCAAGTTGTGATATAATAACAAAAGGTATAGCCGTTTTGCGGCAGGAAGGAATCTGCCTGACTGGAAGAAAAGGGACGGATGATTTGAGAACTAGAATTTTGGGAATCGACCCTGGATACGCCATTGTAGGCTGCGGCGTGATCGAATATGATGGGCGGAATTTTACAACGTTAGACTATGGCCCGATCACGACGCCGGCAGGGATGCCGTTTGCGGACCGGCTGGCAGTTATTTATGAAGGAATAGAAGAGCTTTTAAATCTCTATCATCCGGACGCCATGGCGGTGGAGAAGCTTTACTTTAACACCAATCAGAAAACTGCAATCGATGTGGCACAAGCCAGAGGAGTGATCCTGTTGGCGGCAAGGCAGAATCAGGTGCCTTTTTTTGAGTATACGCCATTACAGGTGAAGCAGTCAGTGGTAGGGTATGGACGTGCGGTGAAGCAGCAGATCATAGAGATGACGACGCGGCTTCTGAACCTGAAGCAGCCGCCGAAACCGGATGACGTGGCAGATGCGCTGGCGATTGCCATTTGCCATGCGCATACAGCCGGTTCGCCGGCGGCAGTGTCCCTGGCTGAGGCAATCGCCCGTCAGGAAAGAAAGGATGGAACCAGATGATTTACAGCCTTCGCGGCAAGCTCCTTTCAGTGGAGCCGAATCTTGCTGTTATAGAATGTGCAGGCGTGGGATATGCGGTGCGAACCTCTTCGGTAACGGTTTCCCGGCTGCCGGGTATAGGCAGCGAAACGATGGTTTATACGTATCTGCATGTTTCGGAGAACGCGATAGATCTGTTTGGCTTCGCAGACCAAAATGAGCTAAGCTGCTTTAAGATGTTGATTACTGTGACCCGGGTCGGTCCTAAGGCGGCACTTTCGGTGCTGTCAAACGTGACGCCGGAACGATTTGCCCTTTGCGTGGCTTCCGGAGATGCGAAAACGATCTCTAAGGCGCCGGGAATCGGGCTGAAGACAGCTCAGAGAATCATTCTGGAACTGAAGGACAAGATGAGCCGGGAAGCAGCAGAAGCAGGATTAACTGCGGGAATTGCAGAGGAACTGCCGGCAGACGCCTCCAACGCGGGAGAAGCAATTTCTGCGTTGGTGGTACTGGGATACTCCCAAAGCGAAGCGGCGTCGGCGGTCATGAAGCAGGATCCGTCTCTGTCAGTGGAGGAGCTAATCAAAGCAGGGCTTCGGGCACTGTCAACCCGATAAGAAAGCAGGTTTTTCATGTTTGAATCACAAATCGACCGAGAGGAAATGGACCTGGAAAACCGGATCACCGCCCCCGATTTTCATGGCGGGGACGATGAGACGGAGTATTCGCTGCGCCCGAAAACCTTAGCGGAATACATTGGCCAGGATAAGGCCAAGGAAAATCTCTCGATTTATATTGAGGCTGCCAAGCGCCGCGGAGAAGCGTTGGATCATGTACTGCTTTACGGTCCTCCCGGATTGGGGAAAACGACGCTTTCCCAGATTATTGCCAATGAGATGAATACCAATATTAAGGTGACATCCGGCCCGGCGATCGAAAAGCCGGGGGATTTGGCAGCGTTACTGACGAACCTTTCGGATGGGGATGTGTTGTTTATTGATGAGATCCACCGGCTTTCCAAGGCGGTGGAAGAGGTGCTTTATCCGGCTATGGAGGACTATGCGCTGGATATTATCATCGGGAAGGGACCATCGGCCCGGTCCATTCGGTTGGACCTGAAAAAATTTACGCTGGTAGGCGCCACGACTCGGGCAGGGCAGCTGACATCGCCGCTGCGGGACCGGTTTGGGGTCATCCTTCGGCTGGAGCTTTACACACCGGAGCAGCTTTGCGATATCATTCTGCGCAGCGCGGGGATTTTGAATATTCCCTGTGACCGGGAAGGAGCAATGGAACTGGCCCGACGCTCCAGAGGGACGCCGCGTATCGCTAATCGTCTGCTGAAGCGGGTGCGGGATTTTGCAGAGGTTATCGGCAACGGGATTTTGACCAAGGAGATTGTCAGTACGGCGCTGAACCGGCTGGAAGTGGATGAGCTGGGACTTGATAATATCGACCGGCGGCTGCTGACCATGATGATCCGGAACTATAACGGAGGGCCGGTAGGCCTGGAGACGATGGCAGCGGTTTTGGGTGAAGAAGCCGTGACGATAGAAGATGTATATGAGCCGTATCTGATGCAGCTGGGATTTTTGTCCCGGACGCCAAGAGGACGTTGTGTGACGCCGCTTGCTTACCGGCATCTGGGAATTGAGCGTCCGGATGGACAGCAGATGCTTTGATACCGCAAGGAGAGAAATATGAGAATCGCTGAGAATTGGACCGGATATGAGATGCTGGACACCTCTGCCGGGGAAAAGCTGGAACGGTGGGGAGATGTTTTGCTGATCCGCCCGGATCCGCAGATTATTTGGAATACGCCTCGGGAGCATCCCGGTTGGAGAAAAGCTCACGCCCATTACCACCGCTCGGAAAAGGGAGGCGGCAGCTGGGAAAATCGGCAGCCGGTCCCGGAGAGCTGGCCCCTTCAGTATGGGAATTTGACCTTTAAAATTTCGCCGACAGGGTTTAAGCACACTGGGCTTTTCCCGGAGCAGGCGGTCAACTGGGACCTGTTCCGGCAGCTGATCGGAAAGGCCGGGAGGCCGGTTTCAGTGCTGAATTTGTTTGCTTATACCGGTGGGGCAACGCTTGCCTGCGCGGCGGCGGGAGCGTCAGTGTGTCATGTAGATGCATCCAAAGGAATGGTAGCCTGGGCCAAGGAAAACGCAGGGCTTTCGGGATTATCCGACAGGCCTATCCGGTGGATTGTAGACGATTGTGAAAAATTTGTCGCCCGGGAGATTCGCCGGGAAAGAAGATATGATGCGGTTATTTTGGATCCGCCTTCCTATGGCCGGGGACCCGGCGGGGAGGTTCGGAAGCTGGAAGATCAGGTGTATGCGCTGATGGAGCTTTGTACCGGAGTCCTTTCGGAAGATCCGCTGTTTGTGGCGCTGAATTCTTATACCACAGGGCTGTCGCCGTCGGTGATGGCGTACCTGCTGGGGACGACGGTGGGCAAACGGTTCGAGGGAAAGGTTACGGCAGATGAGATCGGATTGCCGATAACGGCATCCGGCTTGGCGCTGCCTTGCGGCTCCACCGCTCTCTGGACCCGGGAAGGCCTGCTTTGATCAAATCCCGCGCATGGAAGGAATTGCTATGGAAAACATTATTACCACAGAAGATCTTTATTTTGAATATCGGAACGAAGAAGACAGTTCCATTTTTCCAGTGTTGAAAGGAATTGATCTGGAGATTCCGCAAGGGCAGTTCGTGGCGGTGCTTGGCCATAATGGTTCGGGAAAGTCCACACTGGCAAAACATTTTAATGCGATTCTGCTGCCAACATCCGGGCGGGTTTTGGTAGCGGGAATCGATACGGCGGATGAGAGCCGGCTTTTCGATATTCGGCAGAATGTCGGGATGGTCTTCCAGAATCCGGATAACCAGATCGTTGCTACCATCGTCGAGGAAGATGTGGCCTTTGCATTGGAAAATTTGGGGGTGGAGCCTGCGGAGATTCGCCGGAGGGTGGATGAAGCCCTTAAGCAGGTGGATATGTATGAGTACAGGGAACATGCTCCTCACCAGCTTTCAGGCGGGCAGAAGCAGCGGGTGGCCATTGCCGGAGTTCTGGCAATGCGGCCGCAGTGTATCGTTCTGGATGAGCCGACAGCCATGCTGGACCCCAAGGGCCGGCGGGAGGTCATGCGGACAATCCGGGAACTGAATCGAGAACACGGTACGACAGTGGTGCTGATTACCCATTATATGGATGAGGCAGCTGTTTCGGATCGTGTTGTGGTTGTGGATAACGGCGTGGTGCTCCGGGATGGAACTCCAAAGCAGGTATTTTCCCAGGTGGAACTGCTGAAATCAGTGGGACTGGATGTGCCGCAGGTTACGGAACTGATCTATGAGCTGCGTCAGGAAGGCATCGATCTCCCGCAGGATATTCTGACCGAGGACGAATGTTACGAAGCGTTAAAAAAGCTGCTTTCGGATTGACCGATTCTGCCCCAGAAGGGAAGTATGAAAACTTTGGTGATCAAAATTGAGAATCTGACTTATAAATATTCCGTCGGTACCCCGTTTGAAAAGGTAGCGGTGGACAATGTGAACCTGGAAATCGAAGGCGGCGAGGTCATCGGTGTCATCGGGCATACCGGCTCCGGAAAATCGACCCTGATCCAGCACCTGAACGGGCTTTTAAAGCCGACCTCAGGGAAAATCTATCTGGACGGGATGGACATCTGGGCGGATAAATCGAAACTGCGGCAGGTCCGGTTCAATGTGGGATTGGTGTTCCAGTATCCGGAATACCAGCTCTTTGAGGAGACAGTTTATAAAGATATTGCCTTCGGGCCAAAAAACATGGGCCTTACCGAGAAGGAGATTGACTATAGGGTCCATGAGGCTGCGGAATTTGCTGGTATCCGGGAAGAAGTATTGCAGAAAAGTCCCTCTGAGCTGTCCGGCGGCCAGAAACGGCGGGTAGCTATTGCCGGAGTTATCGCCATGGAGCCGAAAGTGCTGATTTTGGATGAGCCGACTGCGGGATTGGATCCGAAAGGGAGAAATAAGATCCTCAGCCAGATCAAGACATACCATGAGAAGGTGGGAAATACGATTCTGTTGGTTTCCCACAGCATGGAGGATGTGGCGGTTTTCGCAGATAAGGTGCTGGTGATGAACAAGGCAAAGGTATTTGCCTATGATACAGTGGAGAACGTTTTTGCCCGCAGCGAGGAACTGAAGGCGATCCGTTTGGCGGTGCCTCAGATTACCAACGTGTTCCATCGGCTCCATGAGGAAGGATATCCGGTTCCGGAAAACGTGTATACGGTGGCGTACGCGAAACGGAAGCTGCTGGCGACTCTGGCAGAAAGGGGGAAGCTGCCCAATGCTTAAGGATATTACCATCGGTCAGTATTTCCCGGGCCACTCCAGTTTGCATCGTCTGGACCCTCGGATTAAAATCATTTTAACGATCGTGTATATCGTTTTGCTGTTTCTTGTAAAAAATTCCGCGGGATTTGCAGTGTCGATCCTGTTTCTTGTCGTTTGTTATATGGTAGCAAAAATTCCGCTGAAGATGATCCTCAGAAGCTTGAAGCCGATCGTGCCGATTTTGATTTTTACCAGTGCGCTGAACGTATTGTTTGTTTCGGGGGACCATCCCATCTTCGACTGGGGTGTTTTTCACATTACCCAGGAGGGGATTTATACCGCTGTTACCATGTCAATTCGGGTGCTTTGCCTGATTGCAGGGTCGTCGCTGCTGACCTATACGACTTCGCCGATTGCGCTTACAGACGCCATTGAGCGGTTGTTGGGGCCGCTGAAGGTGCTGCATTTTCCGGTTCATGAATTGGCAATGATGATGTCTATCGCCTTGCGGTTTATCCCGACTCTGATCGAGGAGACGGATAAGATCATGTCTGCGCAGAAAGCAAGGGGTGCGGATCTGGAATCCGGGGGATTAATGCAGCGAGCAAGAGCGCTGATCCCAATTCTGATACCGCTGTTTATATCGGCCTTCCGCCGGGCGGAGGAGCTGGCGTTGGCGATGGAATGCCGCTGCTACCATGGAGGCAAAGGACGTACCCGGATGAAGCAGCTTCATTTGGGAGTGGTTGATGGGTTGGCCTGCGGTGTTATGGTTCTGACGGTGGGAGCGGTGATTGCTTTGAATTTCCTGCCGATTCCCTGGTGAAGCCCATGCGCAGGCTGTTGTTTGAAATTGCCTATCGGGGCACAGCGTATCACGGCTATCAGGTGCAGCAGAATGCCCGGACAGTAGCTGAAGTGATGCAGGATGCCATCGAAGTGGTCTTTAAAAAACGGGAGGGGATTACAGGCTGCTCCCGAACCGATACCGGCGTCCATGCCAACCAGTTTTATTTCCATATGGACACACAAGCGGGGATCCCCTGCGAGGCTGCGGTGATAGCGCTGAATAACAGCCTCCCCGGGGACATCGCGGTAAAGAGCTGCCGGGAGGTGGGGCCAGAGTTTCATGCCCGGTACAGCGTGAAAAAGAAGGAATACCTTTATAAGATTTGGGATGCGCCGATCAGAAATCCCTTGCTGGACGGACTGGTCCTGCATAACCGGCGTAGGCTGGATGAGGCGCTTTTAAACCGGTGCGCGCAGGAGTTTTTAGGGACTCATGATTTTATCGGCTTTTGCAGTGCCGGGGGAAAAATGCATGATACAGTCCGGACAATATACGATTGCGGGGTTGTACGTGATGGCGACTTGGTAGAATTCCGGGTCACCGGAAACGGATTCTTATATAATATGGTACGGATTATGGTAGGAACCTTGCTGCAGGCCGATTATGGAAGGCTGAAAGAGGGAGACATAACCGAAATTGTGGCCTCGAAGGATCGAAGCCGTGGAGGAATTACAGCTGGCCCGGAAGGACTATACCTGAATCGGGTGCTTTATTGAGATCAAACGACTATTCCGGGAGGATTTCGTGAAACAGAAAAAAAAGACAGAACAGCCGAAAAGCTATGATATAGAAGAATATCGCCGCAAAAAAAAGCGGGAACGACTGATTCACCGGTTGATTCGGTTGGGGGCGGTCCTGTTGATTTTGGGTGCGATAATAGGAGGAGTTTATCTTTATCATCGTTATGATGTGGAGCAGTTGATAAGAAATGCTGCAACTACTCAGACGCAGGGAACAGTGGCGCCGTCTGTACAAACGACCAGCTTCCCTGTAGCGCTGGACGCGGTAAAGCCGCTGGGAATCGAGGCATTTGGAGATTCGGTAGCGTTGCTGACATCTGATGAGGTAGCGCTGTTGGAATCAGATGGAACGACATCGTTTCAATTTGTCCATGGATATACAAATCCTGTGCTAAAAATAGGTGACAGCCGGGTGCTGACATACGACCGGGGAGGATATGGATACCGGTTGGACAGCCGACAGGGAAATGTCTACACAGGACGTTCCACGAATACGATTCTGACCGGTGCGGCAGGTCATGATTCTGTGTTTGCACTGGTAACTTCGGAATCCTATTATGCCGGCAGCGTGACGGTGTATAATAAGTCCGGTGAGGAATTACTGAAGTGGTCATCAGCAGATCCGATCGTGGACGTGGATTTTTCGCCGGACGATAAAAAATTGGCAGTAGCGTGTGTAACCTTTGATCTGCAAGGGGAATTAGTGGCAACAGTTCATATCTTCGATATCAATAAGGAAGAAGAGTTGGCAACTCCATCGTTTTCCGATGTAATGCCGGTGGCAATAAACTATAAGGAAAGTGGTCAAATCCATTTGATTTGCGATGGTATGCTGGGAATTATAGAAAAAGATATGGAGACAACATCTACCAGCACCTATTTGCGGGAACTGCATACATACGCCTTTACTCATGAAGGAACAGTGCTGGTATCCTCCGATTCACATGAGGTGTCGAGTACCGTTACTTATATCAATGAGGACGGCGAGACAAAAAGTCTGAATATATCGGCAGCAGTGGTGGATGTGGCAGTCAGTAAAGATGGAATCTGTATTCTGACGGATTCTGCAGTCCAGGAATATGGACTGGATTTTCAGTCTGAGGGGACGTATACCGTCGGCAACAGTATATTTGAGATAGAAATGGCGGGAGGCAGGATCTATTCTTTAAGCGCATCTTATCTTGATTTTCTGGATCAAGACGGAACGCCTTCCGATGAAGAGGGGGAATCTGATTGAATATTCCGGCATTGATACTGGATGGTATCGTATTGGTAATCATTTTGTGTTTGATTATAAAGTCGTATCAGAAGGGCTTACTGCGGACGTTGGTAAGTGCAATTGGCCATCTGGTTTCATGTGTGGTAGCATATCTGGGGAGCCGCGCATTGGCAGAGGCCTGTTACCGGCTTTTTTTCCGTGACAAGCTGATAGCATCCATCGAGCAGGCCATCGAGGGAGCAGCGGCAGATGCAGATCTTTCGGGACAGATGAATGCGGTTTGGGAGTCCTTGCCGGGGTATCTCCAGGCGATGTTGTCGGCAGTGGGGGTCAACGCGTCCGAACTTTCAGGGCAGCTCAGCAATCAGGTGGAAGAGTCAGCCAGAACGATGAGCGTGACTATTACCGGAACCGTGCTGTATCCCGTGATCTATATGCTGCTGCAAGGAATTTTCTTTCTGATATTGTTCGCAGCATGTGCGGTTCTTGTGCGATGCCTGGTGCGGGTATTAAAGGGCGTGGAACGAATCCCGGTGATTGGACCGGTGAATGCCTTGTTGGGCGGCGCCATGGGATTGATTGAAGGACTGGTGATTGTTTTTGTGGCGGCAGTGGCAGTGAGGTTGCTGCTGGATTTTACAGGGGGCTTTTCATGGCTGAACAGCTCGATTGTGAATAAAACACATTTGTTTGGAGTTTTTTATAATTTTGACCTGCAAACGCTTCCCGTATTTCCGGCCTGAAATTTTAATTGGAGGTGGAGGATATGAATATCCCCAATACATTGACCATCTTTCGGATTTTACTGATACCAGCCTTCATAGTCACATATTTTCAGGTACCGGAGGAATATTTTTATGTTCCCGCAGTGATTTTAGTGGCTTCCGGGCTTACAGACGTTGCCGATGGATATATAGCCCGGCATTTTAATCAGATAACTCCATTGGGCCGTTTTCTGGATCCTGTTGCGGACAAGCTGACAATGGCCTCCGTGATAACCTGTCTTGCGATCACACATTTTCCGCTGCGCTGGCTTTTTGGGATTTACTTTGTAAAGGAGATCACCTTGGCATTGATTGGATTGTGGATGCTGAAGTCCTGGCGCAATTCGATCCCTGCAAAATGGTACGGAAAAACAACAACAGCACTGTTATATGCTTTGATGTTTATAGTGCTGATTTTCCCGGGAATATCGGATCAGGTATTGGGGTGGATGATTATACCGCCAATCGCCTTCATTATTTTGTCATTTATTTTTTACTTAAAAGAGATTAAAAAGCATAAAAATTAACTATAATAGGAAGTATGGATTTTTATAAACCATACCGGCGTACTCTGCAATCCGGCAGAACGCCGTACCTCCCTTTTTTGCGAAAGGAATACTTATTGATGGATATGATGTGTTGCAAATGCAAAAAACGCCCTGCAATGCTCTTTGTGGCAAAGTTTGACGGCAAAGAGATGGTAAATGAAGGGTATTGTTTGAAGTGCGCCTCCGAATTGGGACTGCCTCAGGTGAAGTCGATGATGGACAGCATGGGGATTACGCAGGAGGATTTGGATAACCTGGATGAACAGCTCGGAAATTTTGAAAACGGGATGTTTGAGCCGGGCGGCGCAGAAACAATGCCTCCATTTTTGCAGAAAATTTTTGGGCAGGGGGATTCCCCAGAAGATGCCCTGCCGGAAGGAGACGGACTGATTCCGGCAGAACCGGGAAATGGCCCGGAAACCGGCTCTACAGCGTCTGCTCCTCGGCACGGACGCCGGGAAAAGGATAAAAAGAAGAGCTTTTTGGATAATTTCTGTGTCAATTTGAATGAAAAAGCGCAAAACGGTACCATGGACCGAATCATCGGACGGGAACAGGAAATTTACCGTGTGGAACAGATCCTCAGCCGGCGGCAGAAGAATAACCCCTGCCTGATCGGTGAACCCGGCGTGGGCAAGACCGCAATTGCGGAGGGAATTGCGCAGAAGATCGTGGCCGGGAATGTTCCGTTCCGGCTGTTGGATAAAGAGGTATATCTGCTGGATCTTACGGCATTGGTGGCGGGGACCCAGTTCAGAGGACAGTTTGAAAGCCGTGTAAAAGGGCTGATCGATGAGGTCAAAAAACGCGGCAATGTGATTTTATTTATTGACGAGGTGCATACCTTGGTGGGAACCGGGGATGCGGAAGGCTCCATGAGCGCGGCAAATATTATGAAGCCGGCTCTTTCCCGGGGAGAAATTCAGGTAATCGGCGCAACGACGTTCGGAGAATACCGGAAATATATTGAAAAAGACGCGGCGTTGGAACGCCGGTTCCAGCCGGTTACGGTAGAAGAGCCGACGATTGCGCAGACAATCGATATTCTGAAGGGAATTCGGGGATATTACGAGACGCATCATAAGGTTCATATACCGGATGAAATTTTGGAGGCCTGTGCGCATCTTTCTGAACGGTATATTACGGACCGTTTTCTGCCTGACAAGGCCATTGACTTGCTGGATGAATCCGCAGCATGTGCTTCTATTAAGAGTGTAGTTCTGACGGATTATGAGAAGCTGAATAAGCAGCTGAAAGAACTTTATGATCGCCAGCAGGAGTTGGAACAGGCCACAGAGGCAATTGATTATGAGTCAATTGCCAAAATCAAGGCAGATGTGATCGTTACAAAGGAAAAGCTGAAAGAACTAGAGCCTCAGGTACAGGATGTAAAGGTTACCATTGAAGATGTTGCCAAAGTGGTGGAACTGTGGACAGGAATTCCGGCGGAAAAGGTCAGCGAAAGTGATTTTGCTCGGCTTGCCCGCCTGGAAGAACATCTGAAGGCAAGGATTATTGGTCAGGATGAGGCAATCCATGCGGTTTCAGCGGCAATTCGTCGTTCCAAGGTCCATTTAAGCAAGAAGCGTCGCCCGGCATCCTTCATTTTTGTGGGACCAACAGGTGTCGGTAAGACAGAATTGGTAAAGGTTCTGGCAGAGGAGCTTTTTGACGATAAAACCGACCCGCTGATCCGCGTGGATATGTCGGAATATATGGAAAAGCATGCGGTTTCACGATTGATCGGCTCTCCTCCCGGATACGTTGGCTTTGACGAAGCAGGTCAGTTGACGGAAAAAGTGCGGCGGCGTCCATACTCCGTGGTGCTGTTTGATGAGATTGAAAAAGCCCACCCTGATGTGATGAACATCCTTCTTCAGATTCTGGATGAAGGACGTATCACCGATGCACAGGGCAGAACTGTCAACTTCGAAAATACGGTAGTCGTGATGACTTCCAATGCTGGCTCCAATGATCGAACCGGTGTGGCTGGATTTAATCAGACTGCGGCGGCGGCTTCCAGAGAGAAGGCAATGAAGGGACTTTCCGAGTTCTTGCGGCCTGAATTTCTGGCTAGAGTAGATGAGATTGTGGTATTCAATCCTCTAACGGAGGAAAATATGAAAGCCATAGCCCGGCTCATGTTGGATGAGATGAAGGAGCCTTTGGAGGAAATTGCCCTGAAGCTGAGCTACAGCGATGAGGTACCGGCTTGGCTGGCGAAAAAGGCAGAGGGCGGCAAATTTGCTGCTCGGGATCTGCGCAGTACGATTCGCCGTGAGGTGGAGGATAAAGTGGCAGCGTTGTTGACGACAGAATCCGCAGCCGGAAAAGAAGTTTATATCAGTCTTCAAAATGATCAGATTGTTGTAACCCTGGGATAATAACCACTGGCTATGAGTATCTGTCAATCATAGGATAAAAAGCCCAGTTCGGTACAAGATGAAGTGACCCCAAAAAGTTAGACAATATTTTCAAACAAAAATTATTCAAGCAACCGAAAGGGCTTGTTGTCTGTGAATCGCAGGCGGCAAGCCCTTTAGCTTTGTCTTGATGCGTCGGTTATT
>CALXBD010000058.1 GCA_944386445.1 uncultured Clostridia bacterium
TGGCGCTGCCGGGGACAGCTCTCCTTCCGGCTGAAGGGGAGGAGTTGAAAGAAGCTGCTTTTCGCGCGGGGAACCAGGCAGTTTGGCTGGCTCGGAAAGGAATCCGGCCTGGTGACATTGTGACAAAAGAGAGCTTCGAAAACGCGATCCTGGTTCATGCGGCGATTTCCGGCAGCACCAATTGTCTGCTTCATTTGCCTGCAATTGCCCACGAATATGGCATCAGCCTGACAGGAGACGATTTTGACCGGCTCCATCGAGAGGCGTTGTATCTGCTGGATATCCGTCCGGCTGGCCGCTGGCCGGCAGAATTTTTCGGATGTGCAGGCGGGGTCCCCGCAATTATGGAGGAGATCAGAGACCGGCTCCATTTGGAGGTCATGACGGTTACCGGGAAAACGCTGGGTGAAAATTTGGAAGAGCTGAAAGAAAATGGCTATTATCAGAATTGTCAGCAGCGATTGCAGCAGGTGAATCATCGCTGTGGGTTATCGTTGTCGCGGGAAGACATCATTCGTCCGGCAGAAAACCCGCTGGGACATCATGGAAGCGTGGCGGTTCTCCGGGGAAATTTGGCACCGGAAGGTGCTGTCATAAAGCATACCGCTTGTCCGCCGGAAATGTTCCGGGCCGTTTTGACAGCGCGGCCCTTTGACAGCGAAGAAGAGTGTCTGGATGCGGTGCTGCATCACCGGGTTCAAAAGGGCGACGCCGTATTTATTCGGTATGAGGGCCCCCGGGGCAGTGGAATGCCGGAGATGTTCTATACCTCCGAAGCGATCAGCAGCGACAAGGAGTTGGGTCGCAGTATTGCGCTGATTACAGACGGACGTTTTTCCGGTGCGTCTACGGGGCCGGTCATCGGCCATTGCAGCCCGGAAGCTGCCGCGGGCGGACCGATTGCCCTCGTGGAGGAGGGCGACCTGATTGAACTGGATGTAGAAAAACGGTTGTTAGCTATTGTAGGGGTCAAGGGGCAGAGAAAAACTGCCGAAGAAATGGAAAGAATTCTGGAAGAACGCCGTAAAAACTGGCATCCGAAACCACCTAAATACCGAAAGGGCACGTTGGGCCTTTTTACCAGGTTGGCTGCCAGCCCTATGAAGGGCGCATACCTGGATTTGGAACAATAAAAAGTCAAATAGGGAAAGCCCGTCTCCGGCAGTTACCGGCAGACGGGCTTTTTGACGTTTTATGGAGTAATGATGATTCGGTCCCGTATGTCAGCCAGAGTCGATTCGCCGATTCCATCCACGTTGAGCAGATCTTCCGGGGACTGGAATGGCCCATGTTCTTCCCGATATTGAACAATCCTTCCGGCCAGAACTTCGCCGATACCGGGCAGCAGGTCAAGCTCTTCTTCGGTGGCGGCATTCACATCCAGCGGATGCTCCGCATCAGGGACGATGGGCGTGTCCAACTCCGGGCTTTCTTCCAATGAAATGGAGGAAGAATCAATATTGACAACGGTCAGCCCTTCTGCCGGCGGGGCAATCCACAGATTGTATCCCACGATAGCCAGCAGACCGACTGAAGCGACTCCCAGCAAAGCTGCCGAGATAACACGTTCTGAAGGCATAGAAATCCCGCGCCTTTCTGTTTGAAAATAATTCTTACACAGGCTGCCATAGTTCATCCAGAGCATCCAACAGTTCTTCGCTTGCACCGATGGTAATCAGCAGCATGGAGTCGGTGTAATATAAGTTCGGGACCCCGGAGAACAGGGCGAGCGCTTCAATATCCCGCCAGGCTGCCATCCCTTTCACCAATTCTTCCCCGCTCTTGAAAAAGTAGAGGGTTGCTTTATCTTCTCCGATCTCCAGTTGGTCGATGCGGTAAGCCCCCAAATCTGGCCCAGCATCCTCCAAAGAAACCGATTCTGTAACATTTACGGAAAATCCCCGTTCCTTTAAAGCGGAAACAAGGTCATCTGCAGCAGTTTCCTGGGCACTGCAGCCGACCAAAAAGAGAATACAGCATAGAGCAGTTATCAGAATACCGATCCGTTTCATATTTCTCACGTCCTTTCATTATGTAAGTGTGCTGAAATGACGGAAGCGTTGCAACTAATAGCAATTATTGATCGATACCCATACTGGCCACAGCGTTGAGATCAAGCCCCGCGATGTTGCCCGCTTTATATTCGTAATAGCCTTGAGCGCCTACCATAGCGGCGTTGTCTCCGCACAGGGAAAGCGGCGGAACATAAAAACTGTAGCCTCGCTTCTTGCATTCATCAGTCAGCCGGGCCCGCAGCCCGGAATTTGCGGAAACACCGCCGGCAAATACGATTTTTTTATGTCCTGTTTCCTCAGCCGCCATCATCAGCTTGCTCGCGATGAGATCGCAGACCGTTTGCTGGAAAGAAGCACAGAGATCGTCCCGATTGATTTCCTCACCTTTTTGCGCGGCATGATTCAGGGTATTGAGAACAGCCGTTTTCAGCCCGGAGAAGCTGAAATCGAAGGGGCTGCCGTCCACCCTCGGGTGTGGGAGCGGATAAGCATGAGGATTTCCCCTTTGGGCGGCCTGGTCGATGAAAATTCCTCCAGGGTAGGGAAATCCCATAGCCCGTGCAGCCTTGTCGAAGGCTTCTCCGGCCGCATCGTCCCGGGTGCGGCCGATGACCCGAAAAGTGGTGTAATCCAGCACCTCAATAATGTGGCTGTGTCCTCCGGAGGCCACCATGCAAAGAAAGGGCGGTTCCAGTTCCGGATGGGCAATGTAGTTGGCCGCAATATGGGAACGCAGGTGGTGGGTGGGAATCAGGGGTTTTGCCGTTGCCAAGGAAAGCCCCTTGGCATAGTTGACCCCTACCAGCAGCGCTCCGATCAAGCCTGGCGCATAGGTAACAGCAATGGCATCCAGATCGGAAAAATCCATACCTGCTTCTTTCATGGCGCCTTCCACCACCCAGCAGATATTCTCACAGTGGCGCCGGGAGGCAATTTCCGGAACAACCCCACCGTATTTCCGATGTTCTTCCACCTGCGAAGAAATGATAGAGGAACGCACTTCCCGGCCGTTTACCACCACGGCAGCGGCAGTTTCATCGCAGGAGCTTTCAATTGCTAGAATTTTAACGTCTTGTTCCAAAGCGGATTCTCCTTTATTGATGGGAAGATCGTGCCATCAGCACAGCATCTTCCGCAGGATTCTCGTAAAAATTAGGTCGACACCCGATTTCTTCAAACCCCATCCGGGTATAAAATGCTCGGGCCGACGCGTTGCTTTCCCGAACTTCCAAAAACATGCTGTCAATTCCCCGCAGACGGCAGAAATCCTTTAGCTTGGTAATCAGTACCGTTGCAACGCCCCGCCGCCGGAAGGCCGGATGGGTACAGATCCGATTGATATTTATCTCGTCCAGAACCCAAGTGGCGTTGAGGTAGCCGCAGAGGGTATCATTCTCCCGAACTCCCAAAAAGCAGGAAGAACTTTCCCGCAGGGTATCCCGCAGTCCCTTTTGGCTCCATGGATCCGGAAAGCAGAGGGTTTCCAAACCGTAAATCTCCGGAATGTCTTCTTCCGTGAGATGATAAGCCTCCATAGCTTACAGGCTCCTTTCCATTGGTGTGAACCGGATTCCGTCAATGCATTCTTCTTCGGATCGGCATTTATATCCTCGGGCCAGGTAAAAGGGCAACCCGTAGGGGGATGCGTTCACCGTAATCATCCGGATACCGCAACTGCAGCATTGTTTCTCCATAGCGGAGAGCAAGGCGGTTCCAACCCCCTGCCGATGGAAGTCTTTTTTGACAAATAGCAGGCAGATATGGGAATGATCCCGCAAAGCAGCCGTTCCAATCAAATCTTTTCCGCAGAAGGCTCCGAAAAACCGAAGCAGCCCGGTGGAAACCATCCGCTCCATCTGCTGAAGCTCCAGAAAAGCAAGAAAATTTATTGTTCCTTCCGGTGGATAACCAGGGGCTTCGAACTCCATAAAGACCTCTTTGCAAAGGGCCAACGCATCCGGCAGAAGCTTCTGCGGAAGGATTCGAATCTCCACTTTCAGGAACTTATCCTTTCGCGTCATACCAGGTCTTTCCTTCGTGGACGTCCGCCTGGAGCTGCACTGCTAAATCTGTCGCATGCTCCATTTCAAACTTGACAATTTCTTCCACCCGAGCAGCCTCTTCCACTGGTGCTTCCACAATCAGTTCATCGTGGACCTGCAAAATCAGCCTTGCCTTCAGGTTTTCTTCTTTCAGCCGTCGGAAAACCCGTATCATGGCCAGCTTTATGATATCAGCTGCTGTCCCTTGAATTGGCATATTCATAGCGACCCGTTCGGAGAATCCCCGCAGGGCGGGCTTAGACGAGTGGATATCCGGAAGTGCCCGGGGCCTGTGGAAGATGGTTTCCACAAATCCGTCCTGTCTGGCCTTTTCCACGGTAGATTTCATATAAGCGCTGACGCCGGAGTAAGTGGTCAGATAGTCGTCGATATACTGTTGCGCATCCCGGACAGTGGTGTGAATGTCCTGGGACAGCGAAAAGGCAGAAATTCCGTAAACGATGCCAAAATTGATCGCTTTTGCCCGGCTCCTAACTTCCGGCGGCACCTCATCAAAGGGAATGTGGAAGACCTGGGAGGCAGTCATCCGGTGGATATCCGCACCCTTCCGGAAGCCCTCAATCATTCGTTCATCCCCGGAAATGGCAGCCAGTACCCGTAATTCAATCTGCGAGTAGTCGGCATCCACCAGAGTACAGCCTTCTTTAGCCACAAAGAACTTCCGCATTTCGGCGCCTAATTCGGTACGCACAGGAATATTCTGGACGTTGGGATCAGAAGAGCTGATCCGACCGGTGCGGGTCTCAGTTTGGTTAAAGGTAGAATGGACCCGTCCGTCGGGACGGATACATTTTTTGAGTCCCACCACATAGGTGTTGTAAAGCTTGGAAAGCTTCCGATATTCCAAAATTTTCCCGACGATGGGGTGATAGGGCAGCAGCTTTTCCAGCACATCCACGTCGGTGGAGTAGCCGGTTTTGGTCTTTTTCCCTTTGGGAAGCCCCAGTTTGTTGAACAGGATCTCCGACAGGTGCGCGGGGGAATTGGGATTGAATGGTTCTCCCGCCAGTTCCATCAATTCGGCTCGGATTTCTTCGATCTGGCGATCTAAGGCCTCTCCAAAGTCAGTAACCCCTTCTTCATCCACCTGAACCCCCAGATATTCCATGGACGCCAGCACCGGGCAAAGGGGTCGTTCAATTTCCCGGTACAAAAATCCCATCTGCCGTTCTTCCAAAATAGATTCCATGGTTTGGTACAGTTCCCAAACTGCGGCAGCATCCCGAAG
>CALXBD010000059.1 GCA_944386445.1 uncultured Clostridia bacterium
CTCACTAGACGACTTCGCAAAACAGCTTGCTATCCACAACCGTCGCTCCAACAATTTCCCTATGAGGCCCCTCCATTGGCTTTCTCCTTTAGAGTTCTCTGTCCAATATCTTTGACAATCCTACAAAAAGACAAACGCCCAGACCTCCTCGGCCTGGGCGAAAACTTCTTTTATATACAGTTTACAGAATGGAAACTTCCTTGCCGGACCGAACAGACTCCTCAATTGCGTTGATCACCGCTACCGGTTTTACCAACTGTTCCCGCGTCACAGGCATTTTTCCTGTTTGGAGCATCTCAATAAACGCGGAAATTTCCTGAAGATAAATCATAGAAATATCAATTTGACGGGTAACATTTCCGTTTGTGCCAATCAGGACACCGGTACTGTCCTTGGTGCCGCGGGTATAATTCAGAGTGACGTCAAAATCCGAATACCGAAGGATACAAATCCGGCTGCCGTTTTTTTCAAATGCCAACACTGACTGTGGATCATACCCAAATACTGTCAAGGCCATTTCTGTCAGATGGGAGGAATAGAAAAAGAATCCATCGTACTCACTGGCAGGATCTGCAGCAAAATTCATCGTTCCGGTGACGAATTCTCCTGACTGTCTCCACTGACGGAAGGTATTGGCTAACAGCACCACATCATATGCAAATTTGCACCCGGAGCCTCCGGCAATCGGCACTCCTTTTTTCTCAGAAATTTCGGCCAGTTCCTTCGCTTCTTCCAAATTCACCGTAAACGGCTTATCGATAAACATTGGAAGTCCCGCTTCCAAAAACGGTTTGGAATACTGATAATGGACAGATCCTTTCCGGCTGGTAACGATCATCGCATCCACTTTTCCCAGAAAATCTGTCGGACGGTCCGCAAGGAAATCCACGCCGGTTTCGTCTATAATTTTTTGTGCCGATTCGATATCTGGCCCGAACACTCCTACTACGCGAACACCTGGGAAACGTTCCTTTCCATTTTCATCCGGCAAATTAATTGCTCTGGCAAAAGCCATCGCATGGCTGTTTTCTGTTCCGATAATTCCAATTCTCATAGTTCTTCCCCTTTCTGTACATCAATTCAAAAGAGCAGCACTGTCCTGATCCAAGTACAATTTTGCGCCCTCACATTGCCGGAGGATAGAAGCCGGACAATTCTCTGTGACTGGTCCCTGGACTGTGGCCTTTACCGCCTGGGCCTTAGACGCGGCAGGTACCATACAGAAAATGGCTCCCACCCGGGTCAAAGTTGGGATTGTCAAAGTTAGCGCGTGGGTCGGTACCTGTTCCAGCGTTGAAAAACATCCGTCATGCACCTGCTGCATCCTGCAGACCTGGTCCAGCTCTACAATTTTAACGACTGCCGGATCATGAAAATCCGCAAAACCCGGATCATTAAACGCAATGTGGCCATTCTCCCCGATTCCCATACATACGATATCCACACCGCCTTTCAGCAGAGCGCCATATCGGAGACATTCTGCTTCCGGATCGGCCGCCAATCCATTCAGATACTGTACGCTGCGGAAAGGTGCCTTATCAAACAGCCTTTCTCTCAGAAAATTTCCGAATCCCTGGGGAGCATCGGCAGGCAGTCCGATGTATTCATCCATATGAAATGCGTCAATTCGCGAAAAATCTATATTAGGATCCGATGCCAATGCCGCCAGAAATTCATTCTGAGAAGGCGCCGCCGCAAAAATCATCCGGATGCTGTCCTTCTGCGCCAGCAGTTCCTGAATTTTACCGGAAACGTCCGCCGCTGCTGCGCGTCCCATCTCTGCTCTGGTATCAAAACAATAAACTGTCAGTTGGTCCTTTTCAAATGTCCTCACAAACAATCCCCCTTATAAATACTCTATGTTCACATTACTACAAAAAGAGGCCTGCCGTCAATATTTCCAATCGGAAATAAAAGAAAGGTCAACTATTTTCAAAAATCGTGCAATTCTTTTAATTTAGAAAAGGTTCCTGCCCCGGTACAGGGGCAGGAACCTTTTCCTCACCTATTCATTTTCATTTTGCTGATTCTGCCGGTATTCCCTTGGTTTAATTCCCTCATATCGGACAAAGGCCCGTTTAAAGGACAATTCGTTTTCATAACCGACCTTTCGCGCGACTTCCGCCACAGGAATCTCTGTTTCCCGAAGATATTCCTTCGCTTTTTCCATCCGGATGCGACACAAGTAGTCATAAAAATTGATTTTTACTGTTGCCTTAAAGGCCCTTGAAATTGCAGAAACTGACAGCCCCAACTGATCCCCCAGCATCTGCAAGGACAAGTCCGAATTTTCAAAGTTTTCGTCTACATACCGAAGGATCTTTGCACCGGTGCCATCTGCCTGGGGTTGGCTGAAATAGGAAGTTCTGCCGCAAATTTGTTGTACAAGGCTTTCCAAATACTCCCATTGCTTTTCGCAGCTCAACTGGCCAAAGCTGTCCTCCAAAACCGAGACAGGCTCGGAAGGATCCATTTCCAATTCATCCATCAGTCGAAGAATAGTATCAAAGATCATAGACACTACCTTCATCTGCTGAGCAGCAGACAAGGAACGCCGATCATTTTCCCGCCGCAGTTCCCGCAGGATCTTCATCGCAGGCTCCTCATTGCCCAGCTTCAGGTTATTAACCAACTGCAGTTCCCAATCTGTGGGATAATAGCAACGTGCAGCAGAGAAAGCAGGTCGTTCTCCATTAGAATTGGAAAAACTCTGCCGGGCAATGCGTTCCTTGGCAATCTGATAGGATTTACTGATACCAATCAAGCCTTTTTCCTCTCCTCCGCAAGAAATCCGAAGGGTTACCCCCATTTTTTCCCGAACATAGCGAGAAAGCTTTTTCATCAGCGGTTCCGCTGCCTCATAACCTCTCGGTTCTGAAAATCGCAGTATTGCCACCACATTTTCATCAAGGGTTTCCAGTAGGTCGAATTGTACCTGCTCTGCCAAAAGGCCCGCCTTGATGTTCAAAAAGAGTGTAAAGCGCTGTTCCCGGGCGACCTCCGCACATCGGAAAATCAAGACCGTAAAATACTGGCTGTCCTGATACGGAATCTCGTAATTATCGAGCTGCTCCTGAATCCACTTTTCAGCGAAGCATCCATGCAACAAATTGAAAAGAAGATTATTTCGGGCAGAATTCTGATATTGTTTCACCATACTGTTCAATGCCTCTTTTTCGGCGGTAAGCCGGTCCAACGCATCCGAAATCGTTTGAAATTCGCTCTGTTTTCGGTCCCCGCCGATACGGCTGACCAATTTGCGGATTGGTCTGTAGCTAAGTGCCGCCAGCAGATATGCTGCCAGCATCCCCATCAACAAAGACAGCAACAACGCGGTTAATGCTGTGGAAAACTGTTCAAACAATCCTGCCGATGATGCTTCTTTCAGTACCACTTGATAATTCCAGAGAAAAATTTCAGACTTTTTTACTGACGAATAATCCTCCGTTGCGGTATCCATGGTCTGATAATGATAAATAGGATGGCCTTCACTGTCAGAAAAAGTAAACTCCGCTAAATCTCCAAACTGAAATTTATCCAGATAAAGATCCAGAGAAGCTTTGCCGATCCGTATCAATAAGACCGCTCGTGAATCGTTCAGCACGTCCAGGCTCTGAATGACCAATAGATCCTCAGATCCAGGAATAACGCCGGAATCTCCTGCATTGACCACCTGAAACCGATCCGGTTTTTGAATCAACTCCAATAATACAGACTGACCATTCAAATCCCGAATTCCTGCCGTGGATAGAATCTCCTCTATACTTCCCCAGGCGCCGGTAGAGATGGCCTCGTTTTTTTGAGGCAGCAGCACTACCAAGCTATCGGCAATTCCCAGGGATGCCGCATGGACCAGAAGCTCTTGGCAGATATCACTCTTTCGGGTTGTGTCGAAGTAGCGGCTGATGATAGCCGAATCTGACCTGGCACGCTGAAGCCAGTTTACTGTCAGCAGCCGATCTCCCAAACTTGTAACGTCAAAGAATTTTCTGTCTACAACGCTGATGATATTGGAAACGCTCTGTTCTCGCGCCTCCAAAATCCTGTCATGATTCTCCTTTTGAACCTGGTTATAAAAAAGAGAACTGAAAATCACGATGGGGATTGAAAGGATAGCGAAATAAGACAACACCATCCGCCGAAATAATCTGCTTTTGATTCCCATTTTCGCCATCAAAAATCCCCCTCAATGAGCATATCTGTGCCTCTGCTGGAAAACAATTGGGGAAAGTAGGCAGCTGCCTACTTTCCCATGAAAACTTAGTATATCACAATTACCGGATTTTGTCTAATTATTTCTGTGCTTCCAGGAAGCGGGTATACAAATCCTGATCGATTTCCAGCATTTCATCCAAGCCCAGTTCTTTCAGTTCTGCCATATAGGTATCCCAATCATCGATGGACTTCTGGCCCAGAATCAACTGGGTGGCCAACTCTTTGGAATAGGTGGTCAGGTCAGTCTGAATTGCAGCTTTCCGTTCCAGTTGCTCCAAAGTCGGCTGTGCAAAGTAGCTGGCATTGCCCAGGGGGTAACGAGGCTCATGATCGATGATCTCTTTCTGGAATTCAGCTTTGCCGCCGCCGCAGGACTCGATTTCAGTCTCCATAGCAGCAAACCGGATTCTCGGGAAGGTAGTGCCCAGAAGCCAAGAGCCAATGATGTTGCCTGTCTGAGAGCATTCCTCCCAGTGAGCATTGTCAATGTTTGGCAGATACTGCTTCTCGCCATCAACGACCTCATAGGTATCGCCTTCAATACCCCAGTTATAAAGGGTCTCGGCGTTGTCGCAATAAACGACGTCCAGAAGAGCAGCGGCAGCTTCCAGGTTAGTACAGGCTTTTGTAGCGCCCCAACGGCCGGAAACCAACTCAGAAGGCTCAACTGCGATAGCAGGTTCGATACCATCCACAGCCTGAAGTGCAGCAATAGGCTGATAGTAAACTTCCGTATCAGCATTGACAGAGGGTTCCAACCAAGCCTGCATTGCATAAGAATAGGTGGCACCTACCTTATTCTCGGCCATCTTCTGGTCCTGAAGGTCACTGGTAGTCGCGCCAATCAGGCTCGGATCAAGGATTCCTTCATTAACCAAACGATTCAGGTATGTAAAGTATTCTTTTACGCCGTCCTGATACCAAGGAGAAACGACTTCCTGGGTGGTCAGGTTGATGGTGGTCAGGTCAGAGCCCAGACCAAACCATTGAGCGATGCCGTTAGCAAAATTTGATGGATCAAAGGCAAGGATCTCATCCGCTACGCCAGAGCCGTTGACGTCTTGATCCCGGAAGGCTTTCATAACAGTAACAAATTCTTCTGCAGTGGTAGGTGCTTCCATACCGACCTTATCCAGCCAGTCCTGACGGATCATGATGACCATGCAGGTGGATCCCAGTTCTCCGCCATAGGTGGTACGCTGGGTAACATTGGGCAGCCAGTACATATTGCCGTCAGAGGCAGTGCAGACGCCGATGACAAATGGAACTTCTTGCTCAAGGAAATTCTTAGCTGTTCCATCGCCTTTTTCCAGAATCTCGTTGATGGGGATCAATGTTCCCTGATTTGCGAGGTTCAGGGCGGTAGTGTCATCCAAATGGGTCAGATTCGCAAAGTCGGGCAGGTCGTTTGCGGAAGCCATACGGGTCTGAAGCACGACCTGGTACTGGTCTGTGGCGATGATTTCCATATCCACCGCTACGCCTTTGTCAGCCAACAAAGATTCGAATTCCTGCCAAACAGGATATTTCTCGCGGTCTTTTAGAAAGATATAGGTGTTGTCGGATTCCGGGGTTAAAATCTTCAAGGTAGCAAGTTCGCTGTTTCCGCTGTCAGACTGGGAAGCACCAGAAGATGTTTCTGTTGTCTGCCCACCCTGGGAAGACTCCCCGGAATCGCCGCAGCTGGCCAGTGTCCCGGCGGACATCAGAGCAGCTATAGCGATTGCCAAAGACTTTTTCAGATAGCTTTTCATAAGATAAACCTCCTGTTTTATCATTAGCGAGGCTTCCTGCCCCGCATGGATACATGGACAATTAACCTTTCAAAGAGCCCAGCATAACGCCTTTTACAAAATATTTCTGGAAAAACGGATAAACAAAGATAATCGGTAAGGTGGTAAAAATAATCATTGAATAGCGAATTTGCAGATTGGAAAGCTTTTGACGCGCCATTGCCTCCGCAGCCTCAGCCGACACCTGGGAAAAATCGACATTTTGCTGCACTAGAACACGACGTAGATACAGCTGGAGCGGCTGGAGTGCTTCATTGGGCAAATAGACCATAGGACGGAACCAGTCATTCCAAACACCAACTACAGTATAGATGGCGATGACAGCCAGAATTGGCTTTGCCAGGGGGAGATATATCTGTGTAAGGATCTGGATATGTCTTGCGCCGTCGATCTTGGCAGCTTCCCGCATATCCTCCGGGATAGAACGAAAATATGTATGGCACAAAATAATGTTCCACACGTTGATCGCACTTGGAACGATCATTGCCCAAATGTTATTATAAAGTCCCAGTTTGGTCATCACCAAGTAAGTCGGAATCAATCCACCACTGAAGTACATCGGAATCAGCAGGAAAATGGTCAGGAATTTTCTGCCAATAAGCTTTTTGCAGGTCAGCGGATACGCACACAGACAGCACGTAATAAGCATGAGCACAGTATCCGAAACAACATAGACAATCGTATTCAGATAAGAACGCCACAGGCTGTTATCCTGAAATAACATTTTGTAAGAGTTCAGATAAAGCCCTTTTGGATAGAGATAGATCTTCATGCTGGCAGCTTCCAGCGGGTCACTGATTGAGAGAATAAATACGTAATACATCGGATAAAGGGTTACCAAGCAAATAATTATCAATACCGCATAGATGATTACATCTGCCAGCCGGCTTCCCTCCCGAATCCGGTTTTTATGGGTCACAAAAATCCCGCCTTTCCAATCAATATCCGCTTAAAACAGCCCGTAATTGGTCAACTTGTTGCTAATGAAGTTAGCGCCGAAAACCAAGGCAAAATTAATCACGGAAGAGAAGATGCCCACTGCAGCTGTATAGCTGAATTGTCCGCCCTCCAGGCCTACGCGGTAGATATAAGTTCCGATAACGTCTGCAGTAGGATATGTTGCTGTATTATAAAGCAGCAGGATCAGGTCCGTATTGGAACCTAAAATTCCACCGACAGCCATAATCAGCATGATCGCAATAGTTGGAAGGATAGACGGCAATGTAACATACCACATCTGTTTGAAACGATTGGCACCATCCAGTCTTGCGGATTCGTATAAGGCGGGGTCTATAGACGACATGGTAGAAAGATACAGGATACTGTTCCATCCAAAGGATTTCCATACATTGGTAATCGTATAAATTACCGGGAACGCGGAAGGAGATGTATTCAGCGGAGTCGCTGTCCCGCCAAACAGAACGATAATTTTGTTCACGATACCGCTCATGTCAATAAAGGAAAGAACCATACCGGCTACTACGACTGCGGAAATGAAATAGGGCAGGTAAGACGCCGTTTGGACAAATTTTTTAAACTTCATATGGCGGACTTCATTCAGCAATAATGCAAATACAATTGGAACCCAAAATCCAAAGATCAGATTATAAAGGCTCAGCAGAATTGTATTTGTAATCAATCTGACAAAGTACTTTCCATTGATAAAGTTGACGAAGTGCTTAAGGCCTACCCAACGGATATTTTCCGTGAGAGAAAAAATAGCCATGCCGGGAGTATAATCCTGAAAGGCAATCAGCAATCCATATAGTGGCAAATAGCACATCATAAAAATCAGTATCAGCACCGGAAGCATAATCAGATACAATTCAATGTTTTCATAGATTTGCTCCCGGGTGTACTTTGGCCTGCGTTTATGTAGAACCTTTTCCATGTTACCTGCAGTCTGCATCCGGTCTCATCCCTTTCGTTTCAAAAAAGCAATATTTTGTGAAACTTTTTTGTTGATCTTGCATGATGCTATTATATTCTCTCCAGTAAATTTTGACAAGGAGACTTATTTTGATCTCACTGACATTTTTTGTACACGTGCTGTAATGATTGCTTAAGGCGCCCTTTCAAAGCCTCAAAACCCAACTCAAAATCAAAAATTGTATCCTACGCAAAAATAGTATGATTGTCTGCTCATGCTTATAACAACTAAAAAACGGCAGGAAACGAAATAATCGTTTCCTGCCTCGAAAAATTTCTGACCGGATAGTTCATTTAAGAATTCTTCAGTAAATATCGTACAAGTTCCGCCGCCTGGTCCAAATGAGTAGTGTTGGCAACTACAAAAACGCCACAATCTTGACCAACCAGACTGCTGATGGTTTCGTTGTCGGAAAGGTCTAACCCGCAGACCGCCGTTTTCTCCCCTGTCGGATTTCCTTCGTCATCCACCATATCAAAAGAAAGAAGTTTATCCTCATATTCTTCCAGCTCTTCATCTGTCAAATAGCTGCTTACATCCAGGAAGGCTTCCCCACGGGCATTGCGTGCCGCATTTTCAAGATCTGAAATTACGACATCCAACTCCCCGCCCGAAACCATGGCAGTAAACTTTGTCATTCCAGCCATAGTGCCCATAGGGTCGGATTCCGAATCTCCCATACTCATGCCCACAAAGGAAGGTTCTACTCCATCGATTGTAAGTTCCGGCAGATCTGTTTTTATACGTTCGCCGCAAGTTTCCACTGCGTCTTCATCCACATAAGTGGCACAAAATGCAGTTTGGAACCCTGTTGCCTCTTCCGAACCGCATCCCCCTAATAATGTAGCTGACGTTAAAATGGCTATAGCTGCTATGCCGCTTTTTTTCAAAACTGCAGACATTTTCTCCCGCATAATAATGTTCCCTTCTTACTTTATCAATTTATTTTATTTTACCAATGATATAAGAAGGGTTTATGGAAAATCAAAAAAGATTTCCTAAAGAAACTATTTAATATTTCATGAGAAATATTAAAAAACCTGTGAATTAAGACAAAATTCACAGGTATCAACAAAATTTTCTATAAAAGGTTCTGTTCTAATATTGGAACACAAAAAAGTTCCGGAAAACCATTGCGTTTTCCAGAACTTTTTATAATTAGGGAAAAGGTTTCTGCCGACAGGCGGATGGAGAAACCGCATAATACTTTTTGAAGATCCGATAGAAGGTATTAACTGCATTAAATCCGCAGGCAGATGCGATGGCGGCTACTGACAAATCTGTTTCTTGAAGCATTTCCATAGCCTTACGAATACGTAGCTGCTCGATATATTCATTCAAAGTCTGGCCGGTATGCTCCCGAATCAACTTGTAAACATACTTTTCCGATATATTGAATTCTCTTGCAATGGTATCCGCATAAAGGGTATTCTCGCAGAAATGCTGCTTGATATAGGAAAGGATTCGATCCTTCAAATCCTGATTATTGCTGAGTCGGCGCTGTTGTAATATTCTACAGATCTGCAGGCATACCTCCTGTAATTGCAAAAAAACGCTGTGAACGGAACAACCGCTGACAGGATCCAGACAAACCTCTTGTTTTGGAAGCCGTTGGTCAATCATTACATTGTGAACAACATATCGCAAGACTGCATATGCTTCCTGTTCGGCGTCCGGTGCAGCACTGTCAGAAACCAGCTCTTCCACATGGCGGAACAGTTCTATAATTGCTTGTGTTTCTCCTGCCAGAATCAACTCATACAGCTGCTGCAAAGTCACAAAATCGACCGTTTTCTTCTCAGGGACAGAGCTTTCACGATAATAGTGTAAAACTCCATCTGCTTCCGGTACAAGATTGATTGCAAATCGCGCCTGTTCGTATGCGGTACGAACGTTTTCTGCGCCCTGCTGTTCACTGCTGAGCCCGACTTCAAGATTTTCTCCATATAAGAGCAGAAAATTATTTCGAACCGTTTGCATCAGTTCCACAAACCGTTGTTCTTGCTCCTTCCCGCATACAAACAATACCACTGCATTCTGCCGGTCCATCTGGCTTAACAGGTATTGTCCTTCCATATTATGCTGCAAGGCAGCAGACAGCAGTAAAATATAGGGGCTTTCCGTGTTTTTTTCCGAAAAAATCTTGTCATCTTTAGGCCAGAAAAAGAGTGCGACCCGATACTTTCCGTTTACCAGATCCAATTTCTCCTTGCAGAAACGCATATCATTGCTGGTAAAAACGCTTCCTGTCAGCAAACGAATAAAGAGATTTATTTGAAGATTCTTTTCTGTAGCTTTCACTTGGGCTGTCAAAGCCTGATTATTGGCATTGTAGTACTGGAGGGTATTTTCGATATACACATATTCATTGCTTTTTCTGTCAACCGAATTCAAATCAATTCCCGTGGAGCGCACGATTCTTTTAACCGGCGCGTAGCTGTATCTGGCAAAAAAGATCGAAATGATTCCACCCAACATTGCGGCACACAGGATATAAAGTACGATCATCTGTCGCACCGGCCGAATACTGGCCTGAAAATATCCGTCGGGGATTGCCAACACTGCCTGACTTCCAATACTGGGAATTTCCTCAACCATAGCTGTGTATCGCTGACCATTCCACGTTACATCTGTAATACCTTCTGACGAAAATAACAGTTTCTCATTTTCCAATTGATCCAGATTCTGACTGAATATGACCGTATCTCCGCCGGAAACAATATAAAAAACTGCTGTGGGATTTAGATTGAGATGAAATAGGTTCTCAATACTTTCTCCAGAAATAATGCCGCAGATGTACGCAGAAGAATTGGCAGAACATGCAACGGCCGTTACTGCATTATTTAATGTAAAATCCCCTACCAAAATTCTAGACATATTTATTTGCGAGGAGGGCAAAAACGATATACCAATAGGAGCCTCATCAAAACTTTGCTCTAAATCTGAAATGGATAACTCGGGGTAATTTAAAAATTTTCCAAAGGCCTGCTCCCGGTTTTCAAAAATCTGAGTATTACTGATCACCAGCTGATTTCTGGAAAAATAAATAAAGCCTCCATACATCAGCGGGTTAGAACTGACGAGACTGGCAAATTGCTGCTGGATATTCTGCATCTGGATTACTTTATCCGCGGGAAAATCATCAGAAGAATATAACCGCAACTTGCGGTAATCCATACTACTTTGAAAAATGGTGTGAATGGAGAGAAGCTGCTGCAAGTTCTTTTCAAAATTCTCCACACTGGTAGCCAGTGACTGCCGCTGCTCGGAAAGGATATTTTCTTTTGAAACATCCAGAGCTTTGTAATAGATCGGAAAGCATACCAAAAGAGTAACGGCACAAATACAAAAATACGATAGACAGAATTTATATAGAACGGAGCGACATTTTGCCATAAAGTTTTCATCTCCCCACTGGACTAATGCAGTTTAATTATACAAACAATCAAACAATTTCTCAACCCATAATTAGCCTTAACCACCGGAAATGATACAAAATGGAAGCTTTTTTCAAAATTGAGAGAGCCTAAAATTACTGATTGAGAGACTTTTCCAAGCTTGGCACTTTCCCAAAAGCATCGGATATGCTATAACAAAATTACAGAATCACTCCTGATCCAGCAGATTATAAAAGCACATCAGTGATTCTGTGACAAATAAGTGTATCCATATTGGTCCATTTTACTTCAGGAGGTCATACTATGAAAATTAAAAAGTTGTTGGCGTTTCTCGTAGCAGCGATCCTCTGTTCCTCTGCTCTTGTAAGCTGCGGTGGAAACGGAGACTCTTCCTCAAATGAAGAATCGCAATCATCCGGCAGCACAACCTCAACTACGGAAGAATCAATTCTGAACGACGCCGGAGTTTTACCACTGGTAAAAGAACCTGCTACATTAAATATTGGACTGATTGAGAACACTTTGATTTCTGATTATGAGGACAACAAACTTACAAACTGGCTGGAAGAACAAACCGGTGTTACATTAGAGTTCACCCTTTATCCGACAAACGGCGATGAAGCCCGTCAAAAACTGGAATTGGCAGTCACTGCCAAACAGGACCTGCCTGATATCCTGATGGGATTCTCATTAGCAAACAGTACTCGCGACCAATACGGAAAAGACGGCGTTCTGGCTGATCTGACACAGTACTATAACAATGAAGACGATACATATTACATGCACAAAATGCTGGAGAAGACCGAAGAAACCGGCACTTGTGTAACTGGAAATGCAGCAGACGAATGGGAACTGATCAAAATGTATACTGCTTCGGCAGAAGGAGGTTTCTACGTATTTCCAAACTACGCGCCCGCACAGGTAGACATGTGGGATGGCCGTTGGTACATCAATAAGAGCTGGCTTGATACTTTGGGGATGGATTATCCGGAAACAACCGATGAACTTTATACCGTGCTGAAAGCATTTAAGGAAGAAGATCCCAATGGAAATGGCAAAGCGGATGAAATTCCATTGGTTGGTTCCGGTACAGGCTGGCGGCAGCAACCAGTAATACTGTTGCTTAATTCCTTCCTCTATTGCCCTTATGACTATAAAATTCTTGAAGACGGACAGGTTGATCTGGCTTATACCAAAGATGCCTATCGGGAAGGCTTACGTTATATTCGCAAGTTGGTAGCAGAAGAGCTCTTCCCCGCTATTTCCTTTACCCAAGATGGAGCACAGCTGAAGGCGATGTTGGATGTTCCTGCTGATCAGGTTTCCACAGTCGGATTCTGGGCAGGTTCTCCTACCGGTCTGTTTGCTGTAGACAACCCTCACAAGGCTGAATACAGCGGCGATTTTGACATTATCAAAGGGCCGGAAGGCGTTGCCTACACCCCCAAGACTAACCCCAGCGTCGGCGGCAACACTTATATTACTGCTGACTGTGAGAACCCCCAGCTTGCCTTCCGTTTTCTGGATTTCTTTGCCAATGAAGAAACTGCTCTTCGAGGACGTTTTGGCGAAAAAGGCGTCAACTGGGACTATCTGGAGGAAGGATCGGATGCAAAGGGCATGTACGAATCCTTGGGAATTAAAGCTTTCTTCTGGCAGGATAATGCCGTCTGGGGCAGCACCAATAATATTATCTGGGGTGGTCCAATGATGCTTCAGCCTTCTTACATGAACGAAGGCTATGAAGCTGAAGCCATTTTAAGTGACCCGCTGGCTGCGCTGGGGATGATCTCCAAGGCTGTGGGGCACCTGTTTGGCAACGCACCGGAAGAAACGGTTCCAAACCTTATTTACACTGCGGATGAGCTGGACGAAGTTTCCGAACTGGAAGCCACCATTCTCACTTATGCGCAGGAATGCCAGACCCGGTTCCTGACCGGTGACATGGACATCGAAGCGGATTGGGACAGCTACCTGGCTGAATTGGACGCCATGGGGCTGGATGATTATCGTTCCATTCTGCAAGCCGCTTACGACAGAATGAAATAACGCTTTCAATGGGATGCCCATGTGGAGGAGCCCCCTTCATATGGGCATTTCTCTTTCAAGACTCTGATGTAATGGAGGCTGTTCACTTTGATGAATAACAAAGCTATTTCCAATGCTTCTGCTTCAGTGGCAGTGCATAAAATCTCATCCTGGAAACGCGTCCGCAGATGTTGGCAGCTATATTTACTCCTTTTCCTGCCTGTAGTATACCTGCTTATATTTAAGTATTATCCGATGTTCGGCGTGCAGATAGCCTTCAGAGACTTCTCCCCAACCCGTGGAATCTGGGGAAGTGAGTGGGTAGGATTTGAAAACTTTATCAAGTTTTTCAAATCTTATATGTTTGAACGTACTGTTGTCAATACCATACGCATCTCTCTTTACGGATTGGCTGCAAATTTCCCGCTGGCTATTTTACTGGCCCTTTTTATCAATTCTGTGCGAAATCTGGCCTTTAAAAAGGCGGTCCAGCTGATTACTTATATTCCCCACTTTATTTCCACAGTTGTACTGGTAGGCATGATCTTTCAGATTCTGAGTCCGGTTACAGGCATGTACGGTAGTATTTACCGGATGTTTTTCGGAGAAGGACTGCCGACTGACATTTTGGGGAAACCAGGTGCGTTTATCCACCTCTATGTATGGTCCGGTATCTGGCAGGGATTAGGGTGGAGTACCATTATTTACATTGCTGCCTTGTCCTCTGTAGACCCGGAACTGCATGAAGCGGCCGAAATTGACGGCGCAAGCCGATTTAAACGAATTCTGCACATTGATCTTCCCACCATTCTCCCAACCGCATCCATCATGCTGATCCTTAACGCCGGCAGCATTATGAGCGTGGGTTTCGAAAAAATCTATTTGATGCAGAATAACCTGAACCTCCGCACTTCAGAGGTTATCTCTACCTACGTATATAAAGTTGGACTGGCTGCCGGAAAAAGCGATTACTCTTACGCTTCCGCCATTGGACTATTCAACTCCGTAATAAACTGCGGGTTGCTTGTTCTGGTCAATTCGGTTACAAAACGGCTTGGCGAAACCAGTCTTTGGTAAGGAGGGAACATTTATGTCTGCAAAAAATGTACGCAAAAAGATCCAATATCCACTGGAGGATCGAATCTACTACGCCGTCGTGAACACCATTCTGGTAATTTTTACCCTAGCCATTCTTTTCCCTCTGATTAACATTGTAGCCGCCTCCTTCTCCTCCCCGACTGCTGTGGCTACCAGCCGTGTGGTACTTTGGCCCGTAGACTTCAGCCTGGAGGGCTATCGTGCCGTATTTTCCAATCCTTATGTTCTTACCGGATACCGCAATACCATCTTCTATACAGCGCTGGGAACCACTATTAATGTTTCCATAACGCTGGTAGCCGCCTATCCACTTTCCAGAAAAGACCTGCCCTATCGGGGATTCTTTATGTTTCTCTTCACCTTTACCATGTTCTTCAGCGGTGGATTGATTCCTACCTACCTTTTGGTCAACAGCCTGCAGATGGTGGGAACCATTTGGGCAATTCTTCTGCCTGGTGCGCTGTCTGTTTACAACATGATACTGGTTCGAACTTTTATGCAAAGCAGTATTCCTACAGACCTGCTGGAAGCAGCTCAAATTGACGGATGCTCCGATCTCAGGTTCTTTTTTACAATGGTGCTGCCGCTTTCCAAGGCGGTTATTGCGGTTATTACGCTGTACTATGCTGTCGGACACTGGAACGCTTATTTTGACGCTATGATCTACCTCAATAGAAAGGAAACCTACCCTCTGCAGATAATTCTTCGGGACATCCTTATTGCTAACCAGATCAGCTCTAATGATATCGTGGACGATGCCATTCTGGCCGGAAAACAGGGAATGGCAGATTTGCTGAAATACTCCCTGATTATTGTCTCCAGCCTGCCGATCATCTGTATGTATCCATTTGTGCAAAAATACTTTGTGAAAGGTGTCATGATTGGCTCGATCAAAGGATAATTTCAAAAAAAGTTTAATTATGTATAACAAAATACACTTTGTTATACATAATTAAACATGTTTGTTATTGACGTATTGCTATTTTCGTTTTAAACTAAAACCATCAACCAACTAAACCTCATATAGAAGGAGGAAAGCTATGAGCCAGCCAAAGCGCTCCCCTCGCCAACCGCTCTATCGGGAGGAAGCCGACAGGCTGAAGGAGGAAATTCTTGCAGGATCCTTTGGCCCCCCCGGTGAGGCGTTCCTGTCTACACGGGAATTGGCAAGCCGTCAGGGAGTTTCCTTGGTTACCGCCCAGCATGTACTGGTGGAATTGCGGGAAAAACGGCTGGTAGAACTCCGCGGGAGAAAGTATTACCTCACTTACGGACGCATCGACAAAAATTCTCCGTTGGGACAGCGTGCTTCCGGAAACAGTCATATTCTAGGTCTGCATGTTACCAACATTGAAAGTCCTTTCTTCTCGTCCTTGGCAAAATCCGCTGAAAAAAGTGCCCGCGCTGCCGGATACCAACTGTTGGTGGCCAGCAGCTCTTACCATCTGGATCGGGAACGGGAAATTCTGAACCTTTTCCGCGATGTAGGCGCTATGGGGATCCTTTCTTCGCCGGGTGTGGCTCCCGAAACGCCGGAATTGTACAACTGCTATCCCCTGCCCCACGTTTTTTTGGGACGCAAGCCCGAAAACGCCTTGGGAGAGGCTGTGTTGGTGAACAACGCGGCCGCCGCCCGTCGGGTAGCCAGCCATTTTCTGCGGGAGAATTACAGCCAATTCGCCTACATCGGCCTGACAGAACTGGATAACGCCCAGGATCCGCGATTTGCCGGTTTTCGCGAAGGCCTTGCACGCCAAGGAAAATCACTACCAGCAGATCATGTTCTGTTGGTGGATCCCGAGGAAGCTCAAACCGCCAATGACGCCATTGCCGCCTTTCTCCAAGCTCTGCCTAAGCCTGTAGCGATTTTCTGCTTTCATGATTTGATCGCCACTATGGTACTGCAGGCTTGCCAGAAATTGAAGCTGCCCTGTCCGAAAGCGGTCGCGGTTGCCGGATTTGATAATCTGCCGGTGTCTGCTATGACTACCCCACCGCTGACAACTGTGGGATACCGCATCAGCGATATGGCCGAAACGGCAGTCCGGCTGATTATCAGGCAGATCGAAACCGGAAAGGACCAGGATGCTAACTTCTATCTGGAACCATCGCTGGTCGTCCGGGAAAGCTCTTCAAAATTGGCGGTTGTCCAGTTTCAGAGTTACCACACCCGAGACATTCTTTACAAGGCACAAGAATAATTTTATTGAAAAGGAGCATCACCATGTCCATTCAACACACTGCTGTCAGCTACTACGGTCTCAACTATGTAGAACACGCCGAAGCCGACTTTAAAGAAATGCTGGCCCACGGCTGTGATACCGTGATCCTTGCAATTACAGAATTCGATATGGACTTCTGGTTCCCGAATATCAACGCCATCGTCAAAAAGGCCCATGAACTGGGACTTCGAGTACTGGCTGATACTTGGGGCATCGGAAAATATTTCGGCGGCGAACAGGTCAGCCTGTTTTTGCAGAACAACATCCACAATCGCCAGGTTTCCGCTTACACCGGCGAAGTCCTCAATGCGGCCTGCTTCAACACCAATTCCTTCCGGGATTATTTTCTAAGGCTTTGTCTCAAGCTGGCGCGGGAAACTGAAGTGGATGGATTTTTCTGGGATGAGCCCCATTACGCTTACCCGAAATCCTACGCCTCTATTACCGGCGGCGCCGGTGACGACTGGGCCTGCCGCTGCCCGGTGTGCATGAAAAAATTTGAGGATTACTACGGATATGAGATGCCCAAGTTCATGAATGACGATGTGAAACAGTTCCGTTGGAGAGAAGCACTTGAAACGCTTTCCGGCGTTTCCAAAGCTTTGAAGGAAGTAAATCCTGCTTTGGAAATCACCTGCTGCGTCCATGCAACATTAAACAGCTATTATGTCACCGAGCTAAGGGGCTATGACAACTGGGACATGGTAGCCGCCTGCCCTTACTTTGACGTCTTTTCCACTACCATTATCAGCTGGGATCTGCCGGAATCCTTCTTCCGGGAAATCACTGATCGTACCGTTGCTATGGCAAAAAAATACGGCAAACAGTCTGAACGCTGGATCATGGGCTACAATAAATGCCCCAAAGATTTTGCGCAGATCGACCAGGTCGTGGACCTATATGTGGACGCCGGAGTGGACCGGCTGGCCACCTGGACTTATCGAGGCGGTTACGGCACTTCCGTAGCAGCACCGAAACCTTTGGAACTGTGGGATCGCATTGGTGAAAATTATCGTCGGGTCCTCAAAAAATAAACAGTTTGTATTTCCTATCAAAACCAAACAAAAAGGAGTGTTTTTATGGCACAGCTGCACGATTACGGGTATGTCGATACCGCCATTGCCAACATCCGCGAAGTGTGTGAAAAACAAGCGGAAAATATTCAAAAGGCGGCCTCCCTTATGGCAGACGCCATCGAAGCCGACAGACTGATCAATGTCTACGGCGGCGGCGGACATACCACTCTTGTCATGGGAGAAATGTTCTTCCGGGCAGGCGGTCTCTGCAACATAAACCCAATTATGGAAACCGGACTTTCCGTCTTCAACCAAGCGCTGAAGTATCTGGAGCTGGAACGCTGCGTCAACTACGGCAGCGCAATTATGAAATATTATGACCTCCAGCCCGGCGACGTCCTCATTATTTTCCATAACATCGGCATCAACGCGGCTACCATCGACGCCGCTATGGAAGCCAAAAAGGCCGGAGCTAAAATCATTGCCGTTTCCAGCTCCTACTGGCAGGACGCTATGCCTGCCGATCACTTTATCCGCCATCCGTCCGGCAAGAATCTTTTCGATCTGGCTGATGTCTGCATTGACGATTACAATCCCGTCGGCGACTGCGTTGTAAATATTCCCGGTCTTTCCACGCCGATTGCGCCGGTATCCAACGTGGTGGATTTCTGCATCGCTCACCTGCTGGAAATCGAAACTGTCCATGAATGTGCCCGCCGGGGAATCGAAGCTCCGGTCTGGAAGAGTGCCAACGAACCCGGTGGTGACGAGTATAATGCTAAAAATCTGGCAAAATACCGTCCCCGTGTCAAGATGATGTAAGGAAGGGATCCCATGAAAACCATCCACAAAATTTCAACCCCCCTGGAAGGCCTCCAGTATTTGGCAGGCCGCTATGATGTTGCTGTCCCTGCAGATGCAAAGATTCAAAAGGACGGCCTTTTCTCCACACTGACAGCTGGCGGAAAAACTATCGCTCTGCTGCCCTGGCGGTCAGAACGCAAATTCGTTGAACTGAAAAATCTGACTATCGACGGTACCCTCAAGGATATCAGCGTCCTGCGGAGCTGCCACATCGACTATGACGGCACCGATATGAAAAAGCTGCTTTGCCGGGAACTGGATCTGGCAGAATGGATTTTCGATGCCAAGCTGGAATACATCTTCACCATGAAAAACGGAAAAGCAGCCAATACGGTGGCCCGGCTCCGCAACGGAATTGTCTGCACATTGGAAACCGCGGCAACTCTGGCTCCGGAGGCTCAGACGCTGGATAAACATGAGATCATCGCTTCTAAGGGTGTCGCCCTTGACAAGGTGGTCGATACGCAGATTCAGCAGAATTCTGTTTACCTTTATACCGACCAGCCGGAACCGGATGCGTTCACAGACACCGACTTCGAGCTTTATGGCCTGAATGCAGAAGATGTCGCCCTTGTGCGCTGCGCCCTGGAAGCACTGAAAGATCCTGCCGCAGCTGAAAAAATGAATGCCCAGGCGGCTCGTCTGGAACAGCTGGCAGAGTTAGCGCTCCGGTCCGCCGAAACCGGCCGGAAACTCATCGTGGAGGACTAAAGCATGAAACCTGTAAAAATTGCCATGATGACCATGACCCATGGCCATACTAGGAAATATTATCAGACCCTGAAGGATAATCCGAAACTGGATTGGGTAGCGGTTTCCGCACCTGATCCCGACGCCAGAGAACGCTTTCTGAAAAGCGTTCAGGGGATTCCCTGCTACAACAGCGACGAAGAAATGCTGGATGCCCATCCTGAAATCGAAGCGGTGGTTCTTGCTTCCGCAAACGACGAACATCTCAAACAGGTGGAGCTTTGTGCAAGCCGCGGCATCCATATCCTTTCCATGAAAATTCCTTCCTTTGATATGGAAGAATACGACCGAATGATCGAAGTGACAGAAAAAGCGGGAATTATCTGCCAGGTCGAGCTGGAGCTGCATTACAATCCGGTGGTCAACCGGGTCAAGGAGCTGCTGGCGGCGGGATCTGTCGGAAATCTACAGTCCTTCCAGGCTACCAATATCACACTTTCTCCGGTCTTCTCCTTCCCCTGGCAGGGAATGCCGGAAAAAAGCTATGGAAAACGGATTGCCCTGCGCGAAGGCGACGGACGGTTTCGCGGCGGCGCACTCTGCGACCATCCCCATATCTTTGATATGATCCGCACCATCACCGGCAGCGAATTTGATACCATTTTTGCGGAAGTCGCCCCCAATCTTCGCAAGGATATCGAAGAAGAGGATATGCTGACCGTTACCGGCAGAATGAAAAACGGCGTTGTTTTCTCTCTTGATCCCTCCTGGTCACGACTGGAAAACCGCTTGCCTGCTCCCGGACCCGGCTGGGAAATCTATCCCAAACGGATGGAAGTCAATCTGGTAGTCAACGGCGACAAGGGTTCCCTGCTGGCAGACTGCTTCGGCCCCAACGTCTACCACAGCGGCATGCCCGATGAACGTTACACCGTCCGGTATACATACTTTGACGAATGGATCGGACTGGTAGACGAATTTGTGGACTGCATCCGCACCGGAAAAACTCCTCAGATCAACCTTCGCTGGCACAAAAAAACCATTGAGGCAATGAACGCTTGTTACGACAGCATCCAGAAAGGTGAACCCGTTTCACTGTAACGGAGGAATATTATGGCTCGATTGATTTTGGCCCCCGCTCAGGGGGAGGCAGCTTATCAAAAAGCCGCTGAGGCTTTTCAGGAACTGTATCAGAAAATCACGGGAAACTTGCTGCCAGTTACTACAGAAGACGATAATTGCTCTGATCTGGTGGTGATCGGTTCCGATGCGGTCAATGATTTTGCAATGGATGCCATACTTAAAGGGGAAATCGAGAACCTGGGCATCCGTTATGGCACCGATGATTACTGCATTCGCGCCTGCAACGTAAAGGGAAGGAAAATTCTGCTGCTTGCCGGTGGCCGGGGACGCTCCACCTTGTATGCGGTCTACGACTTCTTCGAGACCCAGGCCGGCTGCCACTATTTCTGGGATGGCGATGTGATTCCTCAGGCCGCTGATGTTCCCATGGAGGGAATCGATCGCACCAAAAGCCCACGTTTCCAGTACCGCGGCCTGCGCTATTTTGCTCACCGGGGACTCAAACGCTTTCAGGCGGAACACTGGTCTTTGGCAGATTGGAAACGGGAAATCGACTGGATGCTGAAAAAGCGGCTCAATATGTTCATGCTCCGGATTGGCATGGATGACCTCTGGCAGCGGGCTTTTCCGGATATCGTCCCTTACCCGAATCCAAACGGACCGCTCCCGGAGGCTATGGATGACGGGTTCGATGACCGGAACCTTTTCTGGCCACTGGAATTCCGTGGGATTCTGCGGCAAAAGCTGCTGGCCTATGCGGAGGAACGGGATCTGATCCATTTGGAGGACTGCGGCACTATGAGCCACTGGTACAGCCGTACTCCCAGGGCTTTTCTGGATCGGGAAAAACCTGATCTTCTGGATCAAGCCAGTGTAGGATACAAACAGGACACCGGTTTGGTTTGGGATATCCGTATTCAGCGAAATATGGATAACTACATGAAGCTGACAGATACCTTTGTCCGGGATTTCAATCCCCATGCAGGGATTTTTCATACCATCGGTATGGCGGAACGGAACATGTATGAGAATCGGGATGATAATCTGCAGCTGAAGCTTTTTGGCTATCGAAAAATCGCCCAGAATCTCCGGGAACGGTATCCGAATTCCAAGCTGATGATCGCAAGCTGGGACTTTATCGGCTGGTGGAAGCCGGAAGAAGTGCAGCAATTGATAAAAGAACTGGACCCGGACCGCACCCTGATTCTGGACTATACCTCAGAATCGGATGATCCTGCTATCGGATTCCAAAATTGGGGAATTGTCGGGAAATTCCCTTGGATTTTCGGGCTTTTCCATGCTTATGAGGCAGAAAGCAGCCTCCGAGGAATTTATGACACTTCCACCGAACGGCTTGCCATTGCGGCAGAGGATCCCTTCTGCAAGGGAATGATCCTCTGGCCGGAGCTTTCTCACAGTGATCCGCTGGTGCTGGAATATCTGACAGAAAATGCCTGGTCTCCCCTGTCCATGTCCCTGGAACAGCTGACGGAACGGTTCTGCATGCGGAGATATGGGCAATTGTCCGGATGCATGAATGAGACTTGGCAGGACGCACTGCCGATTATCAAGCTGGTAGGTTGGGGCGGCTATTCTCGCCGTGAAAAGGGCGATCCTGATTGGGAAAAATATGTCTGCAGTTGGACTGCCCATCGTGAAATGTGGACGGACTCGGTAATTGTTTTCCCTGATACGTTGAATGACGATCATATGCAGGCTCATTTCCGCTGGCAGCTTTCCCGCAGTCTGCCGCTGCTGCCAAAGGCGGTCACGGTGCTTCGCCGATTAGCTGAACTGCCCGCTTCGGCATGGGAGGATCCTTTTGTACGGCGGGATGCAATCGACTTGGCACGGACGATGACCGGCCGGTTCCTGAACCTGGCTCTTATGGAGATTTCCGTCCGGAACGGCCAAGGCTGCAAGGGACTGGCGGATAGATTTATGGAACTGATGGGAACACTTAGAGATATGCTGGATCTTCATCCGGATTACTCTATGCTGGCGACCCTAAAGGCTATTAACGAAACCTGCCCTGTTCCAGCAAGCTTTGAGAAAACCTTAAAACACAATCTGGTCAACGGGTACTGTCGGCAGTATGCCAGTGAACCGATGCAGTTTCTCTTCCCGGAAGAATGCCGACTGGTGTTGGACTGGGTTTGCGAACCTGCAGAAGGCCGCGGAAAGGCAGACCTCATGCCGCAAAGAGCAGTTCTGCTCCAAAAATTCATGGACACTCCTCTGGAACAGATGCAGCCTGAAACAGTACCGGAACCATCTGTAGTTATGCGGAATGCTGCGGACCAGTTGGAAAACCTCTTTGATTAAGAAAGGATGACTTCCATGACACCTTATGAACGCTGCCTGATCCCTCTGCCGGCCCATACCAGCTGGGACGGTAAACCTTTTTCCTTCGGCGGAGAGGTACCATGCTATGTGAAATCTTTGCCGGATGCTCATACCTCTACTCTGCTGGAAGAATTGTGGTATAACTTTACCATGAATGGCAGCACTCTGCGTTTTCGCGAGAGGCCTGGCATAGATGACTGGCAGATGAAAATTGGCAACGGAACAGTTCCTAACCTTCCAGACGGAGAGGATTATGCTCTTTCCGTGACAGAAAATGGGGTCGGCATTACCGGCGGCAGTCGGGAAGGAATGCTGCGGGGGCTCTTTACCCTGATGCAGCTCATTCGAGCGAATGACCTCCGACCCGGGCAGGAATCCCTGCATATTCCGGGGACATCCATAACCGATCATCCCGCACTAAAGTTCCGCTGCCTGCACCTGTGCGTTTTTCCCGAAACCACGCTTCCCTTCCTGCATAAAATCGTAAGGTTGGCAGGATTTTTAAAGTTTTCCCATATCGTTTTGGAATTCTGGGGAATGCTGCGATATGACTGCCTGGCGGAGCTGAGCTGGCCGAGGGCTTATACTAAAAATCAGATTCGTCCCATCATCGCAGATGCCCGGAGCATGGGGATGGAAGTCATTCCTATGATTAATCATCTGGGCCATGCGTCTGCCAGCCGCGCCTGTTACGGCCGGCATGTAGTGTTGGATCAGAATCCTCGTCTGGCCACTCTCTTCGAGCCTGATGGCTGGACCTGGTGCCTGAGCAATCCGGAAACTCTTGCTCTGCTCCGGACCATGCGAAAAGAACTGATGGAACTGTGCGGACCTGGCAGCTGGTTCCATATCGGCTGCGACGAAGCCTATTCCTTCGCCACCTGTGACAAATGCAGCGCCGGTGATTCCAGAGAACTGCTGCTGAATTATCTGAACAACCTGACGGAGGAATTGGCCAAAGAAGGCCGCCGTCCGATTATGTGGGGAGATATGCTACTGGATTCCGAGGCCTGGGCACCGCCTATTATTGCTGTATCCCGTCCCCATCAGCGCACTCATGAGATTTTGGACCGACTGGACCGGAGAATGATGATTGCCGATTGGCAATACAGTATCACTGAGCCTAAGGTGGCTTCCACGGAGCATTTTATTGCCCACGGCTTTGATACCGTGACCTGTCCCTGGCAGGGAGACGGCAACATCTTTGCGCTGGGCCAAGCCGCTGCGGAATCAGGTGCCTTCGGCTTCATGCCTACGACTTGGCATACTCTGCCTGACAATATCCGGCTGATGCCTTCTGCCTCCGAAGCTGGCTGGTGCGGCAAGCGTACCCGGGATCTTTACGATGATTTCATTACGCAGCTTGCCAACTTCCAGCGGAAAGTTTATCCTTCTCATTCTGATTATCTCCAATCCGGGTTCCGTCGGTTGGAAGTCATCGAATAAGCAGCAGATTTTACTTTTCTGCAGAAAAAATCCCGGTTTCAGCTTTGAAACCGGGATTTTCAATTAGCTTATCAACGTTCCAAAATCGGTAGCTCTGTCATCCGGAGGTTCGTGCAGCCATATGGGATCAACCGCAAGGTTTCCGGCGCAGAGATTGGGGCTTTGGATCGAGGAAGTTCCTCACATAGGCCGTTCTTCATTTGCCAATCTACCTGAGCTAAACTGGTCTCAATCCACACCGGCGCTCCCTCCGGTGAAAACGGGCAATCTCCCACTGTACCTTGATGGAACGTAAGCTCCCCGCCCACAAATCCGTAATTCCAAGGGGTCAGTGGCAACAATTCATAGTCGCAGTAAGGATATTTCCGCTCCACATCATCTCGGACATATTCAATCCGATTCCACTGCTCTTTAACCGGAAGCGAGTAAACAAGCGGTCCCCGCCGCACACAGAAAAGCCCGCTGGGACGGGAAACATACTCTGCCTGGAAGGAAAGTGTCACTGTAACTTCTGTACTTCCTTCCCAGAGCCGTTCAATCCGGAAGGACTTGCCAGGCTCTGCTGCGGCGCCATCCACCTGCGCATTCTGCGCGAAACCGGGAATTCTCAGATCCAGTGCAAACCGAACCGGCTCTTCCGCGCAAACTACTACCTGATACCCATCCTCAAAAGGATAATTGGTACGAAGTTCACAGGACACCTTTTTCCCGTTTATTATAGCCTCCACTTTGACCGGAGCAATTGCCGTAACTGCAATTCCCTCTTGGGTACGCATCAGAGCGGAAAGAGCTAATTTAGGCCAAGCCTGACCAAAATTGGCAGTACAACAACCAAAATTCGGCTCCAGTCCGAACAAATGGGATTCCGGTCCATTGGTCCCAAAGGGATGTTCCTTATCCGGGAAGCGGGTACATTGTGGCTGATTAGTCAGCTGGTCATACTGATGGCTCCACATATCGGGGCTGATAGCAGCAGGAAGCGCATTAAAAGCAGTCATTTCCAGCCGATCTCCCCACTTTTCAAAGCCTGTCAATGCTGCCAGCCACTCGTAAGAATACATGGCTTCTGCCACAGAGCAAAGCTCACTCCCGCGAATGGGGCTGGTTCCGGCCAAACACTCATCTCCGGTGAAATGGCCGCACGCCATGCCGTGATCCCGCATCAGAGTCTGCCAGGCCATCTCCGCAAAGGCATCGGGATCGCCGCCGCCTGCCAGCGCAAACAGCCCGGAAGCTTTTATACACATCGCCATATTGACCACGTGATTTAAAAAGCTCCAGTTATCGTCCGGTTCCTGATTGGGCCAGTGTTCAAAAAGCGCTTCATAATCCATACCCTGACAACGCAGCTTCAGAGCCAATGTCAGCAGCCATTTTTCCGGCCGGCGCTCATACAACCAAAAAATCGGAATCAGGCACTCGAACCACCGAGCTGCTCCCCACTGATTCAGCGTAATGCAATTGATATAAAGATAATACTGCCGAAACGCCTTATAAAGGGCTGTTTCGATCCGCGGATCGCCGGTGCAATCACCGTAAACCGCCAACACCTTTCCGATCAGAATCAGCGCCCACATATCATAATGGGTACGCTCCTCATCGCTGCAGGGGCAAAGCCATCCGTCCGGCTGCTGACGCTCCAAAATAGCGTCGACATATCGGGTAGCCCGAGCTTTCATGTCTTCATTGTCCAGGAGCCAGGCCAAGGGAATGAACCCATCCAGCCAATAAGGCACCCGTTCCCAGCCCTCTTTATCGCCGCCGATCCAACGGCTGTCGCGGACATCCGGCCAAACCTTATCCAGATTTCCCGCCAGTCCTGCCGCCTGTATTTCCAGCTGCCGTTTCAGCCAGCCTGTCGGCTTCAGCTCCTGGGCAGTAAAAAAGCTTCGTTTCAACTGATTCATAGCGTACCCTCCGTCTTTTGGAATCTAACAACAGGATAACAGGTATCCGACAGATTTTCCAGTGCAAAACCCGACCGCTTTCTTGCAAAAATCGATATTTCTGTTATACTGAAAGAGAAGCATTTTCATCCAGGAGGCGATCCAATGAACGAACCGGAAGTTTTTCTGGACCTGGACCGAATTCCGTCGCTTGCAACCTGCAGCTTCCGCCGATTCGACCCAGGAGAATATCATGTGACCAGAGTTTCGGATTGCGATGTCCTGCTTCTGATGCTGGAGGGGGAACTGATTTTTTACGAAGACGGGAAGCGGATTTCGCTGCTGCCGGGCCAGTGGTATATCCAGCGGGCGGGGCTGTCCCAAACTGGTGGCGAACCCAGTCTCCTTCCCTACTACTATTACATTCATTTTCATGGGGATTTTTCGCCGGAGCCACGGCACCCGCTGCCTCTGGCCGGAAGATTCGAGCCGGGAGACTTTCTGCCGCTGCTCCAACGGTTGGATACCGCCTGGTGGACGGATGGTTCCGGTGTATCGCGGCAAAGTGCTTTTTTCGATATTTTTGCCAAGCTGGAAGATGCTGTGCCGGCAAATCCGGTAACAGGCATGATCGCCTACCTGTCAGAACATCTTGGAGAAGAACTGCATCTTTCCGACCTGGCCCGGGAGTTTCGCTATACTGAGGATCATATCATCCGGCTGTTCCGGCGCTGGAAGGGCATCACGCCACACCAGTGCATCCTGGAGCTTCGTCTGCGGAAGGCTCGTCAGCTTTTGGAAACGACCGACCGAGATATTGCCGCCATTGCCGCCCAGACCGGTTTTGGAGATCCGTCTGTATTTTACCGGGCTTTCCGCAAAGATACAGGGCTTTCCCCAGGAGAATGGAGACGGCTGCGCTCCGGTGTTTCCCGGTAAAGCTGCTCCCATGCAAAAATTGCTCGGCTGATAAAATATTGTTCCTTGACCATGGTAAAAGGCGCATGATATCATGATGGTAAAAGAGAATAAAATTCGGCTCTTTACAACTGTTTTTTTTTGAACAGGAGGATTATCATGCAAAAATTATTTTTGCAATCTGCTCCGGCAGGATGGCAGGAAGGATTGGAACTTCTGACCAATGACCTGAATTTTTCACTGGAGCAAGATGGCTTGCCGCTTACCGCAGAAACCGGTGCTTCTACGATAATTCAATTTGATGGGAAAACTGTATCGATTGCCTGTCATGAAAAAGTACATTTCTATAGAGCAATCGCCTTGCTGCTGCGTGAACTGCCCAAAGGACAGCCCTTCACTCTGGAGGAATCAGCTGCTTTTGAAACGGACGGCACTATGTTTGACTGCTCCCGAAATGCGGTCCTGCGGCCGGAAACTGTTAAATTTCTTCTGAGGAAAATGGCCTGCATGGGCTTAAATGCTGCAATGCTTTACACTGAGGATACATATGAGGTCCCCGGCTACCCTTATTTTGGCTATATGCGCGGTGCCTACACTGCGGAAGAGATTCAGAAGCTGGACGATTATGCAGATACGCTCGGGATTGAGTTAATCCCCTGTATTCAGACGCTGGGACACCTGGCAAGTGCTTTAAAATGGGACAAGATGGCGCCTTATGCCGATACAAAAGAGGTGCTGCTCTGCGATGACGATCATGTTTATCAGCTGATTGAAGATATGATTACAGCTGCGTCGTCCCACGTCCGCTCCCGGAGAATCCACATCGGCATGGACGAAGCGATGGACTTGGGCCTGGGAAAATTCCTGCAGAAACACGGCTATGAGAGCGGCCCTTCCATTATTGCCCGGCATTTCAGCAGAGTGATGGAGATTATCCGGCGGCACGGCCTTTCGCCTATGATTTGGAGCGACATGTATTTCCGACAGGCTTCCAAAACCGCAGACTATTATGACCTGGATGCTGTTATCCCTCAGGAGGTCATCGATCAAGTTCCAACAGATGCATCGCTGGTTTACTGGGATTACTATCATGATACGGAAGAATTCTACGAGGACTATATTAAGCGTCACAAACGCTTCCCCAATGAGATTGTATTTGCAGGCGGCCTGTGGACGTGGGTAACATTTGCCACCCACTATGGTATGGCCTTCCGCACATCGGTTCCAGCACTTCGCCAGTGCCGCAAGCAACAAATTCGCCATGTTTTCACGACTATGTGGGGCGACAACGGCGCGGAAAATGTCCTGACAAGTGCCCTGCTGGGGTTGCAGCTTTATGCGGAATACAATTTTGCCGATGATGTATCATTAGAGCTTTTGCGGGAACGTTTTGCTGCCTGTACAGGTGAAAGCCTGGATGCCTTCCTTGATATGAGCAGGCTTGATGTCCCGAACTGGGCTATTTCGGAAGATGGCTTACCGCCGTTGGAAAAAGAATACTTCAGCCGGCAGGTGTTGTATTCCGACCCGTTGCTGGACCTGTACGCAGTGAGCATGGATGAAGCTGTTCTTGCAGATCACTTCCGGGAAGTGGCACCTATTTTAGAAAAACATGCTGCAGAAAGTCCCAACTTTTCTATGCTGTTCCAGCACCTGGCCTTATTGGCAGATTTCCTGGCTGGAAAATGTGATCTGCAATGTGGAATTCGTGCTGCATACAAGGATAAGGACAAGAAAGAGCTTCGCAGGTTAGCTGAGGAACAGATCCCGACGCTGGTATCCAAAGCGGAGTCGCTGCGTGCAAGCTGGCGCAACTTGTGGATGTCCTGCAACAAGCCCTTTGGCTATGAGGTTTTGGATATTCGTCTTGGGGGTACTGCGGCTCGGCTGGAAAGCGCTGCTGCTCGGATTTTGGGATACTTGGACGGAGCGTACGACAAAATTGAAGAACTGGAGGTCAAAGTTTTGCCTATGGATAATGCTTTTACCTGGCAACAAATGGCTTCGGCATCCGTCCTCTTTTAAGCAGACAAAACAGGGAGCAGTTAGACTGCTCCCTGTTTCCATATTCAGCTGAGGATAATGCTTTCTGCAATCGCAATCAGCTCTTCTTCTGTCACGGTGTCCAATTCAAAATACATTGCTACATAGACGCAGCGCTCTTTGTCATAGGAAGTGATGGAGGGGTATTCCACAAAACCCGCTCCTGCGGCACTGTCATATCCGTCCGGATCCTGGTACGAATTATTGACGTACAATAAACCCGTGGCCGTTTCGCCGGTATCCGTCGTTCTCACCGGCGTATAGTCTCCGCACCACTGAACCAAGCTGCCCAGCCGGATCCCCGAATAAGCCACCTGATAATACTGGTCATCTGGAACGCCCTCCACGTGCTCAAAGGTCCCAAAGCCCACGCTGCCGGCAGGGTTCCCGTCCTGATCCAGAAAAATATTTTTCTCCTCTGGCGGCATAAACTGCGGTTCGCTCCCCTCTTCAGAAACCACTGTCCACCCTTCCGGCAGCTCCAGAGTCAAAGTAAACGGCTCCCCGTTTCCGGAAAACTGTATTTCTGTCTTTCCGGAAGCTCCAGCGTCAACCAAAAGTCCTAAGCAGATGGCAGCTACGGCAACGACCGCCAAAATTGTCACCCAAAGGGCCGGCTTCTTAAAGGAGAGGATGTTTTTGATCCGCCCTTTCACTTCGCCTTCACCGAAAGCCAGCGGCGTACCGACGGGCAGCTTTCTTCCGCAGGACAGCGCCAGCAGCGAAGCGGAATAAGGCTTTTTCACCTCATTGCCAAGTTTTCGAATCACTGCCTCGTCACAGGACATTTCCATGTCCTTTCCGGAAAGGGAAAAGGCAAGCCAGACCAGTGGGTTAAACCAGTGGACACACAATACTAAAAACGATGCCAGCCGAATAAAATGGTCTTTCCTGCGGATATGGGTCCGCTCATGCAGGAGAATGTATTCTTTTTCTTCTGCAGACAATCCTGCAGGCAGGTAAACAACCGGCCGAAAAAAACCGATTACAAAGGGAGTATCCACCTTTTGAGAAACCATAACGCCACTGCCATCCGATACTGCACCTTTCAGCTTGCGCCGCAGCCGGAACAGGCAGATCAGGCTGCATGCCAATAATGCTGCGGCGCCAATCAGCCACAGCCAGCTGCCGACAGCGGCCCACACTTGTAAGGGATTCATGCTGTCGCCTGCAGCAGGCGTAGGCAGAAATGTATTCACTGTTTGATCTAAAAAAGGGATCCCGGTATTCACCGCCGGGGAAGCTTGTGTCAGGATTTCGGGAGACACCGGTTTGGAGTTTACCGGAAGCAGACTGATCGGCAGGGAAATAGTAACCGGACAGATCAGCCGAAACAGTACAATGCTCCATAGAGTGTAGGAAAAGATGCGAGGAGCCTTCCGCAGCAACAGTCTGCCTATCAGGACGGCTAAAATCACGACTCCTCCGGTAAAACTCATGTTCAGTACCTGCAAAAATACTGCGTCCATTGGTCACTCCTCCTTATAATCGTCGATCAGCTTCTGGATTTCCTGTACCTCTTCCCGGCTTAACTTTTTTCTCCTGCAAAAGGCCGCCAAGAACTGCGGCAGCGAGCCGCCGAAAGTTTCCTCCACAAATTTTTCGCCTTGCGCTGCCTGGAACTCCTCCCGGCTCAATAGCACAGAAACACTGCCCTCCTTTGTCTCAAAAATCCCACGGTCGCAGAGCCGCTTCAGCATAGTATACGTTGTGGTCCGTTTCCAGCCGAACGCATCGGCACACAGTTCCACCAAATTCCGAGTCGTTACCGGTGCATGTTTCCAGATCAGCTCTGCCAATTTTCCTTCCATCTCGCCCAATTTGTAAGGTTCCATCTGTATATCTCCTTATGTCTAATAGTGTTAGACGCGTCCATGGTTATAGTCTAACATCGTTAGACAAAATTGTCAAGGATATTTTCAAAAAACAAGAGCCAATAAAAAGAATTTTATTGCAACTTCGAAACTTTTGTATTATGATATTATCAGAATGACTATGGGGAAAGGACGAATTCTTATGAAATGCCCTAAATGCGGCACAGAATACACTGGTGACTCCTGTCCTAAATGCAATGAAAATTCCAACGCGTTAGATGCTTTTGAAGCAGCTTTTTCGGAATACACAAGTTACGCTTCTGATTATCTTAATGAAACGCCTTCTGAAGATCTTTTCAAAACTCCCCCTGTTCCGGAAACTGTGCCCCTCGACAAGCCCGAATCTCTCCCAAAAACAGATCCATGGCGGGAGGTCAGAAGTGAGGCTCCGCCCGTCCCCGAAACTGCTCCCCTTGATAAAACAGAACCGCTTCCGGAAACAGACCCCTGGCGGGAGGTCAGAAGTGAGACTCCGCCCGTCCCTGAAACTGCTCCCCTTGATAAAACAGAGCCGCTTCCGGAAACAGACCCCTGGCGAGAGGTTAGAAGTGAGGCTCCGCCTGTCCCCGAAACTGCTCCCCTTGATAAAACAGAACCGCTTCCGGAAACAGATCCCTGGCGGGAGGTCAGAAGTGAGGCTCCGCCCGTCCCTGAAACTGCTCCTCTTGACAAAACAGAGCCGCTTCCGGAAACAGAACCTGTGCAGGAGGCGACAGAAGGAACAGATATTTCGGATAATCCCAACCGATTTGTTCGAGTTTGCCCCCAGTGCGGACGCCCAATGCCTCGCCGTTACTGCGGCAATTGCGGATACGATTCCGGCCCACAGGACGTCCGGGAAGGGATTCGAATCTGTCCTGTTTGTGGGAAACGCTCCCAAGGTCTTTTCTGTGGTGGCTGCGGCCGCGACCTTAGCGATCAACCCATTCAAGAGCAGACTTCTTGGAATCGCAATAACTTTTCAAAGTCTGACGCCAATCCCACTTTAGGAGAATCCACTTATCGGAAATGGGTCGCGTTTTTCCTTTGCCTGTTTCTTGGATGTTTGGGCGTTCACAGAATGTATGTCGGAAAGTGGGGAACCGGTATTTTGTGTATGCTTTGCTGCGGGTTCTGGGGAATATGGCCTTTTATTGATTTGATCCTGATTCTGACCGGTCATTTTAAAGATAAAATGGGACGTCCTTTGACAAAGTAGCAGTTTGCCCAACGAATTTCTTTACCGTTTCAGTTGCTTATAGGGTTTTCGCAACACGGAATCGTTCGGATTGTGACAACTGGTTCCATCGACAATAAAGCGCAACATGTGAAGTTTCATGCCACATGTTGCGCTTTTGCATTGGAAGTAAAAATATTTTCGCACTCTTATTTCACTGATTCATTATCCAAAAACACTCTCGAGCCCGTTGCACCCACTTGCCCCTGATATTTTCCGTTATATGGGGTTAAAGCGGCCTGGTCCATTTTGGCGAAAACAAGTTGTCCGACTCTGCGACCGCATTTTAACTCTATTGCACACCTATTTGCGTTATACAATTCAAGGGTGATCTCTCCTCTGAATCCCGGGTCAACCCAGCCTGCATTTTGAATAAACAGTCCCATTCTGCCAAGAGAACTTCGTCCCTCAACAAAGGCCGTTAAATTATCAGGCAATTCTATATACTCCATCGTAGTGGCAAGGACGAATTGATGAGGCAATAAAACATAAGAATCACTTTTAATAACTTTATATGGAATCTCATCCTGCATTGTGATGATTCCCTTTGAAGAATCTTCAACAATACTAAATGTATCACCAAGTCTTATATCTACGCTTGCCGGTTGAATCTGCTCCTTTTCTACAGGAAAGATCTTGAGGGAATGATCTTTTAACATCTTCAAAATTGTTTTATCCGACAAAATCATACTATCTCCCCTTGTATACTACAAAATCCACTTATAAAATCACAAAACATCTTCGATCTAAACCCCGTTTCACATATGTCAATTTTTCAGCCTATCTTTCAAATACTATGAATGGAATCAGCATTTCATTTTCCGTTAATCCACCATGAGCGGATAACCATCTTTCATTATTAAAATATATAGACAGATCATCTGTTGCAATAGCCAAATAGTCTCCGAGCATTGATCTAAAATTTTCATGATGCTTACCGGTGCCGAAAAGCTTTTTCTCGATCACATGTTCCATTGGAATAAGCAAAAATTTTTTACCGAATTCATTATTAAATTCTTTTTCAAATATATCTTTTTTCTCTTCTCTTACAAAAAAATTCAGAGCTCTTGGTTCCAAAGAAGGTAATCGAACTTATGCCAAACAATCTATCATAATAAGCCGGGGGCTATTTCAATCCACCCACTCCGTGCGGAGTGGGACGTGGACATTAACGAACGGGCCTATGATTACATCTGTATTTCAATCCACCCACTCCGTGCGGAGTGGGACGGAACAGGCCGTCATGTACGAAGGCCAGTGCATGATTTCAATCCACCCACTCCGTGCGGAGTGGGACTTTTCGTCCATAAACCAGTCGTTTACAATTAAAATTTCAATCCACCCACTCCGTGCGGAGTGGGACGGTAACGGTATTCGGCCCAGGCCTCCTGGTAGCCATTTCAATCCACCCACTCCGTGCGGAGTGGGACGAGCATAAGTGCTCCTCATTTCACCAGTACATATGATTTCAATCCACCCACTCCGTGCGGAGTGGGACGTAAATGTCTGCAAGCAGCTGAGCGGAGACAGCGATTTCAATCCACCCACTCCGTGCGGAGTGGGACCGTTGACAAATTGCTTTTTTGGTTAGATACTAAAGATTTCAATCCACCCACTCCGTGCGGAGTGGGACTGTGGAGAATCGGCACAAAGGAAAATGGTAAGCAATTTCAATCCACCCACTCCGTGCGGAGTGGGACTATACTGCTCGTTATGTTTTGAAAAAGACAGTACAATTTCAATCCACCCACTCCGTGCGGAGTGGGACATTTGGAGCTTATCGTCACGAGATATCTTAATGATTTCAATCCACC
>CALXBD010000060.1 GCA_944386445.1 uncultured Clostridia bacterium
TTATCGGATGCCAGGACGTTCATATCGAAGATATTTCAATGATTGACGCAGCAGCCGGATGGAATTTTTGGATCTGTGACTGTGACCGGGTCTTTTTCGACAGAGTTACCGTCCTGTCTGACCTGCATTGTCCCAATTCCGACGGGATTCATATCAACTGCAGCCGGGATGTTGCCATCAGTAACTGTTTCGTCAAATGTGGTGACGACGCACTGATTGTCCGGGGATATTCCACCCTTTTGAAAAAGGCGACGCCCTGCGAACGGGTCACGGTTTCCAACTGTACCCTGCAGAGCTATTGCAACGCGATCCGGATCGGCTGGTACGGCGATTACATCATGCGCGACTGCGTTTTTTCCAATCTGACAATTGTGAATTCCAACACCGGTATCGGAATCGTGCTTCCCAAAACCACCCCGGGCAAACGGGCAAGTGATGAAGGGGATACTCCGACCCTGATAGAAGGAATACAGTTTAACAATATTGTGATGGACGGTGTGTTCTATGAGCCGATTTCCATCAAAATCGGCGAGAACTGCCTGGTAGAAGGAATTCGGGACCTGTCTTTTTCCCATATTCGCGCCGTCAGCGGTTTGATGCCGCATCTGATCGGACGGGAAGATCGTCCATTGAAAAATTTGCTCTTTTCAGATTGCCAGTTTACGATCCGTCCGAATCCGGATCCCGATGGCCCTCTGAAACCCTGCAGCGCTCCGGAAAGTGCATGGTTCCGGAACGTGGAAAATCTCCGATTGGATCGGATTGAAGTCAATTTGTAGTGTTGCGGCTCGCCGCAAGATGCAAATAGTACCCAATGGCCAGGCGTTGGCCAAATATTTAGGAAAAGAGGATTTGTATGACAAAAAAGACGCGCAGTACCACCCGCTTGTTGGGCGCACTATTGGCAGCCTCCATGCTTTTAACAGCTTGCGGTGGCGAAGGCGAAACCTCCTCGGGCAGCCAGACCACCGGCGACCAAACCTCTTCTTCCGGCGGAACCTCCGTTTCTGACGACGGCGGGGAAGGCTGGACCGGCGATCCGAATATCAACGAACCTGGCGTATTCCCGGTTTGTAAGGAAACAGTAGCCCTTTCCGTTGCTGTCCCCCAAAACGCCAATGTAATTGACTGGGAAACCAATGAGCAGACAAAATGGCTTGAAGAAAAAGGAAATTTCGATTTGAGCTTTGAGGTTTATCCTTCATCTGAAATGACTACCCAGTTGACCCTTTCCGTGACTGCCGGCGGCGATGATCTGCCGGACGTAATCATCGGCGGCTTGAACGACGCTGTTGCCGCTCAGTATGGCCAGGCAGGCGCGATTATTCCGCTTAACGATTATTATGAAAACAGCTCGTATTATATCCCGGAATCCATTGAGCGCACAGGCGTCGATTGGGTCCCCATGATCACAGCAGCAGACGGAAACATCTACGGTGTGCCGCAGTATAACCAATCTTTAGGCAACTCTGTCGGTAATAAATTCTGGCTGTATATGCCTTGGATGGAAACTCTCAATTTGGAAGTTCCTACCACGCCGGATGAACTGTATGACGTGCTGAAGGCGTTCAAAACCAAGGATCCCAATGGCAATGGCCAGGCAGACGAAATTCCATTGATCTACCAAAGCAACAGCATGAACCTGGTACGGTTTTTGGTCTGTCCCTTTATCTACGTGAATGCTTTTAACTGGTTTGGAGAAGTCAAGGACGGTCAGGTTACCGTGGTATATAATACCGATGAATTTAAAGAAGCAATGTCCTACCTCAATAAACTGGTTTCCGAGAGCTTGCTGGATCCTTTGACCTTTACGCAGGACGCCGATTCCTTCAAAGCAATGGTCAATGCTGATACTACCATCGTGGGAGCTACTGTCGCGGGTGCTATGACTCCAATCAATGTGGATGATCCTCGGCGTACAGAGTATGAAGCTATCCCAGTGTTATACAGCAACGATAAGAGCGTCCAGTATTGTCCGCAGGCGCCTGCCTCTGCTAATATTACCGGCGCAATCAGCAAGAACTGTGAGAACCCGGAAGCAGGTTTCCGTATGTTGGACTTGATGGTGTCTGAGGAATGCTCCATTATGGCTCGTTGGGGACAAGAAGGCGTTGACTGGAGACGCGCCCAGGAAGGCGACCAGGGCATGTATGAAGCCGCAGGCTACGAGCCCTTCCTGCTGGAAAGCAATCCCATCTGGGGAATTCCTCAGAATCAGCACTGGTGCCAGACAGGTCCGTTTATCCGTCAGTATGCCATCGCTGCCGGCATGGTCTGGGACGGCAACACCGCCAATACCGAGTATATGATTGCTAAAGGTATGTCTGGATACTTGGATAAGGAACCGGAAGAATACATTACCAAGTTGGTCTATACTGCCGATGAAGAAGCACGGCGCAATGAACTTCAGACCGGTATTGAAGATTATGTCAACTCTTCTGTAGCAGCATTTGCAACCGGCACCATGAGCGTGGAAAACGATTGGGATTCCTATATTGCTCAGCTGGATGCCTTGGGACTGGCCGAATTGATGACCATTTACCAGACTGCATACGACCGTATGCAAGGCTGATTTGTTATGAATCTGCGGAACGCGCTGCCCTCCAGGGCAGCGCGGGTATCCGCGTCTCCGAATCATCCCGCCGCGTGAAGATGTAAGGCCTGTGCCATTCTATGCCAGGGGTGTTTCATAGGAATCCGGAATGTCCGCGACCCTCAGAAAATCCAGGAGAAAAGGAGTATGTCTATGAAACAAGTCGCTGCGTCCGCCTCGGGCGCCCGTTCCGTTGTAAAAAGCAAGACGACCCTTGGCCACCGTATTTTGCGGAATTGGCAAATTTATATCTTTCTGTTGCTCCCTTTGGCGTATCTGCTTATCTTCGCTTATTATCCCATGACGGGCCTCCAGCTAGCTTTTAAAAAGTTCGACATGAAGCTGGGAATTTGGGGCAGCCCCTGGGTGGGTTTTGACCAGTTTACAAAATTCTTTAGTTCCCCTTACTTTAAGACTATTATCCCTAACACGTTAAAAATCTCTATATATAGCCTGATTGCAGGCTTTCCTCTTCCGATTATTTTTGCGTTGCTATTAAATACAGTGCGTTCGACCCGGTTCCGGAAGACGGTTCAGACGATCACCTATCTGCCTCACTTTATCTCAGTGGTTGTTCTGGTGGGTATGCTGAACCAGCTGTTGAATCCGGTGGTCGGAGTCTACGGTTCTATCGGGATGAAGCTCCTAGGGACTTATCCGGTGGACATTCTAGGGAAAGCAGACGCATTTATCCACATATATGTCTGGTCCGGCATCTGGCAGAATTTCGGCTGGGGATCAATTATTTATATGGCAGCCTTGACTTCCGTCAGTTCCGAGCTTCATGAGGCGGCGGAAATCGATGGGGCAAGCCGGTTCCAGCGGCTGCTGTATATTGATTTCCCCTCCATCCTTCCAACGGCGACGATCATGCTTATCATGAATTCCGGTCAAATCATGAGCGTCGGCTACGAGAAGGTCTATTTGATGCAGAATACTCTCAACCTCAGTCAAAGCGAGGTTATTTCTACATATGTCTATAAAATTGGTATCGGTTCCTCAAGTATTCCGGACTATTCCTATGGTACGGCAATCGGTTTGTTCAATTCGGTCATCAATCTTGTGCTTTTGGTATTGGTAAACCAAGTTTCCAGGCGCCTGAGCGAAACCAGTCTGTGGTAAAGGGGGAGCGGTATGAAAAAATCCAAAGCAGTAAAAATTTCCACAGCAGACCGCACCTTTTATATTACCGCCGATGTAATCCTTTGGCTGCTGGTATTGCTTGTTTCGTATCCGTTGATCTATATTTTGTCGGCATCTTTTTCCGATCCTTCCAATGTGGCCGCAGGAAAGGTGTATCTTTGGCCGGTAGGCTTCAGCCTTCGGGGGTATGAAGAGGTCTTTCGGCATGACCAGGTTTGGGTCGGGTATCGGAATACCATTTTTTATACGGTTTTTGGCACATTTATCAATGTTTCCATGACCATGATGGCTGCCTTTGGCCTTTCCAAGCGGAATTTGCCGGGGAAAAACCTCTTTACTTTTTTATTCACCTTTACGATGATGTTTGGCGGCGGATTGGTACCTTTTTATTTGCTGCTGCGGGATTTAAAGATGCTCAATACCGTATGGGCAATGCTGATTCCAGGCGCTATTTCCGTTTACAACATGATTGTTGCCAGAACCTTTATCCAGTCTAATATTCCTGCAGAGCTGAGTGAAGCAGCCTCAATAGACGGCTGTTCAGATTTCCGATACTTTTTCGAAATCCTGCTGCCGCTATCCAAAGCGATTTTGGCCGTACTGGCGCTGTTCTATGCAGTAGGTCACTGGAACTCATACTTCAACGCCATGATTTATCTGCGGGATCCTTCTCTTTTTCCTCTGCAAATCGTCCTGCGTGAGATCCTCATTCTCAATCAGATTGATCCGAGTATGATGCTGGATCCGTCTCAGCAGGAGCGCCTGGAAGGCATGGCCGATCTGCTCAAATATTCTTTGATCGTAGTGGCTACGGTACCGATTATGTGTGTTTATCCGTTTGTGCAGAAATACTTCATTAAGGGCGTTATGATTGGCTCTCTGAAAGGATAACAATAGAAAGAATCCGTACATCGCGGGGCGCTCCCGCAGTACGGATTCTTTTTTGCTGTTACAGGATGATGCAGACCAAGCCGTTGCAGCCTTCGTTGATGATGCGTTCGATTGTTTCCTGGAGTTTCATCCGGGCGTCGGAGGGCATGCGGTAAAGTTTGTTATGGAGGCCCTCATTGACCAGCTCATGAAGTGATTTTCCAAAGATGTTGGATTCCCAGATTTTTTGCGGGCTCTCCTCAAATTCTTTGAGCAGATACATAACCAGTTCTTCTGACTGTTTTTCTGAACCGACGATAGGGCTGACTTCTGTGGTAATATCCGCGCGCATCATGTGGATCGACGGGGCAGAAGCCCGCAGCCGAACCCCATATTTTCCACCTTGACGGACAATTTCAGGTTCCTCAAGGGTCAGCTGATCCATGGTTGGCATGACGATACCGTAGCCGGTTGCGGCCACTTCGTCCAGCGCCCCCTTGAGTTTTTGATATTCCCTCTGGCAGGAAGCCAGTTCACGGATACAGGGCATCAGACTTGCTTCGTCGGCGATGGAAAGGCCAGTCACCTCGCCCAATACCTGATAGAAAAGCTGCGGCTTCAAACTGATTGCAATTCTGGCGCTCCCTTTTCCGAGGTCGATATTTCGCACTGCGGCAGATGCAACGTGTTCACAGTTTTCGAGAACGGATATCATACTGTTGACCTGCCGAAGCGTTTGAATGGCTCCGGCGGCTTCCCGGATGGCCCCAAAAACGGAAGCTTTCAGCCAATGGTCCTGATCCAGAGATACCATCCACCTTGGCAGCTCCACAGCGATTTCCCGGATCGGGAATTGGAACAGAAGCTGCGATAAAAGGTTTTTGATATGCTCCTCTGTCATTTCAAGGCAGTTGACCGCCACTACCGGACGGTTATATTTTTCTTCCATCTGTTCCCTGAGCTTTTTGACATACGAAGTATCAGGATTGCGGGTGTTAAGAAGGATCACAAAGGGTTTTTCCAACTCAGACAGTTCCCGAATGACTCGTTCTTCGGCCTCTTCGTATTCATCCCGGGGAATATCGGTAAAGCTTCCGTCAGTGGTAACCACCAGTCCCAAAGTGGAATGATCTGTAATGACTTTTCTTGTTCCCACCTCAGCTGCCATGTTAAAGGGGACTTCATCCTCAAACCAAGGGGTCCTGACCATGCGGGGAGCTTCGTTTTCAAAGTATCCCAAGGAGCTGGGGACAATGTATCCGACGCAATCGATCAGCCTTACCTGAGCGGTGGCATTGTCTTCCAATTCAACGGTTACGGCTTCTTCCGGAATAAACTTGGGCTCGGTTGTCATGATGGTTCTGCCGGCAGAGGACTGAGGCAGTTCATCTGTTGCCCGTTCCCGCATAAATTCACTTTTAATGTGGGGGATCACCAGGGTTTCCATAAATTTCTTGATAAAGGTACTTTTTCCGGTTCGGACAGGACCCACTACACCAATATAAATATCGCCGCCTGTCCGGAGGGCAATATCACGGTAAATTGTTTTGTAATCCATCATCAGCACCTCCGTTCAGCCGTCAATTAAGGGAATTAGCAGCATCGTATGTTCTGGGAGCACTTCATCTTCCAATCCGTTTTCCTCCATGACAGCGGACATAGAGGTAGAGTAGGATTTGGCGATTTCCCAAATGCGATCGCCTGCGTCCGCGTAGCAAATCCGAAGGGCACAGAGGGCATCTCTGACTTTTGGAGCATCTTCCTTGACGGAGATGTCGGAAACCGCCTGGAATCTGGAGCGCTGATACGCCATTCCGCTGATTCTCAGTTCCGTACGCAGTTCTAACTGATTTTCGGAAAGAATCGAAAAGCCGACGGAGAGTACCTGGACAGTCGGTAAAAAGCTCACTTCATCGCTGTCCAGTCCGGACATGCATTTCAATTCTACAGGGATCGTCTTTTCGATTACAAAAGGAATCCCATCTCCACCCATACAGAATACCGTTGCTTCCAGATTGCCGCAGACGAAGAGCTCCCCTTGTTCCTGTTTGACTGTTGCATCTCCAAAAACTGCTTCTGCGTCATAAACAGCTGTAATTCCGGTTCCTCCAGAGTCCAGGGTGTGTTGTGTTGTAAGCGTCATGCCTACCACCTGAAGCGCTCGTTCAGCGGTAGCCTGCCGGGAAACCAGTGCGGATTCATAAGCAGTGGAATAGGCGTCATCCACGATCCGATATTCCTGATTCCGTTCGGCAACACAGAAAAGGCAGGCTGTGAATTCACAGCTAAGAATTCGATTTTTTCCGGATTCATCCGGTTTTGCCTCAATGCTGACCCCCGTGACCTGGAAGCAGACATCACAGATGTAGTCCTCCTCCACCCCAGGCAGATCCGCAATCTGACTGACTGGAATTGAAAAGTCCATCACTTCCGGTGCGGACTCTTCCTCTTCCGGCTGATAGAAAACATGCAGATTTAAGTCGCCTTTGCAGATTGCCTTGTTGGTTATGAGACGGCATTCTGTAGGTACTGCAGTACTGTGAATTCCCAGAAGAGAACCGAATGCCGGTTTGGCAGCTCCCAGTTCCAGATCCTCTGTAACCACAAAGGGTTTGCATACAGTTTTTCGTCCGGAGCAGGCTGTCAGGCTGCGGCAATGGCACTGAATTCCCTGACCGCTGCCTCCGGTTGTAACAGTCTCTTCCCGCTGATCCAGGACGCGGATTTTACAGCTGATTCCGCCTCTGATATCCAGCCGACGCTGATTGACAGCTCTCCCGCTGGCAAAGTAACAGCGCGGTGTTACCTGAATCAGAGGGTTTTGGCATTGTGACGGCAGCTCCACTGTCTTTGAAAATGGAGTTTTCTGTTCTACGCAGCAGATACGATTGGTATTTTCCGCCAGATAATGAACGCGGATACAGGCGATACCATCCAGAGTCAGCTTATTGGCGGCAATTTTTTGTGACTGGATGGCCGGAGTAATGGAGGTTTTCAGAATTTTAAAAATATTGGGGTAATAGTCCGGGAGAAAGTAATCCAATTCCACCGATTGTTCTGCGGAGGTATCCAGGATCATCTCGCTGACGCAGATGGCGTCCCTGGTGAGGTCGGGCTGTGCCATGGTATCATCCTTTCTTTTTAAGGCTTTGCCCAATCTATATGCGTCAGGCGGACAAAATATGCTGTATGATTCTGCGTGATTGGGAAAACCTACTAAAGAAACGATAGAAAGGAGCATTTCCATGACTGAGTTTATGAAAAACCTTCACAGCAATACCTATTTTAAATCTCTTCCGGCCTGGGTGCAGGAGAATATTTGCCAGACAGACATTTCTCTTTCATCCGAGCAGGAGCTGCGCGCCTTGGCAGAAAACCTTTTGAAAAGGCCGCAGCAATAAGTAAAACCCCCATCTGAGATGAAGTGACCCCAAAAAGTTAGACAATATTTTCAAACAAAAATTATTCAAGCAACCGAAAGGGCTTGTTGTCTGTGAATCGCAGGCGGCAAGCCCTTTAGCTTTGTCTTGATGCGTCGGTTATT
>CALXBD010000061.1 GCA_944386445.1 uncultured Clostridia bacterium
TATACTTTTACTCATGAAGGATGGCTCCTTTCTCGGTATGTTAAGTGTCGCAACTCAACTATAACCGATATGGCCTCATCCTTCTACTTTTTTATTCTGCTGTCCAATATCTATTGTAATCCTACAGTAAAAACGATTATATTATTGCTTCAATGATTGACAAAACTGCTGAAAAAGGGTATGATTGAGTAAAGTGAGGACGTGTATCCTAAATTTAATTTTGTGACAAATGAATCAATGGGGGTTTTTTAACTTGGACGACGGACGATCATGGTATTTGCTTGTAACATTGGTCTTTTTGGCTTTCTGCTGCTTTTTCTCTCTCAGCGCTGCAGCGATGATCGGTGTGAATGATGCCGACCTTAAGGAGCGTACCGAAAATGGCGACCCAAAGGCAAAACGCCTGAGCCGCTGCCTGGCACTTCCGGACATTGCAGATCGAATTCGTACGACGGCTTTTGTCTGTGCAATGCTGGCCGAAATTCCGGCATTGGTACTGGCTTCGGAACCACTGTATCAGCTTTTTGTAACCCTTTCCGGAATTCAGCTGGAAGATGGGAAAATTTCGCATCCATTGCTTTTAGGCAGCGTTGCAATCTGTGCTGTTTTGCTGACATTCGCTGTCATCAGTATCGGAATTAAAATTCCCCAGTTCCTGGGAACTCGATATTGCGAACGGCTGGGTTATGGTACAGCAAAATTTTTTTTTTGTTTTTTGTGGATTTTCCTTCCCTTGACAGGACCGATCAGAGGTTTTTCAGTCGGTGTGGCCAAATTGTTGGGCGCTGACCCCAGAAAAACCGCCGAAACAGTTACTGAAGAGGAAATCCGGATGCTGGTGGATACCGGCAGCGAAATGGGATTTATTGAAGAGAGCCAAAAGGAGATGATCAATAATATCTTCGAATTTGACGATACAACGGTCGGAGATGTTATGACTCATCGAACAGAAATTGTAGCTGTAGAAAAAGATGCCAAGGTCAGTGAAGTTGTCTATTTAGCTACCAGTGAAGGATTTTCCAGACTGCCGGTTTATGAGAAGGATCTGGATAATATTCTGGGCTTTATTCATGTAAAAGATTTGCTCTGCCTGGTAGGCTGCCAATCTTCCGGGGAATTAAGTATCTCTGATTTTATCCGACCGGTTATTTATGTGCCGGAACATACAAAATGCCGGAATGTCTTTGCAGAGTTTAAGAAGAGCCAGACCGCTATGGCTGTTGTGGTAGATGAGTACGGCGGAACAGAAGGTATATTGACGATGGAGGATATTCTGGAAGCAATCGTCGGAGATATCGAAGATGAGTACGATGAAGAGGAGAAGAATATCCAGCAGCTCGATAATGATACTTTTGTAGTGGAAGGTACTGTGGAATTAGAGGATTTGGATGATCTTCTTAAGATTACCTTTGAGGAAGATGAGGATTATGATACTCTGGGCGGCTTTATGACTCATATGTTAGGACGGATTCCCGGTGAGGATGAGAATCCGGCTATAGAGTATCAGGGATATCGATTTACGGTCATGCTGGTAGAAGAACGCAGAGTGGCGAAGGTGAAAATCCAGCGGCTGCCTCCCCCCGCTCCTGCTGAAAAAGAGCAGGATACGGAAGAAAAATAAGAGATCTGACGGCCTGCGGATGGAAGCAGGCCGTTTTTGTATCAGGAAAACCACCCGCTGGGCGGGCGGCTCCCAATACGCCCCGCCGTGAAAATGCCGCTGCCGCCGGGGAGGACAAGGGCGAGGCTCAGTCTGCCAGCATATAATTTTTATAATTTCCTAGTACCATTTTTCCGAACTCTGCGCCAAATTCCTCATCGTCTTCGTCATCAAGCAGATACATGAAATCAGTCTTTGGTTTTCCAATCCTGCTGTCTCCAAAATCGAGGATGCCGCATGCAATATTTTCGCCGTTAAACAGTATGTGGTTCAGGCTGAAATCACCATGCAGTAAAACAAAATCCTTTCTCCTGATTGGCAATACCTGCCTTTCATTGTGCAGGCAATGTAAGAATCTCGCCAGGATTTCCGCGTTTAAAACGGTCGTTTTTTTGTCCAGCGCTGAAAATTCTGCTTTTGACAAGTTCTTCCCGCTGAGCCGTTTGGAAGCAAAATATACAAACTTTTCTTCCCCGGCAGAAAATGTACCCTCAAAAAGAACATTGGGGATATCCAACGGCATTTTTTGATCCAATCCGCGCAAGACCTGCATTTCGGTTTTCAGGCAGTCGCTGGCTTTTCGGTGTTTTGGAAGCTTAAGGACAATTTCATGATTGATACAAAAAGCTTCCGAGTGATTCCCGCATCCGATGAACTCAATGGAATGTACTGGTATCGAGTCTCCAACGATATCCTTTACCTGATTCAAAGAATATTTCATTTGACCATCTCTCCTCATGGCGCAGAGCGACGTTTTCCCTATTTTCAGTATATCAACTGTGTATGCACTTGTCCAGCCGGAAACTTGGCTCCTGATTCCGGGAGTGGCGGGCTGACTCGGGTATGGCGTCTGGTCCGATATCTTGCAGTAGGAATGGATTTTCAGGAAGTTCCGGATTCGGACCGAAACATTTTACCGCCGGCAGGATGGAGCCGGAGAGGAGCCGCAAAACAAAAGAACGGATGCCCTCCGGTGAAGGAATGCATCCGTTTTGGTTAGTTCGGGAGGGTTTCTTTCCACCGCCGGATGGACGACAGGGTTTCATCCCCAAGAAGCTGTACTTTCTGGAAATCCATGGCCGAAATGTAATATTTCTCAATCGCATCATGGATCGTTTTGGCGCGCCGGAGGGATCTGACTGCGGCATCCAGAATCTCCGAGGCTGCCCGGCGGTTAAAGTGGAGACGCTGTTTCCGGCGGGAAAGCTGCTCCATATCCGTGAATCGTGTAAAACTAATCACTCGGTAGGGTTCCGGCAGGCTTTCCAACGGAAGGCTTCGTCCGGCGGTGACAAATCCTAGTCCCAATTCCGGGATCAGAAGATGATCGATTTTGCTATACGGGCTTAAGGGGCAAAAACAGGTATAAAGTGTTACATCATACTCCAGGAACAGTGAACGGAGTGCTGTCAGCAGTAGATTGGATGCGGCGCCGTATGGATCTTTGATTACATAGATCCGGGGGCAAAGCGCTTTGATCGTTTCTGTAAAGCAAATATTTCCTTTCGGCGTGATAGCGCTGAGCAGGCGCTTCTTTTCTACTGCAGATCCATCTTTTTTGCGGCGGCATTCTCTGCTGACGATTCCGGAAGCCGTCTTGGCAATTTTTCTGGTGTTCAGACAGCTTAACGCCATGGAATAGTTGTCGTAAAGCAGAGAATGCGCCGCGTTTAAAAAGCGAACGCATTGCTGGTGGCAGGCAGAGTTCTGCCTGCAGAGTGCAATGATTTCTTTGCGGCGGGCCTGAAGAACTTCCTCATCCCAGCAGGAGCAGAGGTTTACAACGCTTTCGTATGCCCCGGGATACTGCGGCTCGATTACGTGGGGCGGCGTGGCGTCTTCTATTGTGATCTTTGTTTCCGGTAAAATCACTGCATCAAGAGAATCCGGATCCGAAGAACAGTGAATCGCTTCCGGAAACGGTTCCGATGGTCCATATTTCTCCAGTACCTTTTTCATCAGCGAGGATTTTCCAGTACCGGGACCGCCTTTGATAACAAAGCTTTTGTAGTCGTCGGATTTTGATGTAATTTCATCGTAAAAGGAAACAAAGCCGATTGGCGTATTGGCTCCAAGAAAAAAGTGCAGCTGTTGCTCAAGGCTCATGCTCTCATCCCTCCAACCTGTATTCTTCCAGCAGGGTCCGGTCCTTTACACCATCTTATTCCTTTGGGCCTTGTTTTGACACAGTATTTTGCGTAATGGTAAAAACGACTATAAATCATTGTAAATTTCGGGATTTTGCCGGACATGTTTTTGGCGCGTTTTTGGAAAAATGCGGTATAATGAATGTAAACGCAATATTGTACGATAAATTATAAACGCAGCTTTAAACGACAGGAGGAATCATCTTGGAAATTCGCAGATGTTATCCCGGCGGCAAACTAAAAGCACTTACTCTCAGTTATGATGACGGCGTGGGACAAGATATCCGGCTTCTGGAAATTATGGATCGCCGAGGTCTCCAGGGCACCTTTAACCTGAATTCCGGGTTGACGAGTGCAAATTCTTGGATCTATAAAGACGCTGAAGTATACCGCCTGAATCCTGAAGTAATGCCTCCTCTTTATCGCAATCAAGAGGTTGCGGTTCATTCTCGTACGCATCCTCATTTGGAGGACCTTCCTCAGAAGGAATTGTATGCTCAGCTTTATGATGATCGCAAAGCTTTGGAGAAACGGTTCGGGTGTCGGGTTACTGGTATGGCATTGCCTTTTGGCAGCTGGAATCAGGACGTTTATCAGGCAATTCGTCAGTTGGGGTTCAGCTATAATCGTACAACGGTTTCAACCCATGATTTTCAGGTGCCTGAGGATTTTCTTTTGTGGCCGGCCACCTGTCACCACAATGACCCAGAACTTTTCTGCCTGACGGATGCATTCCTTGAGACTTCCGATGAACTGGCGCTCTTTTATCTTTGGGG
>CALXBD010000062.1 GCA_944386445.1 uncultured Clostridia bacterium
GGGGACATTCCTACGAGTTTGACGGCAACCATAATTGGGATTTAATTGAGGCATTCGCACGGCGCATGGCGGGTCGGGAAGAAATTTGGTATGCCACGAACGGAGCAATCTGTTCCTATCTGAAAGATATGAAACGATTGGTGGTCGGTTCCGATTTTCTGCTGAATCCTACAATGCAACCGCTTTGGGTGAGCGTGGACGGCGACTGCCGAGCGATTGCTCCGGGGGAATGGGTCAATCTATAAAATTGCAGCAAAAAGCAGGTCTGGGAATTTCCCGGACCTGCTTTCAAAATTATATGCTTATTTTTCGGCAAATACAGCGCCGTTTTCAATCATTCTTGCCCGCACATCGCGACCGTCGATCTCTCTGGGAAGGCAGCCTTTTTTCAGCGCCATAACCGCAGCAATGCCAGCGGCTTCACCGGTAGCACGACAAGTGGGTTGGATACGGATGGATGCTTGAACCAGGAAATCGCAGCCAATGCAGCGTCCTGCTACCAGAAGGTTGTCGGTTCCTTTGACTACCAACGATCCATAAGGAATCTCATAGAAGGGCTTTTCGTTGACAGCCTGGGATTTCACGGTTTCACAGGTGTACTCGTCTCCCATGCCGTGAACGTCGATGGGGTAGTTGGTTTGGGCAACAGAGTCATCAAATTTCCGATATGCCGCAGCTTCCATAAAGGTCATGATCTGTTCCGTAACGATTTCCCGGCTTTCCCGGATGCCAACCATAGCGGAAACATCGGAAACATACGCGTTGTCAAAGCCTTTGAAGTACTTTTTATAGAAAGCCAGCTGCCGGAGAATTGCTTTCTTACCCAGAATCTGTGTTTCTGTCAGATGAGCGGGATCAGTACCGTCCACGTGCTCGAAAAATTCGGGGCAGTTGAAAGCCAGGCAATCATCACGGCCAGGAATGCCGAATACCTGCCAGTAGCTTAGATCCTCAACCGTCAAATCGCCTGCTTTCAAGGCTTTTGTCATGATCTTTTCGACTTCCCGCTCTCCATCCAATTTTACACAGGCGGAATAGCTGAAAGGTCCGTCGTAGCTGATGCTGTTATCCGTTACGGTTTCTGCAAAAGCCTTCCGGTCTACGCCACCCAGTATGTACCGCAGAGAAATCGGCTGATTTTTACCGGTTTTAGGATTTCCTTTGGTGTATTCAGCTCCGGCCATTACAGAGAGGTCTCCATCACCGGTGCAGTCGATAAACATATCGCCTTCTACAGCATGCAGACCGGCCTTATCCCGCACAATGATTGCCGTGATACGGCCATCTTCTTTAATAACTTTAATAGGCGTTGTGTAGTAAAGAATTTTGACACCGGCTTCCACAGCCATTTCTTCCAGAAGGAACGCCATCATTTGGGGATCAAAATATCCTGGATTCACGCCTTGCCGAGCAGAAAATCCGCCTTCAATAGCCCGGCGATTGATTTCGTCGCTAATGGATGAATTCATCGGATTGTCAGTGATTCCTACTGTCATCAAGGGTGTTACCAGAGAAAGTGTGGCACTGCCGCCTAATTTGCCGAAGGGCTCTATAATCAACACCTCTGCGCCTTCACGGGCAGCGGCAATCGCAGCGACTGCTCCGGCGGTACCTCCGCCGCATACTACAACCTGCGCGCGATAATCTGCGCTGACCTGTGTGTGAAAATCATATTGTTTGCTCAAATTGATCCTTCCTTTCCACTTGCGGAATGTCCTTTGGTGACACTCCGGCCTTTGCACAGGTTCATGGTAGCATGGATTCTATTACCCGTCAAGGCATCTCAATGCAACAACTAAATTTACTTCTAAAAATCGAAAAATAATAAGAATTTTCCATCTTGGATAACAGATATTGATTATATTGCTGTAATGCCCTTGCAATTTTTAGAAAAGATTGGTACAATAATACCGTAAGCCTTTGCCGGATGAGATCGGGAAGGCAGAAAGGGTTTGTTTTATGATACGCAGATTTGTTCCGGAAGATCGCAGCTTATTCCTTGCCATGGCGGAGGAGTTTTATCATACCAGCGCAGTTGACCATGTCGTTCCCCATGAGAATTTCGAGCATACTTTTGATATGATTGTTGCCGGCACCCCCTATGCGGATGGCGTTATCTTGGAAAAAGATGGGCAGCCTGCCGGATACGCGCTTTTATCTTTGACGTATTCCAACGAAGCAGGCGGGCTTTGTGTGTTGTTAGAGGAGATTTACGTCCGTGAGGATTTTCGTGGCTGCGGATTGGGAAAAGAATTTTTTTCCTGGACAGAAAACAGATATCCTCAAGCGAGGCGTTTCCGTTTGGAAGTGACTGCTTCCAATGCCAGAGCTGCCGCCCTTTATACCCGTTTGGGATATAAAAAACTCGATTATGTCCAGATGATAAAGGACCGTTATTGATCTGATAATTTGATGTCCAATAGAATCTGTTATCAAAAAACGGCAAAGGAGGAGCCCCCATGACCAAGGAAGAATATCAGGCACAGTGGACGGCTGAGGAACAGGCTTTTTTTCAGGGATGGGACTTTTCACATCTTGATGGTCGTTGGGAGGAAGACCCGCTTCCATGGAATTATCGGGAAGAATTGGAGCCTTATCTGAATTATCGGACAGTATTGCTTGATATGGGAACCGGGGGAGGCGAGTTCCTTCTTTCTCTGAATCCCCCAAGAGGACGCACTTATGCTACGGAAGGCTATTTCCCTAATGTGGAGCTTTGCCGTCGGCGCCTGCCGATCCACGGGATTGAATTGCGGCAGGTTTTTGATGATAGCGATCTTCCGTTTGAAGATGGAATGTTTGATCTGGTTATTAACCGCGATGAATCTTACGATCCAGACGAGGTCCGGCGTATCCTGAAACCGGGCGGATATTTTATTACAGAACAGCCGGGAGGCCGTGATCACGAACGGCTTGTTCGATTCCTGCTGCCGGATTTGCCTGAGGATTTTCGGGATGAACTGGATTTGGAACATGCCCGGCGGGAACTTGAAGAACGGGAATTTACAATTCTCAAGGCAATGGAAGCATTTCGCTCCCGGCGGTTTCTGGATGTGGGGGCATTGGTGTATTTTGTAAAACATGTAGAATGGGAATTTCCAGGATTTTCGGTGAAAAAATGCTCTGAACAGCTGGAAGCGCTGCAGAAGCAGTTGGAACAGGACGGTTTCCTGGAAAGCCGCGAGCATTGGTATTTATTGGCGGCTCAAAAACCGGAATAAAATGGCAGTTGTTATAAGGAGGCGTAAAATGTGGACGCAAGGGCCAAAGAACTGGATAGCTGGAAGGGTAGAAAAAGCAAAAGCGGCCTTTATCGAATTCACTATGGTCAGCCGTTGACTTTAAGGGAAATATTTAGACTGGGAATGCATTCGTCTGCGCTTCGGCTCTTTTTATGCACCATCGTTTTTGCCGCAGCGGAAGTTGCGTTTTCGTTTTTTGCATACTCTGTATTGGATTTTCTGCGGGGAAAGGATCTTTTGTTCCTGTTTTTGGGGATCGCGGTGTTGGTCGCATCTTTTGTTATAGGGAAAAAATTTGGCCGGGGTTATGCAATTATTCTGAAATGGGTGGGTATGCCGATAATTTTTATCGGTCTACTGGCTTTTGGCTTGACCCGATTGGGACTGGCTGCTTTTTGGGTCGCACCGGTTGACCTCTTCTTGGGGAATACGTCGCAGACTTTGATAGCGGAGGGCAATGGGTATGGGGCCTTCCACGCTCTTCTGCAGGGATTGGCAGGAATAAAGGGTGCATTCCTTCGCGGAGATATAGAAAGCAGTATCTTTACCTCATTGATGGATTTGTACAGGCAGATTGCCGCTACAATGAACTTTTATGCGGTTGTACCGGTACTGATTCTGATTTCCATGGGGGTGTTTTTGATGACGCTTCTGCTGGTGAACTTGTGTGGTATTATTACGCTGGTTCTTCCGGTAGGCGCATGTTATGGACTGACCAGGTTACTGGGCCTGTTGGACCGAAAATTTTCTTAAATATTAGCTGTGGCAGATTTCCTATTTAGCATCATTTCGGCAAGTAATGATCGGGAGGGAACAGTTGATGAGACGGATTATATCGGCATTTATAGCAGGGATTCTGGTGACAGGGCTAAGCGGGTGCAAATTTGCAGGTGACGTCTTGGGCTACGATGAGAAACCTGTCATTTATCTATATCCCGAAAAGGAAACAAGCGTGACGGTAAAAATCTCCTTTGACGGGGAACTGACGTGTACATATCCGGCATATGACGATGGCTGGGAAGTTACTGCGCATCCGGATGGGACCTTAAGAATAGATGGGAAAGAATATACCTGCCTGTTCTGGGAAGGAAAGCCGGATACAGAATATGATTTCTCGGAAGGATTTGTGGTGGCTGGTGAAGAAACCGCAGAGTTCCTTCAGGAAAAGCTGGAATATTTGGGGCTGACTCCGAGAGAGCAGAATGAGTTTATCATTTACTGGCTGCCGAGAATGGAAGAAAATGCCTATAACCTGATTTCCTTCCAGCAGGAGACCTATACGGATTCGGCGCGTCTTGAGGTGGTACCTGAGCCGGATACCGTGCTGCGGGTTTTTATGGCATGGAAGCCGTTGGACCAATGGATAGATGTACCGGAACAACAGCTGACTCCCACAGAACGCAAAGGATTCACTCTGGTGGAATGGGGCGGAAGCTGCTGCTCTTGAAGAAATGAAAAAGACGTTTCGGTTTCGTTGGGCCGGAACGTCTTTTTTATTAGAGATCAGTCATGTCGGAGTGCTTCCACTGGGCGAAGGGAAGCTGCCTTTTTTGCCGGATAGGCTCCAAAAATCATGGCAGTCAACAGCGCACAGCCAATACAGCTGGCTGCCAACGTCGGCGGAATTTGATAGGAAATCCCCAATATGGTACATCCGAGCCATCCCGCAAGAATCCCTGCGCCTGTCCCTGCGGCGCTCCCAAGCAAGGATAAGAAAATCGCTTCCAGTAAAAACTCCCTTACGATTACCCCGTTAGAGGCACCGATACTCTTCTTGACTCCGATTTCCCGGGTACGCTCCCCGACGGAAGAAAGCATCACCGTCATAATCGATAACCCCGCAACCAGCAGACTGATTCCTGCGATCACCGATAAAACGACGGACACTGTATCCAGAATCGCGGAAAATTGTTCCGCGTACTGATTCAGATTTTCTACCTTAACAGGTTCTCCTTGTTCATTGTTCAGCGTATGTTCCAACACGGTTCCTACCCGCTCCGGGTCCGCGTCTTCTGTCAACCGGATTGCTATCCGCTCAAAACCCTCGCTGCCGGAGTATTCTCCGAGTGTCGTATAGGGAAGATAAAGAAATAAGGGTACAGATTCCCCCATCAAGCTTTGAAGAATCCCGCCGCCGGCTTCAACTACTCCAATGATTGTGAATTCTTCTTCACGTCCGTCCAACATGATTTTTAACGTTTTTCCGGTAGCGTTGTCACGTTGATATAACTGCCTTACAAAGTTTTGCTCTACCAGACACACCCGGCTGCCCGTCCGCACATCTTCCCGGCTGATGGAGCGGCCATACAGAAGGTTCAGTGAGATAATCCCAGTGATGTTGGAGTCTACTCCCCATACCAATCCTTTGGTTTCCGAGCCGCGCACCAATACGTCTGTATAGCAATAGGACAGCGGCGTAGCTTCTGCAACTCCCGCTGAGGCTTCCGCCAATTCCAAAGCATCCTCCGAAAATGTACTGCCCGTTCCCGCACTGACCGTGATTCCATTCATTCCCAGGCTTTCCAACTCCTGACTGACAGCTTCACGGCCCAAATTGCTGATGGTTCCGATCAGCAGTACGGAAAATACTCCGATAGCAATGCTCATAATCGTCAATATGGAGCGGGATGGCTGCCGGAACACATTCCTCCAGGCGCTTTTGATCGATTCCATCAGCATCCTCCTTATTCTCCAGTCCGGATCTTAACAGCCCCGTCCGCTTTTACATCGGCAGCATTCAGAATCACTTTTTCGTATGCGCCGATCCCACTTGTTACAGCTACTGAAGTGGATAGCTCAACGCCGGTTTCGACGTCCCGCCGCCAGGCCTTTCCTTCACGATATACATATACATATTCCTGTCCCGCAGCATCCTGCAATACCGCTTCATATGGCAAAAGATGCAGGATTTCTTCCTCTCCGTACGCGATTTCTGCACGTACGGAATACCCCGGCCGCAATACATCAAAATCATCTTCTACAGTTGCCAAGACATCTACAACCGTTTCATAGGACAGTCCGTTCAACTGCTGATATGCTGTGGGCGATATCCGGCGGACAGTTGCCGCGAAGGTCCCTCCTTCAATGGCGGTAGCCGTGAATAGTATCTGTTGCCCAGGTGAGATCAGGCTGATATCTTTTTCCGGAACAGAAAGCCGTAATTGTAAGGAGTCCATATAAGAAATGGTTGCGGCTGCTGTTTGGGGCAAAAACAACTCCCCCTGATGCAGGGAAAGGGAAGTGATCGTTCCGGACGCAGGAGCTAGTATCTCAGTGGGCAATTCCAACGCTTCGAATACCTGATCCCCATCTACAGCAGCCAGAACGGTCTGCAATTGGTCAGGGATCAAATCTTCGGGTAAGCTGTCAGAATATTGGGCGGCATAACTTAAAATGGCCTGTTTGGTTGCTTCTGTATCAACTGTAGCCAACACGTCTCCATAGGTGACTGTATCGCCCACTTCCGCCAGAATCTCACCCGGAACCACTGGATATTGTAACGTCAATTCCTTCTTTCGGATTTCTTCCACTGTGCCGGAAACAATCAGGGTTTCCGTGTAAGGAAGATCCTGCATCGTTACCACCTGTACCTCCGGAACTTTGGCTTCCGCGACCTCGGGAAATATTAGCATTCCTCCGATAATACCGACCGTCACTGCCAGTAAAATGATGTACTTTTTCAATTGAATTCCTCCCCTTGCCGCATTTCAAGATTAGTTTGACAAAAACGCGGCAAAATATATCAGAACAGGGACAAATTTTCCGTGCGTAAAATCTGGAAGCTTGTCCATAAGAAAGGAGTTTTGTAAAATGAATTTGGTGCCTTGCGGTAAAAATTGTGCCTTTCAACAAGACGGTTACTGTACCCGTTGCGGCAGTGCGGTTCCCACTTGCTCAGACGCGGATGACTGTTGCTATTTTGAGCCAAGAAAGATCCATGACTGAATTCTGTTTTGTTACAAAAATTCACAGATTTCCCCCAGTTTGTTCAGGCTTTTCGCCTATCCTGGCTGTATAATAAAAGAAAGATTATGATTTGAACTTTTTGACCTTTTATATAAAGACAGGGGGATTCTATGCGTAGTTTTGTCACTCTGGAAAACGTTTATAAGCGTTACCGTATGGGAGAGGTTACCATTACGGCTTCAGACGGTATTTCTTTTGAAATAGAAAAAGGAGAATTCGCTGTGGTAGTCGGCTCCAGCGGCGCTGGGAAAACTACCGTCCTGAATATGCTGGGAGGTATGGACAGCTGCGATGAGGGAAATATTTATGTCGACGGCGAAAATATCGCTCGCTATACCCCAAAGCAGCTTACCCAGTACAGGCGTTATGATATCGGATTCGTTTTTCAGTTTTATAATCTGGTACCTAATTTGACCGCCCGCGAAAATGTGGAGCTGGCAACGCAAATCTGTAAAAACCCCATGGATGCAGATCATGTTCTGCGGGAAGTGGGCCTCGGCGACCGGCTGCAGAATTTCCCGGCCCAGCTGTCCGGCGGGGAACAGCAGCGCGTTTCCATCGCCAGAGCCTTAGCAAAACGCCCGAAACTTCTGCTTTGCGATGAACCTACCGGCGCGCTGGATGACAACACGGGTAAGGCGATCCTGAAGCTCCTTCAGGACACCTGCCGCCAAAATGAGATGACT
>CALXBD010000063.1 GCA_944386445.1 uncultured Clostridia bacterium
GTTTCCGTCTATGCTGATGCATTTTGACGTGGGTCGGGAAAAGTCAATCCTTGCGATCCAGAAAGCAATGGAAGGTGACCGTCAGCTTTTTTTGGTGGCACAAAAGGACTATACTGTCGAAGAACCGAAAAAAGAGGATTTATACAAAGTGGGCGTGGTGGCCAAAATTGTCCAGCTGCTGAATTCGGATAAAGAATCCGTCCGGATTATGGTGGAGGGGCTTTATCGTGCCGTTATCGTCAACGCAGATCTGGAAGGCCCGTTTATGAGCTGCGAAGTCCGGCCGGTAGCGGATGTCAAGGTGGGTGCGATCCCTCCTGATGTGGAGCAGGCTTTGTTTCGCGCTGTCTTCAGTAGTTTTGAAAGCTACTGCAGTTTGGTTCCCAAAATTCCGAAAGAAATTATCTCTAGCGTGATGTCTCAGAAGACCCTGCAGGGGCTTTTTGATAAGATTGTGCAGAATATCTTTTTCCAGGTGGAGGACAAACAGGCTCTCTTGGAGGAGCGGAATCTGCTGAAACGGATGCAGCTGCTGGTGGAAGTGCTGGAAAAGGAAGCGTCCATTCTTGCTCTGGAACAGGATATTTACAGCCAGGTCAAAGACCAGATGGATAAAAACCAGCGGGATTATTTTCTCCGGGAGCAACTGCGGGTGATTTCTAACGAGCTGGGTGAGGGAGATAATCCCCAAGAAGAGTCCATGGAGTATATGGACACCATCGCGTCCTTTAAGAATATGCCAGATGAGACCAGGGAGAAGCTCTATAAGGAATGTGACCGGCTGTATAAGATGCCGCCCCAGTCTCAGGAAGCCCAGGTGATCCGGAATTACATTGAAACCTGTATCGAGCTGCCTTGGGACAAGGTGACCAAGGATCATGCCGATGTGGAACGGGCAGCACATGTTCTGGACCGGGACCACTATGGTATGAGGAAGGTCAAAGAACGGATTTTGGAACTGATCGCGGTGCGGAAACTGGCACCGGATATCAAGGGACAGATTATCTGTCTGGTAGGGCCTCCCGGCGTGGGCAAAACTTCTATCGCAAAGTCCATAGCCAAGGCCCTGGGAAGAAAATATGTCCGGATCTCGTTAGGCGGCGTCCGGGATGAAGCGGATATCCGCGGTCACCGGAAAACCTATCTGGGCTCTATGCCTGGTCGGATTATAACCGCAATGAAACAGGCCGGCAGCCGGAATCCGTTGATGCTGCTGGATGAGGTCGACAAGATGGGGGCAGACTTTAAAGGAGATCCTTCTGCGGCTCTGCTGGAAGTGCTGGACAGCGAACAGAATAACGCCTTCCGGGACCACTATATCGAGGTCCCCTTTGACCTGAGCGATGTCCTGTTTGTGACAACCGCCAACACGACCTCCACAATCCCGCAGCCTTTGCTGGACCGGATGGAAGTCATCGAAATGGGCAGCTATACCAGAGAGGAAAAGTGGAATATCGCCCGGAAGCATCTGATCCCCAAACAGGTCAAGCGCCATGGCCTTACGGCTAAAGAATTGCGGTTTGCCAAGGACGGAATCTACGCTTTGATCGACGGTTACACCAGAGAGGCAGGCGTCCGGAATCTGGAACGGGAAATCGGATCAATCTGCCGGAAAACCGCGAAAAAGGTGGTCAGCGGGGAAGCAGAATCCGTTACCATTTCAGAGAAAACCATTTCACAGCTGCTGGGTGCGCCCCGGTATCTGGATGAAGGGATGCGCCGTACCGATGAGGTAGGGGTTGTAACCGGCCTTGCCTGGACATCTGTGGGCGGCGAAACCATGGACATCGAGACCATTGTCCTTCCTGGTACCGGAAAGGTTCAGATCACAGGCCAGCTGGGAGATGTTATGACAGAGTCTGCTCAAATTGCCGTCAGCTATGTCCGGAGTATTGCGGATAGTTATGGAATAGACCCCGATTTTTACAAGAATAAGGATATCCATATCCACGCTCCGGAAGTCGCTGTTCCTAAGGATGGACCGTCGGCCGGTGTGACGATGGTTACGGCAGTTACCTCCGCTCTGAGCGGCATCCCGGTCCGCAGAGATGTGGCAATGACCGGCGAAGTCACGCTCCGGGGAAGAGTCCTGCCCATCGGCGGACTTCGGGAGAAATCTATGGCGGCTTACCGTATGGGGATCAAGACCGTCTTTATCCCTGAAGAGAACCGCAAGGACCTGGAAGAAGTGGATCAGGTGGTAAAAGACCACATCGTTTTTGTGCCGGTTTCCCATGTCAGCGAGGTCTTAAAGGGAGCGTTGGTGCGGGAACCAGAAACTGGAAATAAGTCTCAGCCGCTGCCGCAGGCGATGCCCTCAATGGGAGAGGGGAAAAAAGAACAGATTGCTTTGCAGTAAGCCGAAAGGGAATATATGAATTACCAGAATGTATCGTTTATAGCCGCTTATGGTAGGGCAAGCCAGTTGCCGCCTTCCAAACGGATGGAAATTGCCTTTGCAGGGCGGTCTAATGTGGGAAAGTCTTCTCTGATCAACAAGCTTCTGGGGAGGAAAGCTCTGGCTAGAGTCAGCGCTGTCCCGGGAAAGACCGCAACGATCAACTTTTATGATCTGGACAAGACAATTCATCTTGTAGACCTGCCGGGCTACGGCTATGCCAAGGTGGCTAAATCGGAAAAGGATCGCTGGGCAGAACTCATCGAAGGCTACTTGAATGATGAGCAGCGGGATATCGCTTTGGTGGTGCTGCTGGTGGATATGCGCCATCCTGCGACCCGGCTGGATGTGGATATGGTGAATTACCTCATAGAGACAGAACGACCGTTTCTGGTGGTGTTGACTAAGGCCGATAAGCTGAATAAAAAGGAGCGGGAAGAGCGTCTGAGCGCAATCGCGGACGAGCTTCCCTGCGGGGAAGAATTGACAATCTTGCCTTTTTCCTCCCAAACAGGAGAAGGCGTGGATGTCCTGAGAGGTATTCTGGAGGAGCTTTCAGCTCCTGAGGAGATAAGCAGGGACGAGGAATAACCTCGCCCCTGTTTGAAGTGAAAGGTGTGAATGAATTTGAAAAGATCGATTCAGGTGGAAGATGGGCAGCTAATGCTGGGAGGGGTTTCTGCAGCCGATTTGGCGAAGGAATACGGAACCCCTCTCTATGTTATGGATGAGCAGATGGTCCGGGACAGTATGGCTGCGTTCCGGGACTCGATGAACCGGTTCTATGAGGGCAAGGGATTGGTTTGCTATGCATCCAAAGCTTTCTGCTGCAAGGAGATCTACCGAATTGCCATGGATGAAGGGATCGGTACCGATGTTGTTTCTCTTGGGGAGCTGTATACCGCAAAAAGCGTAGGATTTCCAATGGATAAAATCTGTTTTCATGGGAATAATAAGACTCACCGGGAACTGGAAGCAGCTTTGGAATGGGGCGTCGGCCGGATTGTAGTGGACAACCTTACCGAATTGGCCGAGCTGAGCGCCCTGGCAGAGAGTAAAAATCAAACGGCTCAGATTTTGCTGCGAATCAAGCCCGGTATCGATGCGCATACCCATAATTTCATTCGCACAGGACAGATCGACTCTAAGTTTGGCTTGGCTCTTGAAACCGGCGAGGCAATGGAAGCAGTGAAAGAGGCTCTTGCTGCTAAGAACGTCCGGCTGCGGGGAATTCACTGCCATATTGGCTCCCAGATCTTTGCTGTGGATCCGTTTGTCCATGCCGCAGAGGTAATGGTAGGGTTCATGGGGCAGGTAAAAGCGGAGACTGGCGTAGAGCTGGAGGACTTGAACCTTGGCGGCGGCTTCGGGATTCTGTATACAGATGCGGATGAACCGGTGCCTTTTGGAGATTACATGGGCCCTGTTTCAGAAGCAGTGAAAAAAACTGCCGCAAAATGCGGACTCGCACAGCCCTTTGTTTTGATCGAACCCGGCCGGGCAATTGTAGGCGAGGCCGGAACAACGCTTTATACGGTGGGGTCTGTAAAGAACATCCCCGGCATTCGTACCTATGTGTCGGTAGATGGGGGGATGGGGGACAATCCGCGGTATATCCTCTACCAATCCCGTTATGATATGATTTTGGCCAACCGGGCAGATGAACCCGCGTCACAAATGGTGACCGTAGCAGGGCGCTGCTGCGAAAGCGGAGACCTGATCGGCGAAAATGTTCCGTTAGCAGCCGCACAGCCGGGAGATCTGCTTGCAGTTTTTGCAACAGGAGCTTATAACTACTCGATGGCATCCCGGTATAATCGTGTCCCTGTTCCCCCTGTGGTAATGGTTAAAGATGGGAAATCGCGTGTTGTGGTTCGCGGAGAAAGTTTGGAAGATTTGATTCGGAATGACTGTTGACAAAACATTATAAATAGTTTTTTAGATGTTTTTTAGAAAACATTGGGAAATTATATGAAATTTGGATTTTTGGTTGACAATCCCCTCGAATTTTGATATAATGATCTAGCGTTGAGAAAATCAACGCTGATACGAGCCACTAGCTCAGTTGGCAGAGCATTTGACTTTTAATCAAAGGGTCCGGAGTTCGAATCTCCGGTGGCTCACCAGATGAAGAAAAGCAAGGAAAATTTAGGTTTTCCTTGCTTTTTCTTTGTTTCAAAACGTATTTCTTTCTGTTAACATCTAGATAGTTCATTTTTCAACAAATTAATTTGTTGAATTTAGTTTACACTTATGATATAATGGATTTGGTTAAAAGTATTTTATAAAGTTCTGAATAATATCGGGAATGAGAAAATGAAGTGTGCAAAATGCGGGAGTGAATTACCGGATAAAGTTTCCTATTGTCCTTATTGCGGTCAAAAGATATCAAAATATATGGCAAGAGCCTTTTATCCGCGATTCATATGGGGAATCGTTATTAGCTTTCTGATAGTTGTAGCACTGCTGGGAGGAATGACGTTCTATTCCTATTATCAGAATACACATTTGCCTAGTTTTATTGGTCTAACCTCAAAAGCAGCAATCGTACTGACTCAAAAATATGGGTTGCCCTATAGAATTGTAACAGATACTTCAAATTATGAAAAAGATACAGTATTTGAACAGTCACATAGTAAGGGAACACCGGTAGATTCTGTTGATGAACTGGTTTTAACAGTTAGTTTAGGACCACCTGTTGCTGTTCCGGATGTTACAAATTTAGATGAACAATATGCTATTTCAGAACTGTCATCAAGTGGCTTTTCTGTTGGTGAGATCGAATATGTGTACAGCAGTACAGTAGATAAGGGGAAGATTGTAAAGACAATACCGGAAGCAACAGAATTGACTACTCCGGGTGCTCAAATAACACTTCAAGTAAGTAAAGGTGAAAAAATAATTCTTCCGGATTTGGAAGGGGAAAGTTTCGAAAAAGCGAAAGATGTTTTGCTAGAATTAGGACTTTTGGTTGCACAGGACAAGGAGTATAGCGATACAATTCCGGAAGGCTGCGTTGTCCGTATAAAACCATACTCTTATGCATTTGAAGAAGGGGATGAGGTAACAGTTTTTGTAAGCCTCGGAAAAGGCACTACTGTTCCAAAAGTTACGAACAAAACAGAGCAAGAAGCAATTGATGAATTGCATCAGGCAGGATTCTATAATATATCAGTTATATATGAAGAAACAATTCAAGATTCAGTCAGTGGCTATGAGGGAAAAGTAACACGGCAAAGTCTGACTGGAAAAGCCAATCTGACTGATGCAATAGAATTATCCGTAGAAAAACCATTTGTAGATATCCGTAAAGTGAATTTTTCTGTCAACTATGTTGGTGGGGTGGATGTAACAATATCATTTAAAAATACTGGGAATAAAGTTATTAACTACATAAACGTTGAAATGGCTTACTATAATCGAGTAGGTGATCCCGCTAGGTGTGATATTTACGATACCCATATAATGACTTTAAATTATACTGGACCATTAGATGTTGGAGAGCAGCAAGATGCATATTGGGATGCTACAATTTATAATTCTGCCACTGCCTGTTTATGGCCGAAGAAAATAACACTTATTTTTCAAGATGGCGAAAGACAAACGATCCATAACAATACCTACTGGTATTCCTCCGATTATGCAGGTGGTTCTCCCAAAAATTGAAAAACTATTTTTTTGCTCCCTTCGGGGAGCTTTCCTTTTTTCTAAACTTTTGTCGGTATTTTGCGGGAGACATCCCGACAAGACGGCGAAAAACATTGCTGAAATAGCAGTGATCCGAAAATCCGCACATAATCGCGATATTTGTAATACTTTCCGGTGTAATGCATAGTACGCTTTTTGCCAGTTCAATTCTGAGAAATGCGACATATTCAGCTATACTTTTCCCATTCATGCGTTTAAAGGTGTGGCTGATTTGGGAAGGACTGACAGAAAATTTTTCGGCCAATTGGCCGACAGAGATTTCGCGGCAAAAGTTTGCGTTTATATATCTGAGTATTTTGATATATAAACTCTCCGCAAGGTCCTTGGAAGTCTGTTCCATATAGAAATTCCCATATTCGATCATACGGCAAAGCGGGATCACCAAACTGTCAAGAAGCGCTTCATCTGGAAAATCACGAGACAGCTTTGAATAGGATTCATCTAGAAGCGGTCGGGAAAAGCAAAACTCTTCACAGATACGATTGATTCGCGGGCGGGCAACAGACGCGTCCGCCTGATATCCGCTGACGGAGATAAAGCCCATATACCTGCCGCTGTCATAAATGCCGTAGACCCTTTCTTTAACACCTGCATGGCATACACCGGTAAAGCGATCCGTAACAGCCAGCCTTTCCGCGATATTCTGCTGCTTCCGGATACACTTTTCCAGTACGGCGGGATTGCTTTTCAGATACAGGCAGTATCCCGGTGAATGAATATTGTATTTGATTAGGTTGCTTTTGGAGATGAGCTGTTCATTACCACAGGGATGAAGCGTAATGGAAAGCCCATAATCTTTGCTGATGCGCTGAATATACAGATCGATTTCTTCCGCTATCTGCATGAACCCCGCTCCTTTTGCACGAAATTACAACTTAATTGTAGTTTGCTGCAGGTATTTTGTCAACCGTTGGCCTATAATTGAACCAGTGACAGACGAAAGGACGGACAGAACATGGAAATAAAGAAGCATTATGATGTAATTGTTGCCGGGTCGGGTCCCTCCGGGATTGCAGCGGCAGTCATGGCGGCAAGGGGCGGAGCAAAGACACTTCTGGTAGAATGGCAGGGAAGCGTGGGAGGAATCTCTACTACAGGACTGATGAGCCATTTTACCGGCACTTGCGACAGCCGCCTTTATCGGGAAATTTTGGACAGAGCGGCTGAAAAAAACTATTTTGACCAGGCTCGAACCGTTGCCATCGATCCGGAAATGCTTAAGATTACATACTATGAAATGCTGGAAGAAGCCGGTGTCGATCTCCTTTTATATTCCTTTGTGTGCGATGTGATCATGGAGCAAGGGACTGTGATCGGAATTGTAACTTCAGGCAAATCTGGCCTTGTTGCCTATAGCTGCAGTGTGGTAATTGACGGCACCGGAGATGGTGACGTGGCTTATAAAGCAGGGGCGGAATACTCGAAGGGAAACCCGGAGAATGGTTTGATGCAGCCTGCAACTTTGATGTTCAAGGTTGCGGGGGTCGATATGGAGCGGGCTGTATTCCCGGGTTCGTTTGAAACGAAGGTGGATACTGACAGGGGCGAGCTGCAGGCCCTTGCCAAAGAGCTTTTGCCGGCACCTGCAGGCCATGTGCTGCTTTACAAATCGACAATCCCCGGAATCGTTACCTGCAATATGACAAATGCGGTGGGAATTGACGGGACAGAAACAGAAGATCTGACTAAGGCCGAGATTCAATGTCGCAAGCAGATCATCCCAATTGTAAATTTCTTGCGGGAATATGTGCCGGGTTATGAGCATTGCTATGTCATCAGCGCTGCTTCTCTCATTGGAATTCGTGAAACCCGCCACTTCAAAGGAAAATATACCCTTACAGAACAGGATATCCTGGAGGCAAGACAGTTTGAACACCGGGTCGTTATCGGCGCTCACTTTAACTTTGACGTTCACAATTTGACCGGGTCTGGTCTGGATAAGACCGGCGTTCAGGCTAAGTTCCCTCAACCGAAAGGGTATACCATTCCCTATGAATGTTTGCTTCCTGAAAAGGTCAAAGGTCTGCTTCTGTGCGGAAGAAATATTTCCGGCACCCATATGGCCCATTCCAATTTTCGGGTTATGCCGATATGCCTTGCCATCGGGGAAGCTGCCGGCACTGCTGCGGCACTGGCAATTCGCAGCCAGGTGGATGTCTGCGATGTAAATATTGCGGAAATCCAGGAGAAGCTTCATATTTTGTAGGAAAATGCTTGCCGTATATATTAAAACAGCCAATATAAGGGCAATACTTCAAATATGCAGAAAATGCTGTCTTGACAAAATCCGAATTCGTACTATAATATGTAGTACGAATTCGGATTTTGCCTTTGTTGGAGGGATTCAAATGCAAGACAATCGGGATGAAATACGCGATGTAATGATCAGCATCAATGTAATAACAGGTATTTATTCACTGATGGCAAAAAAAATCGGCATAAAAGAAAATACACTGACGTTGCTTTACGCACTGGATGATGGGAAAACACATTCACAAATTGAAATCAGCCGGGAGTGGCTGATTCCTAAAACAACGCTCAATACCATTGTTAAGGAGTGTGTGGCTACAGGGCTGGTGGAACTGGTGCCGGAAGAACATACCCATGAAAAGAGGGTTTTTTTGACAGAAGCCGGGCGGAAGGCCGCACGCAGCGCGTTAAATGCGGTCTACGCGCTGGAGCAGAGAGCATATGAAGAAACTTTGCAGACTCATTCGCCGGACTTTTCAGCAGCGCTGCAGACCTTCACCGAGAGCCTGAACCGGGAAGTACTGGAGCATTTTTCTTAAATCACATTGTTTTGGAGAAGACAGACATGGAAACCAAAGAATTGTTTATTCAAAAATCGCCTATCAGTTTGTTTTTTCTGGCGGCGATTCCGGGAGCGATCAGTATGTTGGCATCCTCCCTGTATGGATTGTTGGACGGGATTTTCGTAGGCAAAATTCTGGGCAGTACGGCTTTTGCCGCTTTAAATTTAGCGTTCCCCTTTGTAATTATTAATTTTTCCCTGGCAGATCTGATCGGCGTCGGATCCGCAGTTCCGATTTCTATCAATCTGGGCCGCAAACAAGATAAAGAAGCTAACAATATATTTACATGTGCCTGCCTGATGATCGTCGGAACAGGCGTGTTGATAGGGGCAGTTTTATATTTATCTGCGCCACTGCTGCTCAGTATGCTGGGGGCAGAAGGAGAACTGGCAGCACTGGCGGTTCAATATGTCCGGGTGTATGCCCTGTGCTCACCGGTAACCACCATTGTGTTTGCCATGGACAACTATCTGCGAATTTGCGGCAAGGTCCATATGAGTATGTGGCTGAATATTTTTATGTCGGTACTGACAGCAACTTTGGAATTTTTCTTTCTTTTTGTGCTGCGCTGGGGCATATGGGGAGCTGCTCTTGCTACCTGCAGCGGCATGTTCGCGGCAGCGTTGGTCGCCTTCTATCCTTTCTGGAGGGGAAAAATGCAGCTGCGCTTATGTGTTCCAAGGTTTCACGGCGCTATGGTGCGTCAAATCATTGCCTGCGGCAGTCCGAACTTTTTAAACAATATTGCAGGACGTGTGGCATCTATTCTGATGAATGCGGTTCTGCTGCGTCTGGGAGGCGCAGATGCCGTACTGATTTACGGAATCTTGATGTACGTGGGAGATATGGTTCAGCCGTTGATGTATGGTGTATGCGATTCTCTTCAGCCGGCGGTGGGATATAACTGGGGTGCCAAACGGTATGACCGCGTTAAGGCAATCGAGAAGTGTTGTTTTGCGGCAAGCGCTGTTATTTCGCTCACGGCCGCCGTGTGTATTTTCCTGTTCCCTGCCCAGATCGCCAGATTGTTCACACAAGATGCCGGCGCTGAACTTTTAGGGACCGCCCAATTCGCGTTGCAGCTTTTTTCGATTACATATCTTCTGCGGTGGTTCTCCTTTGCCGTCCAAAGCTATATGACCGCTGTAGACAAACCCATGGAGGCCTCTCTGATATCCGTATCCACCGCGCTGATTTTTCCGGTGCTGCTGATTGCAGCATTTTGGCCCCTTGGTTTGACGGGAATGTGGCTGAATTTTGCGGGCACTGCAGCGTTGGCGGGAATCTTGGCAGGTGTTCTGTTCCTGCGGTTCCGAAAACAGCTGAAGCTGCTGGAAGAAAAATTATGATTTGAAAATTTGCAAAAATTCCAACATCCTTTCTGAAAACCGTAGTATAATGGTACAAGGGGGTGGCAGTGTGAAGTCTGTTCGTACGATGTTAAAGGCTCTGTTTTTAGGAGTGGCAGTTTATTTGGCATGGTTTTTGCTGCCGAATCTGTTATATTTGGCAGGCGCCATACTGTTTCCGGATTACCGACAGCAGCTTTTGGATTACCTGGGATACTTCGGTACTGCATTGTCCGCCCTGGCAGTGATGGGCGCTGCAGCACTTTTTGGAAAATCGTTTCGCAAAACTGCTGCATGGACACCAGGCTGCTCTACGCTGACGGCACATGTGGGCGCCCTGGGTTTTGGAATCTGTGCCAATACAGCCGTCAGTGCGCTGCTAACACTTCTCCCTTTGCCGGAAGCGTTGATCGGTGAATATGCGGAACAGTCTCAGGGAGTCTATGATCCTGCCCATGCGGTATTGTCTCTGGTGTCGGTGGCAATTTTAGCGCCGGTGTTTGAGGAAATCCTTTTTCGGGGGTATATATTCGGATTTTTTCGGGAGGGATTCCCCTTCTGGGTGGCTGCAATTGCCTCCTCGGCCTTATTTGGATTTGCCCACGGTCAGCTCCTTTGGATCTGTTATGCGGCGGGAATGGGACTTCTTTTTTGTGTGATCCGGGAGCGTTCGGGGACGCTGACCCTTTGTATCACAGCTCATATGGGCTTTAATCTGACCGCGGTTCCGCAGCTGCTTTTTTCAGGAATCGGATGGACGTTCGGCGGATTGCTTGCTTCCGGCGCAGTCGGGGTATTTTTGGCAGTAATCCTCTGGAAGAAGGTCCTTTTCGGGAAAAATGTATCGGTTTAACACGCTTATCTGAGAAAGGAAAAGGCGTCCGCCACACGGCGGACGCCTTTTTGCTGATTGCTTATTTTTCGAATCCATCGAAGCAGAGGAACATGGGATAATCTTTTACGGGAATATGTTTCAGCCGGAAGCATCCATTGCCTTCCTGCTCAATCATCTCCGCTGGGATTTCATAGACGGAGCCATCCATGGGATCCACCAGCCGCAGTACGGTATTGGGGTCTGCAACAATCTCAAGGGAGACAGTTCCTTCATAAGAAGTGGTCATCAGGTCGGTGGGAGCCCAGTAAGCGATGGCAGTCGTGCCGTTTTCCTTGCGGAAGCCGGAAAGTGTCAGCTTGGAGAGCGAAAGATCATCTCCGAAAATCCATCCCGAGTATTCAGGCAATACCAGTACCGGCAAATCAACGGCTTTTACCTGGCCTGTGAAAATTGAACTCAGGTTCTGGAGCGCCCAATAGGACTGTTTGGGAGTGTATTCGCCGGTAGCAACGCCGTCTTCATCAAAATCTGCTCCTAAAACTCCGAAATATCCGTAATCCAGATAACTTTCTTTGTTGCCGACGGTGCCGCGTAAAGCCTCGATCATATCCATGCAGGAGAAGTAAGATGTAAATTTCACATCTGCCATTAAGTCGATAATCGCATGGCGCAAAAGCTGTTTTGCCTGTTTTGCCTGGGTCCAGCCGCCTTCCCGAAGCGCACCATTTCCTCCGGCCCGGGATTGAGATCCGGATTCACCCTGGATGATTTCCATGTTGGGATTAAATCGCTTTCCAAGTGCCCGTAATGCCCGTACACGTTCCAGCACCTCTGTTTCACGGGCTGTATATTCATGAAAACTGATGGCGTCAATTACCTCGCCCATGCCAGTGTTGAGCGCCGTATTCAGAAATGTCAGGGGACGCAGGCAGACTACGCCGCCGATGAGGTAAGCATCCGGGTTTCCTTCCCGGACAGCCTTGACAGTGTCTATAGTAAATCTGCCTAATTCTTCCGCACTCACTCCGTGTTTCCAGCACCACTGGCCATCCGGTTCGTTCCACACCTCAAAATGGTCTACCTTTCCTTTATACCGGGCGGCTATGGTACGGCAGTAATTAGCCCAAGCTTTTTTCTGCTCTTCCGTGTGGATCGGCGGGCAGCCGGCGGCTCCAAAAACCTTTGCCGCTGCTTCGTCGTAAATTCCGTTGCCGTAGCAAAGGCAGATCCAGGGCCGTAAGCCCCTCTGAATCAGATTGTCTACAATTGAGTCGATCCACTCAAAAGAGTAAACGCCTTTTTCCTTTTCGGTTCGAGCCCATCCGGACTGGATCCGGACCCATTTGACTCCGGTAGCGGCTACTTTATCATAAGCTTTTTCCGGGTCAAAAACGCCGCGGTCCAGCTTCTCAAAGCCGATTCCCAGGCGGGAATCAGCAATCTCCGCAGAGTTTTTGGGAATAATTCTTCCGATTTTTTTTAAGCGTTCCATAGAAATCCTCCTTTTGTATGCACTTGATAATCCGGTCAGCGGATGACCGGGTATAACTGAATCATATTGCCGCCGTCGACAGTGATTTCAGCCCCTGTTGTGTTGCGAGACTGGTTGCTTCCCAAAAACCAAGCCGCGTTGGCAATGTCGTCAAATTCCGCAATATCTCCTAGCGGGGTATGAACGGAAGGCGCATGGCGGACATCTCCCACGTTATGGTCCCAGCGTGAAGTCTTGATCATTCCCGGCAGTACCGAATTGACCCGGATGCCATATTGTCCCCAGTCAAGGGCCAGCGACCGCATCATGCCGAGGATGCCGCTCTTGGAAGCTCCGTAAGCGACCCGGTCCGGAATGGCACGGTAAGCGGTGTTGGAGGTAATAAAGACAATTGCGCCTCCGCCAGCTTCCTTCATCTGGAGGGCTGCCTGGCGGGCAATCGAGAAATTCCATACCATGTTGGTATCGATGACTGCGCGGAATTCTTCCAGCGGCACATCCAGCGCAACCTGTCCGATCCCCAGGTTGGCGGCATTGAGCACCAGTGTGCTGAGCAGGTATCCTCTCTGACGGATGTCTGCAAACAGGTCGATCACAAGTTTTTCATCTCCCACCGGCAGGCCATAGCCTACAACAGAGACACCGGTTTCTTCCGAAAGCTTTGCCGCAGCTTTGGCCGCCCGTTCCTCGTCCCGACTGGTAAGGAAAACATCATATCCTTCTGAGGCAAATCGCCTGGCGATGGCATAGCCGGTACCGTCAGCGGCACCCGTGACAAGCACGGATTGTTTCATAAAGGTTCCTCCTCAAAAATAGAATTCAGTTTTGGCAGGGCGAATATCCGTCAGCGCCCCGGTGTAATGGCGGAGGGTGTGGGGTTTATAAGGATGCGCCAGACAAGCCTTTTCATCGATCTCGATCCCCAGGCCGGGCCGGTCAGGGATTTTCAGGTATCCATCAGCATATTCCAACGCTTCATTGGTAATATCCTTGCGCCATTCCACGTCGCTGTACATAATTTCCAAAATAGAGAAGTTAGGACAGCAGGCAGCAATTTGAAGGGTGGCTGCGTTGGCCACCGGACCGCTGGGGTTGTGAGGCGCAAAGGGAATGTAGTAAGCTTCGGCAGCTGCGGCGATCTTTTTCAGCTCCATGATACCGCCGGCATGGCTCACATCCGGCTGGATGTAGTCAGCCGCCCGCATCTCAAAGAGATCCTTAAATGAGCGGAGAGTGTAAAGCCGTTCTCCTGCGGAAATGGCTACCGGCGATTTATCCCGGACAGCTTTCAGCGCTTCCAGATTATCCGGCGGAACCGGTTCCTCAAAGAACATGGGCTTAAACTGCTCCAACTCTTTTGCGATCTTGATCCCCGTGGGGACATTGAAGCGGCCGTGGCCCTCAATCAGCAAATCGACTTCCGGTCCTGCGGCCTGCCGGACTGCGTCTACGCAGCGGAGAGCCGTGTCCAGATCTTTATTGGAAATTTCCAGATAGCTTTTGCCGAAAGGATCCCATTTCATGGCCGTGATTCCGCGCTGGACAGCAATTTTTGCTTTTTCTCCAAATTCTTCCGGCGTTTTTGCTCCGGCAAACCACCCGTTTACGTAAATCCGGACTTTGTCATTGACCCGGCCGCCCAGCAGCTGATAAACCGGTACGCCCAGATGTTTGCCCAGAATGTCCCATAAGGCACACTCTACCGCGGAAAGGGCGCTCATAAGCACAGCTCCGCCTCTCCAGTATGCGTCCCGGTAGATATCGTGATAGTGCTTCTCCACATCCAGCGGGTTCTTTCCGATCAGGTAATCCCGGATATGGTCTACCGCTCCCAAAAGAGCGTGTTCTTTATATTCCAGAGTAGCTTCTCCGACCCCTGTGACTCCTTCGTCGGTATAAATCTTCACAAAGACCCAGTTGGTGCGGAAACAGTCTACAACAAAGGTTTTGACATCTGTTACCTTCATTTGGAAGCCTCCCCCGACAAACAGATTTCATGATAAATTTCCGGAACCACCCGGTTGGAAACCTGCAAGTCTTGACCGCTCAGTTCGTCAAACAGTCCGACATGGACAGGCACAATGTATTTGGCATCCAACTGGCCGGCAAGTCTGGCAGCATCCGCCATGTTCATGTTATTACCCACACCGTTTACCGGCATGAAAGCGGCTTCAAAGGAGCCTTCCAGGTCTTCCAGCAGATCGCGGCTGTAAAGGGTATCGCCGGAAATGTAATACCGCTTGCCTTCCGCCTCGATGATAACGCCGATGGCTGTCACGTCGGAATGGACGGCTTTAACAGCAATGAACCGGACCTCATTTTGTGTCCATTCGGTATGGCGGTCGAAAAGGACATAATTGTTGTCCCCACCGTATTGACGAAGCTTAGCCCAGCCGTTGGCCGACGCCAGAACCGTCATTTTTGCGCCGGGAACAAAATAATGTTCCAAGGTTTCCGGATCGAGATGATCCAGATGGTCATGGGTGCAGATCAGCACATCCGGCTTAATCTGCAGGAAACGTTCGTCTACCGGTACCCGCCGCCAGTTTTTAGGATTGACCTTGGCAACACTGTCGGAAAGGTAGGGATCCACAACGATTTTCAGACCGTTGGTCTCAAATAAGAGGCCAGCTTGGCCTAGATAAGTAACTTTCATGGCAATTCTCCTTTGGGACTTTACAATTTTGATTTTTTATTATAAGATAATGCTGTAGAAAGATTGCCTTTCAACCAAAATTATAAGGGATTTTTAATTGTTTTCCTAGCAAATTCTTACTCAAAATTGTTGAAATTTTATTTTCAGAGGAACGCAATATGAGTTTAACAGTGCCTGAAATTGTAGCCCTGGGGCTTTTTGACAGCCGCAATTGTTTTCCCGGAATGACAGAAACAACTTCCCGTCATGTTACGACATACGAGATTGAACAGCATATCGAAGCAGGCGGTACCGCCTGGCTGGACGGAGTTCCCCATCCAATTGAGCAGGGAAGTATCCTTTTTGTTAAGCCTGGACAGGAACGGCGCAGTACGCTGCATTTTAAGTGCCGCTATCTTAAATTTCAGACGAAGGATCCCGCGATTCAGGAGCTGCTGGATACGGTGCCCGAAATTTTTGAGACCAGTCGTGAAGAGGAGTACGCTTCTATTTTAGACGCTATGCGGGAAATTGAAGTGGAAGACAGCTATGAATGGGAAGTCCGCATGGGTGCTAAACTGCTGGAACTGATTGGCTTGCTTCATGAAGATGCGGGGAGATTTGTAAGGCAGCAGACAATGCTGCCGGGGAGGATCAATGATCGAAAATTGCGATTTATTCTGGAATATATCGATGCGAATTACCGCTATCCCTTGTCATTGGAGTCCTTGGCTGCACAGGTCAGCTACAGCCCGATTTATTTCCACAAACTTTTTTGCGCGGCAATGGGGAAGACGCCGCGTAAATACATTCTTGATCGCAGGATCCGCGCAGCCCGTGAGATGCTGTTGATAGGAAATATTCCGTTGTCCAATATTGCCATGGAATGCGGATTTTCCTCGCAATCCTATTTTAACTACATCTTTAAAAAAGAGACAGGGATGACCCCTTCCGCCTATATCCGCGAAAATAATGATCGGTATAGCGGCCAGAAAGAAGAAGATTAGTGTGTGGCTTTTTTATGCATGCGGTTCAGCAGTGTTTGCCGGATTGACGGCCATTCTTGCAAAATGCGGTATTCGGAAGGTCAATTCCAATCTCGCTACGGCTTTACGCACAGGAGTAGTTCTGATATTCGCTTGGCTAATTGTGTTTATTACCGACGCACAGTCTGGGCTGGGAACGATCAATATGAAATCCCTGCTTTTTCTGATTTTGTCGGGACTTTCGACAGGCGTCTCATGGCTTTGCTATTTCAGGGCACTTCAGCTCGGGGATATTGACCGGGTGACACCGGTGGATAAATCCAGTACGGTGCTGACGATTCTACTGGCTTTTATACTACTGAGGGAACCGGTGGATTTATGGAAAGGGGCCGGGATTCTGCTGATCGGAATCGGCACGTTTTTGATGATTCGTCGGAAAGAGTCGCCTTCGGAAGAAAAGATCGCGGGCAGGGGTTGGCTTTTTTATGCGATGCTGTCAGCGCTTTTTGCCAGTTTGACGTCAATCCTTGGAAAGATTGGCGTACAGGGAGTGGACTCGAATCTTGCCACGGCAATTCGAACGGGTGTAGTGTTGGTCATGGCCTGGATCGTTGTATGTATTACCGGAGAACAGAAAGGACTGCCGCAGATCGATGGCAAAAGCTGGCTGTTTTTGATTTTGTCCGGAGCAGCTACCGGCGGGTCATGGTTATGCTATTATCGTGCGCTGCAGGATGGGCCTGCAAGTGTGGTGGTACCGGTAGACAAATTGAGCATTTTACTGACAGTGGCATTCTCTCGAGTTTTCCTTGGTGAACGTCTGGATCGGCGGGGAGCGATAGGCTTGGGGTTGATCGTGGTCGGTACGCTGGCTCTTCTTGTGTGAAAGGCGATGAACGTATGAAATTGAATCAAATCCGTGAGATTCGGCCTCAGCCGTTGTCAAAGACGGCGCTTTTGCTGCTGGCGTCGGCGGTAGCAGGAGTGGGATTCGGCTTGTTGGCCAAGGCGTTGGATTTACAGGGTGGCTATCTGGGAGATGTGTTTTCCCAGATGTCGGTATGGGTCCTGTTGGGGGCGCTGATTGCCGTACCCAGCGGCAGCCCCTTTCAGGCGGCCGTTTATCTTCCTGTTTTTTGCATCGGGATGCTGAGCGCTTACTATATGATGGCCTATTTTGCTCAAAGCCCCTGGTCATCAGTGATGGCTTGGGGGTGGGCTGCATTCTCGCTGGTGTCGCCTTTGTTTGGAGCGGCAGCCTGGTACGCAGCCGGCAGAGGGCGGTTTGCTGCTCTGCTTGCAGTGGGAATTCTGTTGGCTACCGCCGCAGTGGAAATTGTCCTTTTTGATCGGCTGCGGATTTCTGATTTTATATGTTTTTTGGGATTAGTGCTGCTGTTTTTCCGAAAAGGGAAGTTTTTGAAGCGCACATATTGAAATGATAAAAACGGTGTCTTCCGGGTGAGGAAGACACCGTTTTATATCTTGTGTTAAAAATTAGCGTCGATAAACGATTTCGCCGTTTACAAGCGTGGCCACGGTGTGAAAGTCCACATCCGTCAGGGGATTACCGCGGAAAATAGCAATGTCGGCATCTTTGCCCGGTGCTAAGCTTCCTACCCGGTCGGCGATCCCGGCAATGCGCGCCGGATTGATGGTAACCATTTTCCACGCCTTCTCTTCTGCCAGTCCTTCCTTTACCGCAAGGCCGGCACATAACGGCAGGTACTGCAAGGGAATAACCGGCGCATCCGTAATAATTGCGGTCAGAAGTCCAGCGTCTGCCATCGCTTTGGGAGTGGAAAAGCTCTTATGAGCCAATTCAATTTTTGTCTTGCTTCCAAAAGACGGGCCAATCAAAACCGGTACGCCTTCTTCCGCCAACTCGTCGGCGATCAAAGCGCCGTCGGTGCAGTGATCCAGCGTGATTTTCAGGCAGAATTCCTTTGCGATCCGCAGGGCGGTAAAGATGTCGTCGGCGCGGTGCGCGTGGCATTTCAGCGGGATCTCCCCACGGATAACCGGCCGCATGGCCTCCAGCTGCATGTCAAAGTCCGGCCGCTTTTTATTTTCAGGGTCCTTTTCGTATTCAGCCCAATCCTCCTCATACCGGCGAGCTTTAAACAGCAGCCCTCTTAACAAGGCAGCCGTGGCCATCCGAGTGGAAGGAGTCTGCTTGGAAGAACCGTACACCCGTTTGGGATTCTCGCCGAAAGCCGCCTTCATGGCAACCGGGGATTTGACGACCATTTTGTCTACCCGTTTCCCAAACAGTTTGATTGCGCAAAAGGTGCCGCCGATGACATTGGCGCTTCCCGGCCCTGTAACCGCGCAGGTAACACCGTTTTTCAACGCCTCATCAAAGGCTTCGTCCATAGGATTGATGGCGTCGATGGCCCGCATTTGAGGTGTCAGCGGATTTGTCGCTTCATTGACGTCGTTTCCAACAGCACCTACCATTTCCTCTTCCAGCCCGATGTGGCAATGTGCCTCTACAAATCCCGGCGCGACCAGGCAGCCGCCGACATCCAGTACGGGCGTCCCCGCAGGAACTTCCAGTTCCTGACCTACCGCGAGAATTTTTCCGTTATCAATCAGAATCTGGCCATTTTCAATATCAGGGCCTTCCATGGTTTTGACCAATCCATTGCGAATCAGCAGCATCAAAAATCCTCCTTATTCGTCATTTTTTTCATTATACGCTTTTGCCGTCTGCGCGTCAAGAACACTTTGAAGGCTCTGATTTCCGCATAGATCTACGATTGGCTTGATTCTTCCGGGGTGGATTCGGATTGCAGGACGGAGATAACCGCTCCGGGATAATAATGAAGAAGAATTTCTGAAAAGTCGCTTCCCTCCAGCGCCATGGCGTTGGCACCATATTGGCTCATACCAACGCCATGGCCTTTCCCTTTGGTTGTAAAGCAAAATGCGTCGTCGGAAAATGCAACTTCAAAATTAGCGGAGGGCAGTCCGAACCATTCCCGCAGCTCTGTCCCGGAAACGGTTGTTCCGCCGGCTTGTGCTTCTGTGACCATTCCTGAGGCAGACCGTTTCTGAATTGTAATCCACTCAGAAGGATCCTCACTCATTTGGGGTGCTTCCAGCCGGGCACTGAGAATCGCTGCCGCTTCCTGAACCGTAAAGACGGTTTCTGCAGTTAATTCCGGATTATCTGCATCCCAGGGGCTGGATACCGGTGTCAGACAGGCTTGTGCCTGTCCCCATACGTTTTCTGCTGACTCGGTTTCCCCCGCAGACAGCGCATGGAAGGCTGCTGCCACCGGTTCACCCTGATAGGTCAGAATCTGATTGATAACAGACTGAACAGCTTCCCGAAGTTTGGTTTCCTTTTCTTCAAACCCATCGCCCCAAAGAGCTTTGCGCTCCTCTTCGGACAGATATGCCTGAAAGTGGGCCGAATCAGTAGAAAGAAATGCGCCTTTTAAGGAAGAATCGGGATTTTCAAGTTGCCTGCCCATCTGCCACAACGCATAGGAATGAGCGGCCACAGCCTGTGCCTTCAGCGCTTCTGTTTCGTAAGAAATCGGCATCTCTGCCGCAGTCACGCCCATAATGTATTCTGCAGGCGTTAATTGGAGAACACTGTCACTTTCAACGTCTAAAATTAAATAATAGGGCGGAAGGCTGATATCGGAAGCCTCTGTTTGTTCGCTCCTGCCATCGGAAGCCGACGGAAGAGAGGTCATGTCGGATGAACCTTCCGGCAAAATTGTTTCCGCACCTTCGGGAAAATCTGCCATGCCCATCTGTGCCGATAACGATGGGGTGACGGCAGGAAATATGGGAGCAGCCAACAGCGGCAGCCCCGGCAGTAGCGCCAAACAAAGTAAAAAAATAATACAGCGGCTTAACCAGTGCCTCATAGGCTTGACCTCCTTGTATTTCTAAAATGACGGGGTGAATCTGCATCAGATGATCTTTCCCGTAGGCTGCTCCGTGTAGGATTGTCAAAGATATTGGACAGAGAACTCTAAAGGAGAAAGCCAATGGAGGGGCCTCATAGGGAAATTGTTGGAGCGACGGTTGTGGATAGCAAGCTGTTTTGCGAAGTCGTCTAGTGA
>CALXBD010000064.1 GCA_944386445.1 uncultured Clostridia bacterium
TTGATATAACTTAATACAAGTCGATGCGCAAATGGCGTAAAAATGGCGTAGCCACCAAAACGCCAAAGCGCGAAAACCCTTGTAAATACAGCATTTTTTAAGGAGATGTAGAGATATATGAAATTAGAAACTGTCAATTCATATAAAGTGCATAACATCTTCAGCACATTCAGATTTGAGAATTGCTCCATTGTGCCCTTAAGTTCACGCATTTGAGCACCATTCGGTGGGATATACCCACCTCCCAAAGAAAAGAAGATGCTGTTGTTTTTCCTTCCGGTGCTGCCTTCTGGTTCAGAACATATGGAGAGTCCCCAAGATGATACTTCATTAACAGAATAGTCCTTTTCCTTCCAAGGAACTTTGTTCTTATAGCCGTCTGTGGATACTATTTCGTGCAAAAGTGCTGCAATGCGATATGCGTTCTCGAATGAGGCCTTTGCGGGCAAAGCCGTAAAATAGTCTTTGATTTTTAGACAGACAGCACCTAATCCATCTGTTGCCCTATAGCCGAGAAGCTCATCTACCGACACATCAAATAGTTTTGCAAGCTCCGGTAAGAGCTGAATGTCCGGACAACATTGGGCAGATTCCCACTTAGAAACTGCTTGATTTGTAACACCAAGCGCATTGGCGAGTTCTTCTTGTGTAAGACCTTTCTCTCTCCTTAAAAAAGCAATTTGCTCATTAATTTTAATAGTTGCCATACGATTCACCTCATTTTAATTTTGTGGCCACAACTATATTTTACCGAGCTTATAGTACCAAAATCAATAACGAGTCAGTTTGACAGCAAAGCTTTTTTCCAACTTACGGTTGGAAATACAATTGCAAAAATGCCGACTGCAAAATATTGAAAACATAAAATCTCAATTTCGTTGCTATAACAACGGACTTTCTGCTAACATTACAGTATACTTAAATCACAAAGCCAATCAAATGAACTGGAGGAATCAATATGATTCGTAAAATTATTGAAATCAATGAAGAGAAATGCAACGGCTGCGGCGCTTGTGCCAAGGCCTGTCATGAAGGCGCCATCGGGATGGTCAATGGAAAAGCCAAACTTCTCCGGGACGACTACTGTGATGGATTGGGTGATTGTCTCCCGACCTGCCCCACTGGAGCAATTACTTTTGTGGAACGGGAAGCCGCTGCTTATGACCACGAAGCTGTCCAAGCTGCTCGCCGGCAAAAAGAAGAGACTCCTCTGCCTTGCGGATGTCCCGGTTCTCAGTCCCGGTCCATCGAACGGAAAGAAACAGTTGCGGCTGCAGTGGAATTTTCCCCGTCACAGCTCCGTCAGTGGCCGGTACAGATCCGTCTTGCTCCGGTAAACGCACCCTATTTCCATGGCGCAAAGCTCCTGATCGCTGCTGACTGCACTGCTTATGCATACGCCGCTTTCCATGAAAAATTCATCAAAGGACACATCACCTTGGTCGGCTGTCCCAAATTGGATCCTGTGGATTACTCAGAAAAGTTGACACAAATTCTTCGGGACAATGACATCCAAAGTGTCACAGTCGTCCGCATGGAGGTCCCCTGCTGTGGCGGTCTGACTCATGCGGTCAAAACTGCTTTGCAGAATAGTGGGAAATTCCTTCCCTGGCAGGTCGTAACCATTTCCACCGACGGTCGTATTCTGGACAGTCTTCTGTGATACCAGCATAAGTAAAATCCCCGCCAGGAAGCATCCTTCCAAAGCGGGGACTTTTTTACGATTCTTTCAATCTCAACACCGCTATTAACGGATAATGATCTGATGGATAGCGACCATCGAAATTGGTGCGGTCAATATATGCTTCATCAATGACAAATTCATCACTGACGAAAATATAATCAATAGGCCGGCCCGTGGTTTTCCCTTTAAATCCATGATAAGTGCTGCCGATTTGAGAAGTGTCAACACTGTGCCAAACACTGGTCAGGTGAATATCCGGGTAGTCATGGAAGTTCTCTGACAGCATGCGAATTGGACGACTATCAGGTCTGGCGTTCAAATCTCCCATCAGGATAATGGGCAGCTTTTCGATTTGATTCAAGCGATGCATATACTGCAAAATAATCCGAACGCTTAGATTGCGTGCCATCCCGCAGATATGGTCAAAATGGGTATTGAAAACCCTGATTTTGCAGTTAAATTCCTTGACATATACCTCGCATACCGTACAAATTCTGGGGAAAAAGGCATAGTAAGCCCGGCTTCCATTTTTTTCGGGATGCTTTGATAACCAAAAAGTTTTGTCAAAGGAAACAGTTACATCATCATTCTTCAAAATGATAGCTGACTGCTCGTCTCCCAAAGATTTGTTACGTCCCAAACCGCGGATACTGTAATCAGAGGTCAACAGTTTTTTTATATCTTCCCGCATAGAAGGGATCATTTCCTGGACCCCCACAATTGCTGCATTGGAATTGCGAATCATTGTACCAATTAAGGCGCGGCGGTCGGTCCAAGTATTTTGCTGGCGCAGCCGCGTCCAGAAAGAATCACGTTTTAAGTTAAAAGAGGCGACTTTAATCGCTTGGGACATACGAAAATCCATCCTTTTTGAATACTCTAGTTTTAAGGATAACCGATTTTTCACAGAAATTCAACAGGATAATTCTACGCATTTTGTAAATTTATTCAGTATTTAGTTCGTTTTTCCAAAAAAGATTTAGTTGGTGAGTCAAATCACCCGGTTTTTGTATTCGACAAAAATGGCTCCAGTGTTTTGGGAAAAGAGCCTGATAGCTGAAGCCAGAAAAGCGCTCGTCAATTAAAACGGCAACACCTCTGTCGTTTTCACCTCGAATCACACGGCCAACCGCCTGCAGTACCTTATTCATTCCGGGATACTGATACGCATAGGCAAAGCCCATATGACTGTGTTCATCGTAATAATCCCGAATTACATCCTGCTCTGGCCCTACCTGAGGCAATCCTACCCCAACTACAATCGTTCCGATTAACCGGTCGCCCTGCAAATCAATTCCCTCTGAAAAAATCCCTCCTAATACGCAAAATGCTGTCATTGTCTGCTCCGGATCTTCCTGAAACTGATTGAGAAATTCTTCCCGTTCCTGTTCTGTCATATTATTCTTTTGCATCACACAGGAAATTTCTGCCCCGCAGATTTCAGAAAAACGGTCGTATACCTCCCGGCAGTATGCGTAAGAAGAAAAAAACACCATATAGTTTCCTTTATGAGCCTGAACCGTTTCTAAAATGATCTCTGCAATATCATCATAACTGCCTTCCCGATCTCTATAACGAGTACTGATCTGATCTGCCAGAAACAGTCCCAGATTTTCCTGAGGAAAAGGTGACGGCAAACTGCATATCTTGGCGGTTTCCCCTCCCCCCAGAACAGATGCATAGTATGACAGCGGCGTCAACGTTGCAGAGAACAGTACCGATGCTGTACCTCTATTCAAGGCCTGTTCGAGGAACTCAGAGGGATCAATGCAGAAAAGCGTCACAGCCACATCGTTATGCTCCAAATTAGCCAAGGTGACATAATGGCTGTCATAAATGTCAGCCATCCTCTGGTAACTGAGAACGTTAAAGTATTGTTCCAGCACATCCCCATGTAAGGGAGAGGTCAAATTTTTCCGCAGCCATTCTTCACAGTGCGGAACGAATTTAGCTAATGCTTCATTGATTTCGCCGATCAATCCCCTTTGAACATGAACCTTTTCCTCCCCACAGTTTTTTCGGAAGTCTAAAAAAGCCTGATTGACCCGATTCACTGCGGATTTGAGACGTTTTTCCCCGGCACCCTTTCCCAATTTCCGACGCAAGGCCAAAAAATCAGACTTCCGCAGCCTTGCAGAAAACATTTCCCGGGAGCGGTCTACCAGGTTATGTGCTTCATCGATTAAAAAAACATACGGCCCCTTCCCTTCTGAAAAGAAACGCCGCAGATAGACAGTCGGATCAAACAGATAATTGTAATCACAAATAATACAGTCACACCATAACGTTAAATCCAACCCCAGTTCAAAGGGACAGAGTGTATATTTTTGAGCATAAGAACAGATCGTTTCCCGGTTAAAGACATCTTTCTCCTGAAGCATTTCAAAAAGTGCGCCGTTTACCCGATCAAAATGTCCATTGGCATAAGGACAGTCATCCGGATTGCACCTGCGTTCATTCAGAAAACAGATCTTATCTTTTGCTGTAAGCGTAACCGTTTTGAGACGCAAAGGCTGCTGACGCAGCTGGTCAAATGCTTCCTCTGCGGCTTTTCTGGTGATTGTTTTGGCTGTGAGGTAGAAAATCTTATCTGTCAGCCCTTCTCCCATGGCCTTTACTGACGGAAACAAGGCAGAAATAGTTTTGCCGATTCCGGTGGGAGCCTGACAAAAAAGCTTTCCCTGCTGCTGAATCGTTCGATAGACCGCCACAGCCATCTTTCTTTGCCCTTCCCGATATTCCGAAAATGGGAACTGTAAAGCCCGAATACTGTGATCCCGGACAGATTCCCAATCCTGCTGCCAATCGGCCCAGTCTTTATAGCGTTTCAGCAGGTCAAAATAGAATTCCTCCAGTTCCTGGAAAGAATAGTGTCTAATGAAACGTTTAATCTCTTCTGTTTCAATATGGAAATAAGTCAACCGCACCTGCATATCAGATTGATCGTGTTCCGAAGCATAAAAATACGCATAGCAAATTGCCTGTGCCCAATGTAGCCGGTTAAAATCCGAATCAATCAGCTCCAATGGAACAGCAGTCGTTTTGATCTCATCTACGGTGACACAGCCGTTCTCTTCGAAAATTCCATCAGCTCTGCCCTCAACAGTAAAGGAAGTCCCTTCATAAAGACAGGTATGGGAAAAACGAACTTCCGCATGGTATTCTTCCCCTTCCTGTTTTTGCAGGCGTCGGTGAATCCTACTGCCCTCCAAGGCCCGGTCAGCGCCGCCGAACCGGTTGTCAATACTGCCTCCCCGCAAAACAAACTCTACCAGTTGCCGTACCGGCAGTCTGACTGCGCTGTCCATCTCTTCACCACTCTCCAATAAACATTTATTCCATTTTACCACGGCTGTCCTTTTCTGGCAAGAGAACTTCCCGGAATCTTTGAAAGAACGGTTGTCAAATTGCCGGATTTGCGTTATAATGAAAAGAAACATATCGATTTTATGCTCTGAAAGAGGAATAACATGGATAAGCGCTTTTTTACGAATCTTAACGATGTTGTCCGAAAGGCGGCAACTTCTAAAAACATGTCAGAATTGGGGCATAATCTGGACGATGTCGTCTCAGAAGTGATCTCAACTGTTAAGGACGTCGCAAACCAGGCAAATCAGAATATTTCCACATCCTATAAACCTCCTGTTCAAGCGGAATGGAAGCGTCCGCAGTCACAAGAAATTTCTCAAATAATGAAACCGGCAGCGTATTCCCCGCAATTTCGGATTCCTTCCCGAGGAAAGGCTGCGGGAATCACTTTAACCACTTTGGGATGCGTTTTCACTCCATTATCCGCTATCGTTTTCCTGATATTAGGAATTATTTTTCTAGCTATGGGGTCTTTCAGCGCTTTAGGTACTACAGCTGCTGTAACGCTGCCGCTTTTAGCGCTCAGTATCACATTTATTATCGCGGGTTCTAAATTACGGGCGCGATACAGACGCTGCAGAGAGTACCTCAGATTGGCTGGAACAGCCGAGTTTGTTTCCGTTCGGGAATTGGCCGAAAATACCCGACAAGATCCGTTTTTTGTAGCAAAAGATCTTGAGAAAATGATTCGGAAAAAGATGATTTCCCCCGCTTACCTGGATCAGCAGAAAACTTGTCTGATGCTGGATGTGGGAACATATCAGCAATATCTTGCAGCGCAAAAGGCGCTGGAGGAACGTCAGGCAGAGGAAGAGCGGATTCGCAAAGAATGTGAATCCAATCCTCAGCGTGCGGAATTATATCATACCATACAGGAGGGTAAAGAATATATTCGTCAGATTAAGGAAGCAAACGACGCGATCCCAAATGAGGATATTTCCAATCAGCTGTTTTGTCTGGAAGACATTACGACCAGAATCTTCGCTCATGTAGAAAAACGTCCTGCAAAGCTGCCGGAAATCAGCAAGTTTATGCGCTATTATCTGCCGACAACCTTAAAATTGGTGAACGCCTATCGAGAATTTGAAAGCCAGCCGGTTCAGGGTGAAAATATCTCAGCTGCCAAAACAGAGATCCAGGGAGCTTTGGTGACGATTAACCGTGCTTTTGAGAATCTTTTGGACAGCTTATTTGAAAATGATGCTTTAGATATTTCCACAGATATTTCCGTTCTGCATACCATGCTGGCTCAGGAAGGTTTGACAGATTCGGATTTTTCCAGGCAATCCGATAACAATGGCAATACTTCAACAAAATAAAGGAGGATCCCTGTTATGAATGATGAACTCAAGGATGCCGTGCCAACTCTTACGTTTGAACCCTTTGCAGAAGAGGAGGCTGCTCTTGCCAAAGTAGCAGAAACTACTCCTGCTGCTCCCGAAGCGCCCGTATTTGATGAAAGTGCTCTTACTCCCGAAGAACGCCAAATGGTCGATGATTTTTCTTCAAAAATTGATTTGGCCAATACCAATATGGTGCTGCAGTTTGGGTCAGGTGCCCAGAAAAAGATCGCCGACTTTTCTGAATCTGCCTTGGCAAATGTCCGTACGAAAGATTTGGGTGAAGTGGGAGAAGTCCTTTCGGGCGTTGTTACTGAGCTGAAAAGCTTTGATGTAGATGAAGACGACAAAGGCTTTTTCGGATTTTTTAAGCGTAACGCCAATAAAATCACATCTCTCCGCGCCAAATACGACAAAGCGGAAGCTAATATTACCCGTATCTGTGAGGTTTTGGAAGGTCATCAGGTCCAGCTGATGAAAGACGCTGCTTTACTGGATAAAATGTATGAATTGAATAAGGTCTATTTTAAAGAACTTTCCATGTATATTCTGGCCGGCAAAAAGAAACTGGCTCAGGTACGGGCTGAAGAGTTGCCTGCGCTGGTGGAAAAGGCTACCAAGAGTGGTCTCCCGGAAGATGCCCAGGCTGCCAATGATCTGGCGAATCTTTGTGATAGGTTTGAAAAGAAGATCCATGATTTGGAACTGACCCGGATGATTTCGATTCAGATGGCGCCTCAAATTCGGCTGGTTCAAAGCAACGACACACTGATGTCTGAAAAAATTCAGTCTACAATCGTAAATACGATCCCATTATGGAAGAGCCAGATGGTGCTGGCCTTAGGTGTTACACATTCCCAGCAGGCGGCGGCTGCACAACATGCTGTCACCGATATGACAAATGAGTTGCTCCGCAAAAATGCAGAGACCTTAAAAATGGCAACTGTGCAAACTGCCAAAGAGTCTGAACGCGGCATCGTGGATATCGAAACCTTGACCCACACCAACGAAATGCTGATCTCGACTCTGGATGAGGTCTTACAGATCCAGCAGGAAGGCCGTCAGCGGCGTCGGGATGCAGAAGCAGAATTGGGGCGCATTGAAGAACAGCTGAAACAAAAACTTTTGGAAATTCGCAAGTAAAAAATGACAGCAGATACCGTTTGGGTAACTGCTGTCATTTTTCTATTGTGTGCTTTAGCGCAAAAAGAAATCCCGGCTTTGCTGGGGAGAGTAAAAAAGCTTTAGCTTCAAACATCAAACGAAGCGAGAAGGAACAACAATTTTGCGATTGAAAAAAATGGCTCTTGGAACAGTAATGTCCGTTTACGGGCTGCCGTGCAAGTGATGCAAGAGACGGATTATTCAGTACCTCTTGAGAGGCTTGCCGGTATGAGGCTCTTCCAGAGCTTACACCCCCCGTCTTAGCCGGGGGGTGACTATTTTTGTTCAGTTGTTATTCTCCCAATTCCAGCCATTCTTCCATCCGCTGGTTCAGTTCTTCCCGCAAAGAATCCAATCTCTCACATTCTTCCTCCATTTCCCGATACCCGCCTTCAAAGCGCTCCGGGTGCTGTAAGGATTCTTCAATTGCCGCAATTTCCTGCTCCAGCTCTTCCACTCTGGTTTCCACCTGACGGAGTCTGGCTCGACGCTGGGCTTCCTCCGCCTTTTGCTGCTTAGTACGATACCCGGAAACCACTTTTTCTTCCTTTTCCTGCTTTACCGCCGGCTGAGCAGCCTGAAGTGCAGCTTTTTCCTGCTGCTTTTCCAGATAATAATCGTAATTCCCGTTAAAGACCTCCACGTGATCTGAAAAAATCTCAATGATCCGATCTGGCACTGCTTTCAGCAGATACCGATCATGAGACACAAACAGCAGCGTGCCTTTAAATTCCCGCAAGGCATCCTCCAAAATCTCCTTGCTGCGAAGATCCAAATGGTTGGTAGGCTCGTCCAACATCAGGAAATTCCCATGCTCCATCATGAGGATCGCAAACGCCAGCTTTGCACGTTCGCCTCCGCTCAAAACCGAAACTTTTTTATACACATCTTCTCCCTGCAGCAGCACCCGTCCCAACATATTCCGAATCTCTGTTTCGGTTTTGCGAGGCCATCGGCTCCACAGCTCCTCCAAAACCGTAAGCTCCGGATGCAACTGACGATTTTCCTGGTCAAAATAGCTGGCCTTCACTTCCTGCCCCCAGCGAATTTTGCCGCAGTCCGGTGCCAGCTCCCCGCGCAGCGCATGCAGCAGCGAGGACTTTCCTATGCCATTTTCCCCGATGACGGCGATTTTTTCCCCTCGCTGAATCGTAAAGGACAAATGGTCAAAAAGATGTTTTCTCTCCGTCCCCTCTCCTACCGTCAACGAAAGATTCTCCACCAAAAGCACTTCTTTAACCGGATCTCGGTTAAAGTCAAACCGTAGAGATATCTCCTTTTTATACTCCCTTGGCCGGTCGATCAGCTCCATATGTTCCAGTCGTTTGATCCGTCCCTTGGCCATTTTGGAAGTCGATGCACGGGTCAGATTTTTTGCGATAAAATCATTCAAGTCGGCTATTTCTTCCTGCTGGGCCTCATACTCCTTCTCCCAGCGGGCCATCAGCTCCGCCTTCAATTCCTTATATTTGGTATAATTTCCCGGGAAAACCCGCAGCCCCTGGAATTCCACCTCCCAAATCTCCCGAACAGTCTTGTCCAGAAAATACCGGTCATGGGATACCACAATAATGGCCCCTTTATAAGAAGCTAAATGATCCTCCAACCACTGAAGTGTCTTAAAATCCAGATGGTTGGTGGGTTCGTCTAAAATCAGCAGTTCCGGTTCGCTTAAAAGCAGCTTTGCCAAAGCCAGACGAGTCTTCTCCCCGCCGGAAAGAGTCGATATCACCGTTTGGGAATCCTTATCCTCAAATCCCATGCCGTTCAGGACGGTTTTAATTTTGACATCGATCAGATAGCCGTCATTTCCCTCAAAATAGGCTAAATTCCGGTCATATTCCCGGGACAGCATCCGATACTCCTCAGAATTCGGCTCACAGTTGGCCATGCGGTCATGCAACCGTTCTATTTCCTGCTGAGCTTCCAATATCGGCTGAAAAACGGACCGCATTTCATCCCAAATAGTATTGGACCCGGAAAGTCCGCTGTTCTGTTTTAAATATCCAATATTCAAGGAGGGTTTCCGGCTGATTTCACCGGTTTCGTACTCCTGAATACCGCAAATTGTATTAAGCAATGTTGATTTTCCTGCGCCGTTGGCGCCAATCAGGCCGATCCGGGAATTTTCCTGAACCTCAGCGGTAACATCTTTTAAAATTGTTACCGCGCCGAAGGAAACCCCAACCTCCTGCAGGGATACCAGCATGATGTTCCTCCTATTATAATACTTCTTTCAAAATCAAATAGGCCACATTCACTAACGCCTTGGCCTCCATATAATCCCGGTCCACACGGTACTTTCCCTTTTCCAACACGGACCGCATCTCACGGATGCGCTCAAAGCTGTCTACCACCCGCACCGGATCCGGAATCACAAAATAACTTTTCTGCATCAGAGCGCGGACTTCCGTGCGAAATCCTTTAGGCACCGGTCCTCCCAGCTCCTCCTCACAAAAATGGAATTCTCCCAACACGGGGCGTCCCTGGTTCTCTGCCCGGCGGCTTATCTCGTCGGCGATCTGATGAGCAAATACCAAATCTTCCAGCATAGAGTTTCCGGCCAAACGATTGCTTCCATGAACTCCTGTATGGGCACATTCCCCAACCGCATAAAGATTGTCAACCGAACTTTCCCCGTTCAAATCCACATCAATTCCGCCCATCAGGTAGTGCTGACAGGGACAAACCGGTATCATATCTTCTGTCATGGCAATGCCGGACTCCGCCAACCGCGCAAAGGTCGTTGGAAAGTGCTCACGGGCATATGCTTCCTCGGCACCCGTAAAATCCAGATAAAACCGACTGTCGCCCAATCTTCGGCCTTCCTCCACCATGGCCTTGGAAACCACATCCCGGGGAGCCAGCTCCGCACGGGGGTCATAATGTGAAAGAAACTGTTGGCGTTCCGCGTTCAGCAGAACAGCCCCTGCTCCCCGAACCGCCTCCGGAATCAGCAGGCATTCCCGGCGTCCGTCGTTAAACCCGGTGGGATGAAACTGAACCCAACTCATATGCCTTAGTTTCGCACCCGCACCGCTAGCCAAAAGGATCCCATCTCCTGTTGCAGCGGCAGAATTGGTAGTATGTTCATAGACCCTTCCGATACCGCCGGTAGCAAGCACACAGGCATAACATCCCGCAGCCACATGGTCCTCTTCATTTCGCAGAATATCCAATGAAAATCCGTTCTGAACCTGCTTCAGGCCGCACACCATGGCATTTTCCCAAACGGTAATATTTCTGGACAGTTCCACCGCAGCAATCAGTTTAGCAGTGATTTCCCGACCGGTGGCATCCTGATGATGCAAGATCCTCGGATGAGAGTGACCGCCCTCCAATTCCAAATCAAAAGAACCGTCCGGATTTCTGTCAAACGCCACTCCAAAATCCATCAGCCGCCGGACATCCCGTGGCCCCTGGGTCACTAGAATTTTCAATGCTTCTGTATTATTCTTAAACCCGCCTGCGATCAGACTGTCGTTAAAATGGGAATCTGTACTGTCGGCAGAACCTTCCAAAACAGCGGCTACTCCTCCCTGAGCGGAAGCAGAGTTGCTTAATACAAGCGACTTCTTGGAAAGAAGCAGCACCCGGAGTTTTGGGTCTAAATTCAAAGCGGTATACAATCCGGATATTCCGGCACCGACGATAATCACGTCGAAATTCTGTTGCACAGCGTTTCACCTTTCCATGGTCGTTTTCAAAGAACAAAACACCCATATTTTTATATTATACCATACCATATCCAAAATGAAAAGCATTTCCGGCATAAAAAGCCCGGCATCAGAAGCAAATTGCGTCAAATGCCGGGCCCTCATTCAAAAAATTGTCTCAATGATTTTCTTGCTTTCCGGAGTAGAATACACCCATCGATCCAAATGGCCGCTGGTCTGAAAATATCGGAAAGGCGTAGGCTCCGTTTCCCCGTCAAACGCGTCAATCAGGATCAGTTTTACCTTCATCTTTTCTGGAATCAGATTTTTTATAAAAACGCTTGCCTGTTGACCTGCCCGAACGCCTTCTTTTCTTTCGGCCAAGCCGGCCAAATTTGGTGTCAGTTCAACAAAAATGCCATACTCTTCCACGGAACGGATGATGCCTCCTACCGTCTCTCCGGGGGAAAATTCCGCCGTGTTCTCTTCCCAGGTTCCCAGCAGTTCACGATGGCTTAATGTAATGCGATGTCCCTCTATTGACCGTACCACAGCAAAGATGTTTTGCCCTACCCGAAACCGGTCACGGGGATGGGAAATCCGTGACACCGAAATCGCATCAATCGGGATCAATGAGACAACTCCGCAGCCGATGTCTACAAATGCGCCAAATTGTTCCAGATGAGTCACCCGAGCCGGCAGGATATCCCCCTGCCTCAAGGTGCTCAGATATTGCTTCCAGCACTGTTTCTGCGCCAGCCGTCTGGAAAGTATCGCCACCGGATTTCCATGCTGATCTGTCTCCAGACCGGTCACTATAAACTGCACCGGTTTCCCTACACGGGAAATGATGGCAATATCCCGGACTGCTCCTTCCGCGATGCCTAAAGCACACTCTTCCCTTGGGATGACTCCACGCACTTTTCCTAAGTCAACCAGAAGGTTGTGGCCGCTGTCACATACATATGCTTTTGCCTCTAATATTTCCTCTCTTGCCATCGCCCCGCGCAAAGCGGAAATCCCGTTTATTCCCGTATCATTTTCCGGATTCCTCAAAAGACACCCCTCAGGTTGAAATTCCATACCATTTTCCCGCAGCAGGCTTCCGCTGCAATCCCCTTTCCCGGTTGGGATTTCCTTTCTCTTGTTAAGATTATTTTGTGATATGTCTGCTGTATCCGGGATCAGCTGACGGATTTTTGGTGTGCTAAATCCTATGTTTTGAGGAGGAAAATTATACCTGAGAAAAATTTTGAAAAATGTTTCAAAATTCGCAAAAGTTATTCCCTTTTTGATTAATTTATGGTACTATTTGATAGGAATTCTTTCTGACTTGGAAGGAGAAGAGCTTCAATGGAAAAATTAAAGAATAATCCGGTCATGCGACTGACTTTGCAGGGTATGCTTTTGGATGGGCTGTTCTGGGCTACTTACTGCAGCTTCGGCAGTTTTATTACGCCTTTTTTGCTGGATAACGGCTTCTCCGAAAGCAGCGCTTCCGTTATCATGACAATTGTCTCTACCATCTCCTTTATCGTGCAGCCTGTGACCGGTCATCTATGCGACACCCGTTTCTCTCAAAAACAGGTCTATCTCACCTTGGGAATCTGCACCATTCCTCTCCTGCTTCTGCTGCCGCATACAGTGGGTACCCCTCCGTTAACAATCCTGGTTATTTTCCTTTTGACAGTCACTCTGTATCAGGTCCCCGGGCTGGTAGACTCATGGATTATCAGCATGAAAAAGAAGCACCCTTCCTTAAATTACGGCCTTCCCAGAGGAACCGGTTCCCTCGTTTTTGCTATGGCCGCTCAAATTATGGGATCCGTAACGGTAAAATGGGGCCACGGCGCTCGTTTTCTCATGGGTGTGGTCGTTTTGATCTGCAGTATGGCTGCCGCTTTATTTATTAAGCAGTCTCCACCGTCGGTGCACTCGGATCCCCATACCCGCCAAAAAGCACCTGTTTCCCTGCTGCTAAAAAATAAAACCTATCTGTTAGTATTAGGCGTGACTTTTTTGTGTCTTTCAGGAACTTCATGCATCGCTACTTTTTTACCGATGCTTTCCAATCGTTTGGGAGGAAATTCCGGAACTGTCGGCTCCTGCCTTGCCGTGGCCGCCCTTTGCGAAGTACCGCCTATGTTTCTCATGGGGATGGTCCTTACCAAAGTCCGCCCCAAATATACAATCCTTTTCGCCTCGTTTTTTTACATCCTGAGACTGGCACTCCATCTTGTGGTGCCAAATGTGCAGATGCTGATACTGATTCAGGTTTTACAGGGCCCCGCTTTTGCCGTCCTTTGGCCTTCCGCTGTCAATTACATCAATGAGATCGTAGAAGAACAGGTGAAATCTACCGCTATTATGACATTTACCTCCGTAGGCCTGGGAGTCAGCTATATCTTTGGCAACGCACTGGGGACAGTTTTATTGCCAATCATAGACGTTTATGGCGTTTTTGCCGTTTGTACTATTCTGACAGTCTGTGCGTTTTTACTGGTGCTGTTCGGATTTTTCAAAAAGCTCTGGATCTGAATCCCAATGTGAAGACTGTGTGAAAACGCCCATCACCTAACCGTCACCTATTTTTCACCAAGCAACTGGTTGCGCTTTTCACACTTTTGTGTTATAATATTACAAAATGCTAACAGGATGGATCGGATAAATTATACCGGCCGCGTTAGGCCGAGGATGTCCTTCTGCAATCAGAAGTGCTTTCTTCGGTCCGTTTTTATGTATTGTGAGATTCGATGGAAGCGAATTTCCGCTGCCGTCGATTTGATAAATTATTCATTAAAAGGAATGGAGTTTTTGGCATGATCGAGGTAAAAGACCTCACCAAAATTTACGGTACAAAGCATGCAGTCGATGGTATCAGCTTTACCGTAAATGAGGGTGAAATTCTGGGATTTCTGGGGCCTAACGGCGCCGGTAAATCAACGACGATGAATATCCTTACCGGATACATCTCCTCCACCTCCGGCACCGCAAAAATCGCAGGATTCGACATCCTGGATGATCCGATCGAGGCGAAAAAACATATCGGCTATCTTCCGGAACATCCCCCGCTGTATCTGGATATGACGGTGCAGGCTTATCTGGAATTCTGCTATCAACTGAAAAAAGCAAAGCAGCCAATGAAAGCCCATTTGGAAGATATCTGCCAACGTGTAAAAATCGCTGACGTGAAAAACCGTATCATCAAAAACCTGTCAAAAGGTTACCGTCAGCGTGTTGGCCTGGCACAGGCCCTGATTGGAAATCCTGAGGTCCTGATTCTGGACGAGCCTACGGTAGGTTTGGACCCTAAACAGATTATTGAGATCCGCAATCTGATTAAAACCCTCGGAAAGCGGCATACCGTTATCCTTTCTTCCCATATTCTTCCCGAGGTACAGGCCGTTTGCGACCGGGTCGTCGTTATCAATAAAGGGAAAATAGTGGCTGATGATACCGAGGAAAACCTTTCCCACAAATTGTCCGACGATTTCCGGTACATTGCCCGAATCGAAGGACCAGAAGAAGAAGTCACCAAAATTCTTCATGGAATCAGCAATATGAAGGATGTCCAATCATACGGCGAGAAGGAAAATGGTGTCTTTGAATACGCACTGGAAGCCGAACCCGGCGCCGATATCCGTCGCGAACTGTTCAACCGCTTGGCAGATCGCAAATATCCCCTGCTGGGGCTGAGATCCACCGAACTGACCTTGGAGGATATCTTCCTTCAGCTTACTTCGGATGGCTCCAATAAATTGGATGGAGGTACCAACTGATGCTTGCTGTTCTCAGACGCGAAATGTCTAACTATTTTACTTCGCCTATCGGATATATTTTCCTGGCGGTGTTCTATTTCTTTTCCGGTATGTTCTTTACGAATGTCTTGGCCTACAACAGTACAGATATTACCAATGTCTTCAGCGGATTGTTTACTGTACTGATGTTTATTATCCCCTTGCTGACCATGCGCTCCATGAGTGAGGAGAAAAAGCAGAAAACAGATCAGCTGCTGCTGACTTCTCCCATTAAACTGGGAAATTTGGTCATAGGGAAATTCCTGGCCGCCTTTATCATCTACTGCATCGCTCTGGCTATTACCGTGGTCTATTCCATCATCTTGGCTGTTTATGAGACCCCCGAATGGTCTGTGGTGGTCGGAAACATCTTCGGCGCTCTGCTGCTGGGAGCCGCGTTGATCGCTATCGGCGTGTTTATCTCCTCGCTGACAGAAAACCAGCTGATTGCTGCAATCGGAAGCTTCGCTGTTATGATGTTTATTATGATGATCGACAGCTTCGCTAGTTTGATCCCCGTGGAATTCATTTCTAACATTCTTCTGAAGATCTCCTTTATGACCCGGTATACTGACTTTGTTAACGGGATCCTCAATTTCGCCAATGTTCTCTTTTTCCTGAGCATTGCAGTGATTTTCAATTTCTTTACGGTTCGGATCCTGGAGAAGAAACGCTGGAGTTGAAGCCGGTTTTCTAAAAACTAAAAAGGAGATTCGAAGATGAAAAACATTTTTAAGGACCGGCGCTTTAAACACGGTACCCTTGCTACTGCAGTGACCGTCGGTTTTGTCGCCGTGGTCGTGCTGGTAAACGTCATTTTCAGCCTGCTGGCTGACAGATTCCCTATGGACGTCGACCTGACTTCCGATAATATCTTTGAGGTTACGGATGAGACGATCGACTACCTGAAAAATCTGGATCAAAAGGTTTCAATTACTGTCCTCGCTAAAGAAGAAGAGTTCTCCGGAAATAATGCCTATTATACCCAGGCAAACGAAGTCATCCAAAAATATGCGAAGTATTCTTCCAATGTCACAATCACTTATTTGGATCTTTACAGCAATCCGGACTTTGTGAACAAATATCCTAAAGAAACTCTTTACACCGGTTACATTATCGTCGAGTGCGGTGACCGCTATCAGGTGCTGACCGCTTACGATCTGTTCAATACTCAGACCGACTCCTCCAGCGGAAGTACCTATATCACCTCTTCCCGTGCTGAAGAAGCTATGACCAGTGCCATTATGAACGTCACAAATGCGGATCCGCCTACTGTGACAGTGCTTACCGGTAACGGCGCATCAAATGTTGAAGCCTATACTGATATGCTGGCCACTAACGGCTATGTAATCAATGAAGTGGATATGCTCACCGGAGAGATCGATCAGGAAACTGATTTGGTTATTTTGGCTGCCCCTATGACCGATCTTTCTGAGGATACTCTGAAAAAACTCGACACCTATCTGGATAACGATGGAAACTTCGGCAAAAACCTGATGTATTTTGCCAGTGCTACACAGCCCGATCTCCCCCGTCTTGAGGAGTTCCTGGAAGAATGGGGTATCGTTGTCGGAGATGGATATCTGGCTGAAACCGATAGTTCTAAAACTTACGTAATGGGTCCCACCTATACCGTTCAGGAATATGGTGATGAGACTTATACTGAAAAGCTGAGTTCTACCAACTATCCCGTATTGATGTTCGCTTCCCGGCCTCTTTCCAGCGCTTTCGGCGAAAACGGCACCTCTTCTAACCGTTCTACCAGCGTTCTGCTGAGCACTTATGATTCCGGTGCTGTTGTGCCTGCTGACCTTACTGAGGACAGCGATTGGAGCCTGGACCAGGCAGAAACGGATTCTTATGCTACCGCTATGGTTGGTCAGCGTATGAGATACGAAGGAACGACACCGTTGATTTCCCGCGTTATCGCCTTTGGCTCCGTGGAATGTGTCGATAGTTCTTTTCTTGCCTATACAGCAATTAACAATGGTGAGTATACTCTGAATGTTGCAAACACTGTGTGTAACAAGGACGACGGTATCTCTATCGTTTCCAAGACTGTGGGTGCTAAGAGCCTTGGTATTACAGAACAGGCGGCCAATGTAATTGGCGGATTCTTTGAGTTCGTCGTGCCGGTACTCGTTCTCATCGCCGGCAGTGTTATCTGGCTTCGCAGGAGGAATCGGTAATCGTGAACAAAAAAATTCGCAATTTGATTATTGGCGCTGTCGTCCTAGTGGTTTTGGTTGGAGTCCTTTTGCTGCTGTTGTTCCTGCCTAAAAATGAGGGAGATACGACTGAAGAATCTTCTTCGACTACTTCTTCTACGGTTGTATCTTTGTTCAGCCGTGAAAAAGACGAAATTGCCTCCCTTGAAATTAAAAATGCTGCTGGCGGTTTTACTATCACCCGTGAGGCAGAGGACGTTTATACCATCGAAGCTTTGGAAGGCTTCGAACAAACTACAAGCAGCTACTCTTCTCTCATAGGTACATTTGCTTCGGTCAGCGCCACTCATTTGGTCGAGGAATCGCCTACCGACATTGCTAAATACGGGCTGGATGATCCTGCTACAGAAGTAATTGTCACCTATCAGGATGATACGCAGAACGTATTGCATGTGGGTGATGAACTCCCTACCGGCGACGGCCGTTATGTCATGGTGAATGATGATCCGGCGGTATACACCCTTGGTTCAACTGCCAGCGCTTCCTTGGAAAATTCAATTTTGGACTACGTGGATACAACTGTTGTCCCTGCTTGGGTTGCTCCTACTGATGAAGACGATAGCAGCGCTGTTGCCAAGACTTCTCCGGATATTAAACGCATCAATATTGTTGGAGGCTCTTTGACTGAAAAGCTGGGAGATACTCCTCTGACGATCGTTATGGGCGATTATAACTCTGACCTGGCTGATTATGGCATGAGCGGCTCTACATGGAGAATTATCAGCCCGGTCAACGCGGATCTCCATTCGGAAAATACAACCGATATCCGTGACGCGGTTACAAACGGCGTTACGGCTACCAGTGTGGCCGCCATCAATCCGACTGAAGAACAGCTGACGGAATTTGGCTTCGACGACCCCTATGCTACAGTGGAATTTACAAGAGACAATGATGACTTTGCTCTGACTGTAGGAACTAATGCGGATGTAAATTCTCATTATGTCATGCTGGATGGTCGAGCTGTGGTCTATGTAGTGGCTGATGACTCCCTGCCTTGGATCTCTGTGGATATCAACAAGGTCTTCTCTTCCCTGACGATTCTGCCTTACATTGACGATGTCGCTGAAGTCGAAGTAATGATCGACGGTAAAACGTATCTTTTCGAATCTGAGGGCGAAGATGACGATTTGACGGCTACTGTCGACGGAAAGGCCCTGACATTGGACAATTACCGGAAAATGTATCAGTTCCTGCTGTCTGCACCGGCAGAGGAAATCAATTTTGACGACGAAACCGGTCCTGAGATCGCCCGTATCACCTACCGGTACCGGGATAGCGACGACGAGGACGTGATCTCGTTCCTCCAAATCAGCGACCGCCGCTGTGTACTTTCCTTGAATGGCGATGAGGCTTTCATTACCAGAATGGCTTATGTAGATACTTTAAGAAGCAACATGGAAAAAATACTCAACGACGAACTGCCTCAGCTTGATTATTAATCATAAAAGGGAGCGGATGGTTCCGCTCCCTTTTTATGTCAAATTTCAGAGAAAGGTTGATCCTATTGGATATTCTCAAAAAACTTTCCGAGGAGCTGAATATTCCTCTGCAGCAGGTTACCAGCGCTGTAAACCTCATCGACGAAGGCAATACGATTCCGTTTATTGCGCGTTACCGCAAAGAAGCTACCGGCTCCCTGGACGATCAGGTGCTGCGTACGCTGAACGAACGCCTGGAATACCTCCGGGGCCTTGACAAACGCAGGGAAGAAATCTCCGCATCTATCACCGCTCAGGATAAAATGACGCCTGAGCTGGCAGCAGCAATCGACAGGGCTGTTACCTTGGCTGAACTGGAAGACTTGTATCTCCCCTATCGTCCAAAACGGAAAACCAGAGGGTCTGTCGCCCGTGAAAAGGGCTTGGAGCCCTTGGCAAAAAGAATTCTCCTTCAGAAACCCTGTAAGATTTTGGAAGAAGCAGTTGCGTTTATTAATGAGGAAAAAGGAGTAGGTTCAGCCGAAGAAGCGATTGCCGGCGCACAGGATATACTGGCGGAGGACATTTCCGATGATGCGGCTGTTCGTAAGCTGCTACGGATCTTTACTTACCGAACCGGTTTGGTGCGAACTAAAGCAACAGACCCGGAAACAAAGTCGGTATATGAAATGTACTATGATTTTTCAGAGCCGGTAAATCGTATCGCCGGTCACAGAGTGTTGGCTATCCAGCGCGGCGAACGAGAAGGTATCTTAAAAGTTTCCATTGAAGTAGATACACCCGAAGCAATCAGCCGCCTGAAACAACGGTTTATCTCTGGCAGCAATGACTGCTCTCAGATCGTAGCGGCTGCCTGCGAGGACAGTTTTACCCGCCTGATCTACCCAGCAATTGAACGGGAAATCCGTTCCACTCTCTTTGACGACGCCGCTGCCGGCGCAATCCGGCTTTTTTCGGAAAACCTTCGGCAGCTGCTCCTGCAGCCCCCTGTCAAAAATGCCGTTACCCTGGGATTTGACCCTGCTTACCGCACCGGCTGTAAGATCGCCGTGGTGGACGGCACAGGAAAGGTGTTGGATACAACTGTCGTTTATCCGACTCCGCCTCACAAGGACATCGCCGGCGCCAAACGAACCTTAAAAGATTTGATTCAAAAGTATGGTATCACGGTGATTGCCATCGGCAATGGTACCGCCTCCAGGGAAAGTGAACAATTCGTGGCGGAACTGCTCCACGAGATTCCGCAGCCGGTATCCTACATGGTCGTTTCGGAAGCCGGCGCGTCAGTTTATTCCGCATCGAAACTTGGAGCCGAAGAATTCCCACAGTTTGATGTTTCTTTACGGTCTGCGGTTTCTATTGCAAGACGGCTTCAGGACCCTCTGGCCGAACTCGTTAAAATTGACCCCAAATCCATCGGTGTAGGACAGTATCAGCATGATATGCCTCAAAAACAACTGGGAGAAGCTTTGGATGGCGTTGTAGAAGACTGCGTAAACGGTGTCGGTGTCGATCTGAATACAGCGTCCCAGCCGCTGCTGGCGCGTGTCTCCGGAATCAACGCTTCTGTGGCCAAGAATATTGTGGCATACCGGGAAGAAAACGGTCGGTTCTCAGATCGGAAACAGTTGAAAAAGGTCCCAAAGTTAGGCGCTAAAGCCTTCGAGCAATGCGCCGGCTTTCTCAGAATTACCGATGGAGACAGTATTCTGGACAATACCGGCGTCCATCCGGAATCTTACAAGGCAGCTAAGGATTTACTGACTGCATGCGGCTACACTTTGGAAGACGCTGCCGCTGGGAATCTGGCTGATCTGCGGAAACAGGCCGAAACAAAAGGATTGGCTTCCCTGGCAGAACAGCTGGGCATCGGCGTCCCGACCCTCAATGATATCATTGATGAGCTGCTCAAACCAGGACGAGATCCCCGTGATGAACTGCCGCCTCCCCTGCTCCGTACAGATGTCATGGAGATGAAGGATTTGAAACCCGGTATGGAACTGAAAGGAACTGTCCGGAATGTCATCGATTTTGGCGCCTTTGTAGATATCGGCGTCCACCAGGACGGTCTGGTTCATATTTCCCAGATGTCAGAACGCCGGGTGCGTCATCCCTTGGATGTAGTGCATGTGGGCGATGTTATCACTGTTTGGGTTCTCAGCGTCGATCTGGAAAAAAAGCGAATTGCCTTAACAATGAAGCCGCAAAAGCCAACTGAATAAACTAAAAATATATCCGGAAGCCGCAAAAGTGAAGTGACCCCAAAAAGTTAGACAATATTTTCAAACAAAAATTATTCAAGCAACCGAAAGGGCTTGTTGTCTGTGAATCGCAGGCGGCAAGCCCTTTAGCTTTGTCTTGATGCGTCGGTTATT
>CALXBD010000065.1 GCA_944386445.1 uncultured Clostridia bacterium
ACTGACAAAAATGGGGTAGACATCTAAAGTGTCTACCCCAGATGGTGGACGAGGGTGGATTCGGACCACCGAAGCTGAAAAGCAACAGATTTACAGTCTGCCCCCTTTGGCCACTCGGGAACTCGTCAATATTAAATTGGATCTGCTTTTGCACAGCCGTACCGGCGCAGATAACCGTTTTGTCAGAGTAGATGGAGCTGGTGGACGGACTCGAACCCCCGACCTGCTGATTACAAATCAGCTGCTCTACCAACTGAGCTACACCAGCGAATTCGCGCTCCAAATTGCCCCACACAAAGGATGGTCGGGGCGACAGGACTCGAACCTGCGGCATCTTGGTCCCAAACCAAGCACTCTACCAAACTGAGCTACGCCCCGGCAGTTGGTCCTCTCATGACAGCTGTTCTATTTTATCACAGCTGAAGGATTTTGTCAAGCACTTTTATAATAAAATACAAGCCGCAAATACCGTATATTTACGGCTTGTACCTTGGCGCGCCCGGAGGGATTCGAACCCGCGACCTTTTGATTCGTAGTCAAACACTCTATCCAACTGAGCTACGAGCGCAAATCACAGCTTGACTCACATCAACTGACAACGAATGTTATTTTACCATACACTCTTTCATTTGTCAATAGGTTTCTTGAAAAATCTTGCATATTTGCGCCTGTATCTGCTAATCTTTAATATTTTTTCCAATCGAAAGGCAAAAGCTCTCCTAAAGTCCGGACTTCGCCGTCCGGCAGCAGGACCTGCGCGTTCCGATTTTCTGCATCCAATGAAGTAAGAAACTCCCGGCAGCGACCGCATGGAGGCATAATGCTTCCATCCCAGTCAACCGCCACTACCATCAAAATTTTCGACTCTCCTGCTGTAACCATGGCAGCTGCTGCGGAATGTTCTGCGCAAAATCCTACCGAACAGGCAATATCAATACACACACCTGTGTAAATCTTTCCGCTTTCCGACAGAATTGCCGCTCCGACACCACCGGCCTCTGCATAATCATTCAGTTTCCGGGGGTTCAAGACGGATTTTGCTGCTTCATAAAGTTTCTCTTGCATTGAATTCATAAAAATTCTCCTTTTTCCGGTTAGCATCGTTTCCTCACAAAAATTAAACCTGCTCCTCCCCACGGAGCCTTTCCAAAATTGCCGGAACAGAAATCCTTTCGATTTCCAGCTTTTTAGGCTCATGCATAGACCACGTTTCCAAGCTATGAGCATCCGAATCACTGATTACCAAATGTTTTCCTTCCCCCGGCAGAACAAAGCCTTTCTGCACGCCGCTAGGACTTACCTCAATCGTATACGCATTCAGTTCCGGCGGAAGAAAGCCCAGGCTCGACAGTACCGAATAGGCAGATTTATCCACATGGGCTGGTATGGGGACGCCTCCCCGCTGCCGCACCTTTTCAAAAACCGCTTCAATGGAAAATGAAACCGCATTGATCAGCAGCTTTTCTACCTGATCCACCACACAGTCGTTCTCATCCATCACCAGCTGATCCCCGAAGATATCCGGCTGATTATTTACCGCAGGCAGCGCCGCATACAGTTCTTCCCCCATATCCAACGCCGACGCCACATCCGGAAACAAGGACAACACATGGACTTCCTCAGCCGTATTGATCTCAATGGCCGGAACCACCAAAATGCCCTGTTCCATTCCCAGCCGGCATACTGCGGGAAGATTTCTCGCACTGTTGTGATCGCTGACCGCAATGACCGGCACCTCCAAAATTCCTGCCATTCCAACGATATTGTTGGGTGTCATCTCATTTTCCCCGCAGGGCGAAAGGCAGGAATGCAGATGCAGGTCATATGAAACTAACACAGCCCCAGCTCCCGAGCCAGTTTAATGGCTACCTGAAAACTGGGTTCGGAGGATTCCAGAACACAGACCTCCTGGTCCTGTGCTTTTTTCACGCAGTTTTCATCAAAATGAATATCCTCGCACAGAATTACACAGCTGACATCAGCCAGCACAGCCACCGCAATTGTATTGATGTTCGCCATCACCGTCACCAGAGCGTCGTCCGCCTTGGCGCGTCCCATTACCAGGCTCAGCAGGTCGCTGCAATAAGCGCCCCCGATATCCCGGCAATCCCCCGCGCCTTGGGAAACCACTTTCAGCCCGTATTTTTCCGCAAATGCAATCGGCGTCATGATTTTTCCTCCTCATTTCCCTCTTCCGGCCGGAAGGGCGCCGGTATGTAATGTTCCAGTTTGTGGATATCCTTCAGCAAGCTCTGAATTCCCGCCTTATATTTGAAAACACAGTCGTCTACCGACGCAACTCCCCGGACCACATCTTCCGCCAACGCGCGGCAGGACGGGGCACCGCAGGATCCGCAATCCAATCCTTCCAGCGAATCCGCTATTTCTTCCACCCGGGCCATTTTTTCCATTGCCGCGCCCATATCTTCATCCAATTTCAGCACCGGCACGTATTCAAGCGGCGTATCCCAAAGCATTTCCGGGCCGATTTCTTCGATATGGTTCATGCTTACCGGCAGATGTTTCCGGATTCTGTAGAGCTTAGTCCGAGCTACATACGGATTTTCTACGTTCAGGACCCCGCCCACACATCCGCCGGAGCAGGCGTTCAATTCGATAAAATCCACATCCCGGAACTTCTCATCCTCCAGGTCTTCCAAAACCCGGATGACATTTTCGATTCCGTCAGCAGCCAGATAGTTATCATTGATAAGCCCTGATGCCTCGCCGCTGGAGCTGCCCCAGGACAATCCGATTTTTCCTGATTCCGAGACTGTTTTCGGCGGCTCAGTAATGGTCTGCTTCATGAAGGGCAGCAGCTGCGTATAGATATCGCTGACGGCCACCACGGCATCCACGGCACTTTTTTCGGTTCCCAATGGCATTTTGGTAGCCGTTACCTTGGCGGGACAGGGAGAAATGAACACAGCCCCTATTTTCTCTGCCGGCAGCCCTGTTTTTTGGATTGCTTCCTTTTTTGCCAGCCGGGCCGCCACCTCGATGGGCGCATTCAGCGGCAGGATATGCTCAATCAGGCTGGGGAACCGCACCCGAATCAGCCGGGTCACCGCCGGACAGGCAGAACTGATGACCGGCCGGGGCAAGTTTCCTCCCTTCATCAGCTGCCTGGTTGCCGCAGACACCAACTCGGCGGCCTTTGCCACCTCGAACACACTGTCAAAGCCAAAATCCAGCAGGGCGTTGAGGACGATATCCACATCTTCCAGATTATTAAACTGGGCCATAAAGGACGGAGCGGGCAGGGCAATGACATACTCATATTCATGCAGCACATCCAAACTGTCGCAGGTGGCCCGTTTGGCGTGATGCGGGCAGACGCGGATACATTCGCCACAGTCGATGCATCGTTCCGTGATAATATGAGCCTTTTTATTGCGCACCCGGATTGCCTCTGTCGGACAGCGCTTGATGCAGTTGATGCACCCCATGCACTTATCCTTATCCAGCGTTACCGAGTGGAAAAATTCCTGCATAAGAAAACCTCCCGTCCTGTCTGGTTAGCAGCGCCCAACCAGTTAAAGTATAAAGAACACCAAGACCCCTACGCCCAGCAGCAGTACACCTCCGACCCGCTCCATGACCAACGCCGCGTTGCTGGGGCTTGCATCTTTAAACCTCCACCCATAAGAAAGATACCAAGCGGTTTCCGGCGATACCAATTGGAACACTCCTGCTCCCGCCAGCAACAAAATCAGCAGCACTTTCCCAAAATTCAGCGAAGAACCGCTCCTGCCGGTCTTTCCTTCCACAATGACCTCACACAACGCTTCCGGGTCGGGATAGGGAGACTGAAGCATGTGGGTATCGTACCATGTACCGCCTCCGCTGCCGCCCATGCTGTGTTGGTTCCAATACCATTCCGTTCCATCCGGGAAAGTGATCTCACAGGCGTAATTCTCCCGGCTGCCGGAAAATTCATAAGGATATTCTTCTGTCTGGCCATACTGATCCACCAGCAGAGTATCTTTCTCACCAAAAGTGACCGTAAACCGTAGCGGCCCATCAGAACCGCCTTCCCGCAGCTCCCAGGTGCCTTTATCTGTCTGAATAGCCACCTGGCTGCCTGCCAGCGCCGGTATCCCTGCCAGAAGCAATCCGGCTGTAAGCAATACTGCCAACATTACTGCAATCTTTTGAACTAATATGAAATAGTGACGATGTTCCATCCGAACAACTCCATACCCTTTATTCTTCCGCTTTTTTCCCCTGCAGCACAGCTAGAAGAGCCGCGCACAGGATTCCCACTGCCAGCGGCACCAAAGCGGTCAGCAGCGTATAAAGATTGCCGGTTGCTCCGCCTTCCCCGGACAAAATGCTCTGACGGGCCAAAACGGAGACTCCCCAGTGGTTTGAATCCGATAAATAAATGGTTTCACCATATGCATCGCCCCATGTGTTCGCGAAAATCAGTCCACCGAACACCAGCAGATAGGGCAGCGCTGCCCGGAAGAATCTTCCCGCTGCGGGAAAACGCCCGCACTCTGCAGCGCACAGAAAACCGATTCCCAGCAGCAGCACCGGCTGCATCAGCTGTCCCAGTACCAAAGGGAAGCGGGTGTTGGGCATTTGCAGCGCCCGTACGATCAGATAATTTCCAATCACGTTCTGCCCCAGCAGGATCATCACCGCCGTCAGCAGGAAAGCCGCCCCGCCAAAGCCGGTTGTCATGCCATACCCAAACACTGCCAAAAATACGACCCCAACCACAGTGGCAATGATCGCCGTCAGCAGGCTGTTCAAAACTGCTCCCGGATATCCTTCTGCCCAGCTGGTCCCAAAGGATACCACGCAGACAGCAGCTGCTGCCACCAGCGCCAACGCCGCAAAAACCAATCCGACTACACCGATGCCGGCAGACGGAACTGCCGCATCTCCTGATTTTGCAAGGTGCTTTTTGAAAAGAAGCCCGCCTAAAACACAGGCGATTACAGCAGGAATGATCTGCAAAACTACTCCTGTCACCCAAACCGCTGCACCGGAGCTGAAGTTCATCTGCTGCATTCCTGCCCGGAACATGTAGGTCCCAAAATTGTCAGCAGCTTCGTAAACCATTGGGTTATAAAGCTGCGACACCAGCCCCGCATCAGGAGAAAACAGTCCCATCAGTCCTGCCAGAGCCATCAGACCGGTTCCTGCCAAAGCCCCAGAAAAACTGCCTCTGCCCTTTTCAAGGGCCAGCCTGCCGCCAATTGCTGCGAAAAAGGCCGCAAGTCCAAAAGTCTTCGCGCCAGCCGACACCATATAAAGGAGCGGGAACAGCGCAGGCTGCATCTTCCACTCCACCGGCAGCAGCCGGACTAAAAACACAACATAGGTAATATCCGGCAAAAAAGCCGGCAGCAGTAAAATCCCCGCCAGTCCAAAGCACAGACTCCGGGAGCGGATCTGGGATGCCCCCCAGCCTGCCAGCAGGGCCGGTATCAACGGCAGAAATGCTCCCAACAGGGTCTGCACCAGGGAGTTGCGCACCAAAATCATGAAAAGCGAAGGATCAAACACATGCACATAATTTTCAAGCCCTACAAACGGGCTTCCCAAAATTCCCGATACGGGACTATATGCTTGAAAAGAAAGAAGGAACGAGATAATTGCCGGAATCCCCAAAAAGATCAAAACTGCCGCAGCTGCCAATCCAAAGCAGAGCCACCCGACCGAACGATTTGTTCTTTGCTGCACATTCGCATTCGTCATCACAGATTCCTCCTTTTCACGGAGGTGTTATCCCCCGGTATAAACCGTCATATAAACAGTAGTTCCTACTCCTACAGTAGACTCTATCCGCATTTCGTCGGAATACTTTTTCATATTGGGAAGTCCCATGCCTGCACCGAAGCCCAAAGAACGCACTTCATCCGGCGCGGTGGACCACCCTTCCTGCATAGCCTTGTCGATATCGGCAATACCTTTGCCGGTATCCGCCAGCACCATGGTGATTTTGTCCGGAGAAACCTCTACATCAATATGTCCTCCGTCTGCATGGATCACCATATTGATTTCCCCTTCGTAAAGGGCAATAGATACCTTGCGGATCACTTCCGGGGATACCCCCAGCTTCCGCAAATTCTTTTTCACGTTGGAAGAAGCCTCCCCAGCCCGGGTAAAATCGCTTCCGTCCACTTCGTATGTCCATTTTAACGTACTAATCGGTAACCCCTCCTCTGAGACCATTTTCCCAAAGGAGCCCGCAGGCAGTAAACATCCGGTGACTGGTTTTCATCAGTACCATCCCGCGCCGCTTTGCAAGGGCGATCATATCTTCATCCGGCTCCTTGCCCCGGACAAATACAATGCACACCATATCCATCATATCTGCCGTCCGGACCACCTGGATATTGACAAGCCCTGTCAGCAGCACCGCCTGATTCTTCACAAAGGCCAGTACATCGCTCATCATATCTGAGCCGCAAGCGTCATGTACTTCCGTATCCAGATTTTCCTCCCCGCAAATCAGGTCGGCATCCAGCACCCGCATTACGTCCCGTACATCCATTCTTCATTCCTCCCGGTCATTTTGAGAATCAGATACCCCTCATGCTTCCATAGCATGGGGTTTCATGTCCGCAGCTGCATCAAAAAGACGTCTTTTCATCCGCGATAACAGCCTACACCTCATACTGAGATTAATTTAAGTATACCATATTCCCCTCTTCTGTCAATTTCTTTCTGCCCAATTGTCAAAACTTTTGTTGAAACCGTCGGTTTTGAACGCAGTTTTTACAGCATTTGGTCCTCCCCTTAACTTTTTATCTTTTGTGGAAGGTCCCTAAAAAAGGGAAAACAGGTTATTCTACAAACACTATAGTAATTTTCGCTAAAATATGCTATAATGTGAAGAAGCATAGAGCATCTTTTTCCCTGTCCGGAAAAGACGCTCCGATTTCTGCCGCCTTCTGCTGTGCAAATACCGTCCTGTAAACGGCGCATGGTCAGACGGTCGGTACGATTGTTGTCGCATCAATGTGTTAAACATTTCACAAGGAGGTCCGCACTATGTCTAGCAAAAAAGCCGGTGTTACATTTAAAGGCACGCCGGAACAGGAAGCCAAGCTCCTGGAAATCATTGCCGCGCACAAGGATCAGCCGGGCGCTTTAATGCCCGTCCTCCAGCAGGCACAGGAAGTTTATGGATATCTTCCAATCGAAGTTCAGAGCATTATCGCTGAGGGACTGGATATTCCGCTTGAAGAGGTCTACGGAGTCGTTACATTCTACTCCCAGTTTACCCTCTATCCAAAAGGACAGTATAAAATCTCCGTATGTCTCGGCACCGCCTGCTACGTTAAAGGCTCCGGCGACGTCTATGACCGGCTGCAGCAGAAGCTGGGCATCAAAGGCGGCGAATGTACTCCTGACGGAAAATTCTCTTTGGATGCCTGCCGCTGTGTAGGCGCTTGCGGCCTCGCTCCCGTTATGACCATCAACGACGAAGTTTACGGAAAACTTCTTCCCGACGACGTGGATGAAATCCTGGCTAAATACGAGTAAGTTCCAAAGGGGCTGAGTTTCATGCAGGAATTGTCACTGAATGTTCTGGATATCGCTCAGAATTCCATCCGCGCCGGAGCAAATCTGATCCAGATCAGCGTCTTAGAACGAACTGAGGACGCTTTTTTGGAAATCTCCATTTCTGACAACGGCTGCGGCATGACCCCCGAACAGGTGGAACATGTCATGGATCCCTTTTTTACAACCCGTACCACACGGAAGGTAGGATTGGGAGTGCCGTTTTTCAAGATGTCGGCTGAGGCTACCGGAGGCGATTTTTCCATCGCGTCCCAGCCGGGAGTGGGAACTAAAACTACCGCCCGCTACCACACTGACCATATCGATATGCTCCCCATCGGGGATATGAACGCCACCATTCTGGCATTGATCACCATGAACCCTGCCTTGGATTTCGTATATACCCGCTCCGTCAATGAAAAACAATATGTCCTGGATACCCGGGAACTGAAAGAGGTGCTGGAAGGTGTGCCTCTGGATACCCCCGAAGTGGCACTTTATCTGAAAGAGGCCCTGGAAGAAGGGACGGCTGCGCTGGAAAAACCAGCATCTGATACCAATTGAAAGGAAGGAAGATTCCATGAAGAGTTTGGAAGAGTTGAAAGCTATTCGCGACCGCGTTAAAAGCAGCGTCGACATTCGTGAAGATAATTCCAATAAGATCCGCGTGGTGGTAGGTATGGCAACCTGCGGCATCGCAGCAGGCGCACGTCCGGTGCTGGCCGCCTTTACCGAAGAAGTCGCTAAACGCGGTCTGCATAATGTTACCGTGACACAGACCGGCTGTATCGGCATCTGCCAGTATGAGCCTGTCGTCGAAATCTTCGACGCGGACGGCAATAAAACAACTTATGTGAAAATGACCGCCGAAAAAGTTGCCAAAGTGGTGACAGACCATCTGGTAAATGGCAACGTCGTTACAGAATACACCATCGGCAGCATCAATATGAAATAAGGAGGCAGCTTCATGTATCGTTCTCACGTACTGGTATGCGGGGGCACCGGATGTTCCTCCTCAAACAGCCAGCAGATCATCGACTCCCTGGAAGCGGAACTGAAAGAGCAAGGCTTGGAAAATGAGGTCAAGGTCGTTAAAACCGGCTGTTTCGGCCTGTGCGCTCTGGGTCCTATCATGATCGTTTATCCCGAAGGCTGCTTCTATTCCGAAGTTAAGCCCGACGACGTTCCTGAAATCGTCAGCGAACATCTGCTGAAGGGCAGAATCGTAAAACGGCTTCTTTACAAAGAAACTGTGGCTGAGGATTCCGATAAGGTAAAATCCCTGAATGAAACCCAGTTTTATGCCAAACAGCATCGTGTTGCTCTGCGCAACTGCGGTGTTATCAACCCTGAAAACATCGATGAATATATTGCCCAGGACGGATATCAGGCTCTGGGTAAGGTCCTCACAGAAATGACACCTCAGCAGGTTATTGATGTGATCTCCGCTTCCGGACTCCGTGGACGCGGCGGCGCCGGTTTCCCGACCGGTAAAAAATGGAGCTTCGCAGCTGCCAATCAGGCCGACCAGAAATATGTCTGCTGCAACGCTGACGAAGGTGACCCCGGTGCTTTCATGGACCGTTCCGTTCTGGAAGGCGACCCCCACGTCGTTTTGGAGGCTATGGCTATTGCCGGTTACGCAATCGGTGCTTCTCAGGGATACATTTATGTTCGTGCAGAATACCCGATCGCTGTACATAGACTGCAGATTGCCATTAAGCAGGCTCGGGAATACGGCCTGTTGGGTAAGGATATCTTCGGAACAGGGTTCAATTTTGATATTGATTTGCGGTTGGGCGCAGGCGCTTTCGTCTGCGGCGAGGAAACTGCTTTGATGACCTCTATCGAAGGCCATCGCGGTGAGCCCCGTCCCCGTCCTCCGTTCCCGGCAGTTAAGGGCCTGTTCCAGAAGCCTACCATCCTGAATAACGTTGAGACCTATGCCAACGTTCCCCGGATTATCCTGAACGGCGCTGAATGGTTTGCTTCCATGGGAACCGAAAAGTCCAAGGGAACCAAAGTATTTGCTCTGGGCGGAAAAATTAAGAACACCGGTCTGGTTGAGGTTCCTATGGGTACTACCCTGCGGGAAATCATCGAGGAGATCGGCGGCGGTAGCCCCAACGGCAAGAAATTTAAAGCTGCTCAGACCGGCGGTCCTTCCGGCGGATGTATCCCTGCAGAGCATATGGATGTGCCGATTGACTACGATAACCTGATCGCCATCGGCTCCATGATGGGCTCCGGCGGATTGATCGTCATGGACGAAGACACCTGTATGGTGGATATCGCTAAATTCTTCCTGGAATTTACCGTTGACGAATCCTGCGGTAAATGTACTCCCTGCCGCGTCGGTACAAAACGCCTTTACGAGATGCTCGACAAGATCACCCGCGGAGAAGGCACCCTGGAAGATCTGGATAAGATGGAGCAGCTCTGCTACTACATTAAGGCTAATTCTCTGTGCGGCTTGGGCCAGACCGCTCCTAACCCTGTCTTGTCTACCCTCCGTTACTTCCGTGACGAATATGTTGCCCATGTGGTCGACAAAAAATGTCCGGCCGGCGTCTGCAAACATCTGATGCAGGTCACCATTTTGACAGACAAGTGCAAAGGCTGCACCCTCTGCGCACGCACCTGCCCGGTGGGCGCGATCGAAGGCTCCGTTAAGGTGCCTCATGTGGTCAACCAGGCTAAGTGCATTAAGTGCGGCGCCTGTATCGAAAAATGTAAATTCGGCGCCATTGTCAAGAAGTAAAGGAGTGTGGCTCAAGTCATGGAAATGGTCAATATTAAAATCAATAACATGCCGGTAGCCGTCGCGCCGGGAACCACCATCCTGGAAGCGGCTCATCAGGCCGGGATCCAGATCCCGACCCTTTGCTACCTGAAAGAAATCAATGAAATCGGCGCCTGCCGAATCTGTATGGTGGAAGTCAAAGGCGCACGCAGCCTTGTGACTGCCTGTGTATACCCTGTCAGCGAGGGCATGGAAGTATTTACAAATACTCCCAAGGTTTTGGAGTCCCGCCGTCAGAATCTGGAACTGCTGCTTTCCACTCACGACCGGAAATGTCTGTCCTGTGTCAAATCCGGCAAATGTGAACTGCAGAAGCTCTGTCTGGATTACGGTGTAGACAACGAGTCCGCTTACGATGGTGAACGGATCCAGTACGAAATCGATGATTCCGCACCTCACATGATCCGTGATAACAATAAGTGCGTACTGTGCCGCCGCTGTGCTGCTGTCTGCCGCAAATGGCAGGATGTGGGCGTTATCGGTGCCAACGAGCGCGGTTTCCGCACCAATATTTCCTGCGCTTTTGAGTCTCCTCTGGGCGAAGTGGCCTGTATTTCCTGCGGTCAGTGCATCGTGGCTTGCCCCACCGGCGCTCTCTCCGAAAAAGATCAGACTCAGGATGTCCTCAAGCTGCTGGCCGACCCGGAAAAGACTGTCATCGTTCAGACCGCTCCGGCTACCCGTGTTACCATCGGCGAAGCATTCGGTATGCCCATCGGCACCAACGCAGAAGGCAAGATGGTCGCTGCTCTCCGCCGTCTGGGCTTCAATAAGGTCTTTGACACCAACTTTGCTGCTGACCTGACCATCATGGAAGAAGCCAACGAACTGGTAGAACGGATTCAGAACGGCGGTACTCTGCCGATGATTACTTCTTGTTCTCCCGGATGGGTCAAGTACTGCGAGCATTACTTCCCTGAATTTATCCCCAACCTCTCTACCTGCAAATCTCCTCAGCAGATGTTCGGTGCAGTCGCCAAGACCTGGTATGCTAAACAGATCGGCGTCGATCCCAAGAACCTGGCAGTGGTTTCCATCATGCCCTGTACCGCTAAGAAGTTCGAAGTGGGACGGGATAACGAGTCCGCAGCAGGTGTTCCTGATGTCGATGTCGCTCTGACCACCCGGGAACTGGCACGGATGATCCAGACTGCCGGTCTCGACTTCGTAAATCTGCCTGACGAAGACTATGATGCTCCTTTGGGCATTGATACCGGTGCAGGCCTGATCTTCGGCGCTACCGGCGGCGTTATGGAGGCTGCTCTCCGGACCGCAGCCGACTGGCTCACCGGCGGAAATGCTTCCGGCGAAGCACTGGAATTCAAGGAAGTTCGCGGCACTGAAGGCGTCAAGGAAGCTTCCTACACCATTGGTGGTCTTACCCTTAAAATTGCGGTTTGCTCCGGCTTGGTCAATGCCAAGAAGGTCCTGCGGGCTGTCAAAGAGGGTAAAGCGGATTACCAGTTCATTGAAATCATGGCCTGCCCCGGCGGCTGTGTCAACGGCGGCGGTCAGCCCTTCCAGCCTGCTTCTGTGCGCAACTTTACGGATCTCCGCGCTCTTCGGGCTCAGGGTCTCTACCGGACCGATGCTAAGATGGAACTGCGGAAATCTCATGAGAACCCCAGCATCATCAAGCTTTATGATGAGTTCTTGGGCAAACCCGGCAGCCATGTGGCACATGAAGTACTCCATACCTCTTATGTGAAACGTCCGAAATATTAATTGATTGCATAAAACCGGCACGGAACGAACCCGTTCCGTGCCGGTTTTCCTATGAAATCAGAAAGGAATCGTCATGGCTCTTACCAACCGTATCCGTCCCGGTTCCACAGACATGACCACTGGAAATCCCTACAAGCTGATTATCCTGTTCTCCATTCCTCTGTTGATTGGAAACGTGTTCCAGCAGCTCTACAACATGCTGGACAGCATCGTGGTGGGGAATTTCATCGGGGAAAAGGCACTGGCAGCAGTCGGAACCGGATTTCCTATCATCTTTATGCTCAGCTCCCTGTTTACGGTGATCGGCTCCGGTGCCACTGTTATGATCGCTCAGTTTTACGGGGCCCGGGATATTGAAAAGGTCAATCAGACAGTCGGGACCATTTATTCGGCTATGCTGGTGGGAATCGTCCCCCTCAGCCTACTGGGAATTGTCACCACCAGGCCTCTGCTGAAGCTGATCCAGGTCCCTGACGACGGCACACTGGATATGGCAGTCCTTTACATGATCGTCATCTATGTGGGACTGATCGGAAGCATTGGCTTCAATATCAACTACGGCATCCTTCAGGGGCTGGGGGACAGCCGCAGTTCCCTGATTTTCCTCCTGATTGCCACCATCGTCAACATCGTGCTGGACCTGCTGTTTACCCTGGCCTTCCGCTGGGGAGTGTTTGGGGTGGCGCTGGCTACGATCATCGCTCAGCTATGCTCCTGGCTCTTCGGTGTATGGTACATCAACAAGCATTACGATTTTGTCCATATCAGCCTGCGCCGCTTCTTTTTCGACAAAAAGCTGTTCCGAGAGGCCATGCGGCTGGGAATCCCGGCCGGAATCCAGCAAGCGCTCTTCTCTGTGGGCATGATGCTGATGCAATCCCTGGTCAACGGCTATGGTTCTGCGTTTATGGCGGGATTCAACGGCGCCAACAAGCTGGATACCTTCGCGTTTATGCCTATCCAGAGTTTTACCACCGCCATGACTACATACACCGGTCAAAACATCGGCGCCTGCGACCTCAAGCGGGTCAAGGACGGCACCCGCTCCGGCTTGGTGATCTGCGTGGGGTTCGCAGTGGTGATCTCCATTATTCTGTTCCCGCTGAGCCCCGTTATGATGCGGCTGTTCAGCTCCTCCCAGGAGGTCATTGACGCCGGCGTTGCCTATCTGCACACCGTGCTGCCCTTCTACTTCCTGCTGGCCATAGTCTTTATGTACAACAGCATCCTGCGGGGCACCGGCGAGATGATGGTACCGATGATCTCGTCATTCCTGGCGCTGTGGCTGGCAAGGCTGCCGGCTGCCTATCTGCTGGCATACTTCTTCGGCAAGGAAGCCATCTTCTACTCTTACGGCATCGGTTGGCTCATCGGCGGTATTATCTCCGCCTGTTACTACTATTCCGGCCGCTGGAAGGGAAAAAGCGTTGTCCGGCATACGGAGAAAACATAATACGCTATCGGTTCAACAACGGGTATGCGATCATTCCGATCACCCCTGCTCCTCCCATGATGAGCAGGGGATCTTTTTTCGTTTTTCTCAGAAGAATCAGGCAAATTGCGAAAAGCGCTATAGCAATTAAGTCCAATTTGTCAAAAGGAAGGTGATATATACTCTCTGTATTTCCTCCAAAAAAGCTCATCAGCAAAATGGACAGGCCGGCAGAACCGATCAGGGCTACTCCCGCAGGCCGAAGTCCTCCCAGGACTCCCTGCACCACCGAAACATCCCGGTATTTGAAATAAATAAAGGACAAAAAAAGGACAATGACGCAAGAGGGCAAGATACAGCCCAAGGTGGCAACAATCGCTCCAGCGATCCCACCGATCCGCATCCCTACAAAGGTAGCCGAATTAATTGCCACCGGCCCCGGGGTCATCTGTGAAATCGTTATGATATCCGCAAATTCCCCCATGGTCAGCCAATGATATTTATCGACGACCTGGGCCTGGATCAAAGGCATGGAAGCGTACCCGCCGCCGATGCTGAACAGGCCGATCTGCATGAAACTCAACAAAAGCTCCCAGTAAATCACGCGGACTCCCCCTTTGTGTTCTTTTTCCAGAAGTAATTGAGCAGTCCTACAATTCCACTGGCGAGGATTACCCAGATTACATTTACCTCAAAGAAGCAGGCGGCGACAAACGCCAGAACCATTGTAACAATTGCCACGGGATCCTTGCCCCGCACGATATCGATGGACATTTTCATGACAACATCCACGATCACAGCAGCTACTCCGGCCCGCATCCCGGTCATCAGGCCGGTAAAGTAGACATTGTCCCGAAAAGCCTGGTAAAACACCGATATGACGCTGAGCAGTATCAGCGGCGGCAAGATAGCCCCCAAAATTGTGACCAAAGCCCCCAACAGCCCTGCCAGCCGGTATCCGATGAGGATCGACGCGTTCACGGCGATGGCCCCGGGTGTAGATTGGGCAATGGCAGCAATATCCAGCATCTCGTTTTCGTCAATCCAATGAAGCTCGTCAACAAACCGCTTTTTCATCAACGGAACAATCACAAAGCCTCCGCCTACCGTAAAGGCGCTGAGGCTAAACGTAGATCGGAACAGGGTCCAGTAAAATTTAGCGTTCCGCTTCATGAACTCCCTCTTTTCCAATAAGCTGTCTTTATTATACACCTTCGCAGATATAACGAAAAGTATAAAAACGCAATTATTACAATAGGATTTTGCTTATGGTTCTCCTGGGCGATCACAACAATAGCGCAAGCACAAAATTTGCTATTTCCGATACAAAAATTCAAAAAAGTCCTTCCTTTTCTGATAAAATGTGGTACAATCATTGCAGGAGGGTGCATTATGAACTTTTTGAATCAGGTGACCGTAACCGATATCGGCGAGGTGTTTGCAGTTCCTGTCAGCAAGGGACATATCCGGAAAATGATCAACCGCAAATGCTATGGGATCTCCTTTTGCGAAAGCGGGAAAATCATCTACCACCACAATGGTAAGGAATTTCTTTCTGACCGCAACCACGCCGTTTTTTTGCCCCAAGGAGAAAGCTATCAGCTGCTCGATCGGGAAAACGGGCTGTTCCCGGTGATCAATTTTTTCTGCACGCCGGAATTTTGCCATAGGGAGATCGTCAGCATTGAAATTCCATCTGTCGAAGGTTTTTTGCGGGATTATGATACCCTCAGCAGGTTGATCCTGTTCCGCGGGGATGAATCCCGGGCCAAAGCCATGGCGATCCTGTATGACATACTGGGAAGACTGGCCGCCTGCGGCTCGGAAAGCCGGGAACGACACCTTTTGGAACCGGCTATTGCCTACCTGGAGGAGCATCTGGCAGACCCGGAACTATCCAATCTGGTCCTGGCCCAGCAGGCCCATATCAGCGAAGCCTATTTCCGACGCCTGTTTCAGGCAGTGTATGGGATTTCTCCGGGAAGGTACATTCAGGATATCCGCATGAGACGGGCCAGAGAACTTCTCAGCGGCAGTTCCCCAGCTGTTTCCGCCGTCGCTGAACAGTGCGGCTTTTCCAGCGTGTACCATTTCAGCAGGGCCTTCCGCCAATTTACCGGCTACTCTCCCACCGAGTATCACCGCCGGTATGGCGGAATGGGGGTCTAAAAGCCTCTGAAACGTTCCCGGCGGCGGTATTCTCCGGGCGTTTCTCCGGAAAGCTCCCGGAAGCACTTGGAAAAATAGGCAGGCGAAGAAAATCCACAGCTTTCCGCCACCGCTTCAATGGCACTGTCGGTGAGAAGCAGCATTCGCCGGGCCTGGGAAATCCGGTATCGGATCAGGTACTGCCGCATAGGGACCCCTACGCAGCGGCAAAAGCAGCTGTCCAAATAATAAGGATGGTATCCTGCCGCTGCAGAGATCTCCCTATTGGTCAGCTGCCGGTGAAAGTTTTCCCGGATATACTCAAGGGCCTTCCGGACCGCTTCCGGATACCGGCGCTCCGGAGCGTTCCAATTCCGCACCATATCGATCAGGACACATTTCAGCAAACTGGCGCTCTTTTCCCGAAAAGCCGGGGCTTGCTGCTGATATTCGGAAAGTATTTCCAGCAATTTGCCTTCCTGCTCCCCGCACATTGCGACGACCGGCCGGTCCAAAGGCGCAATCTTCGGCGGACGAATCGCAAGAGAAGGGTCATAGTCCTTTTCTGATGCCGGCGGCAACGGTTGCTGACGGCTGCTGCCGCCAATCAGGTCAAAATTCAAAAACAGAATCTGCAGTTCCTGTTCTGAAGGGGCCTTCAGCGAATAGGGTGTATCCGGCGGAAAGAACATCAATGTTCCGGCGGTCAGGCTATATACCGTACCGTCGACGCAGATATCCGCCTGGCCGTGGATACAGTACAAAAGTCGGCAGTCATAGGCCCGAACCGGCGAAGGATACGAATCCAGCGTCGTGTGAATTTGTATATAGCGGATAAACGGAGTTATCTCCCCCAGATCCATAAAATCACCCTGATCTTTGTTTTGTTATAGAAAACATTTGGATTCTTTCTTTAGGATAGCAGACTTTCGTGATATAATCAAGCAAAAGCGACCGGAAAGGAGCATTTTTATGACATATGCGGAAATTTGCTATCAGGACGGCAAAATCGTACGGGTCCCCATGGAGGAGAAAACAGAAGGTGATGTGCTTTATCTTTCGCTGCCGGAAGATGTTGAGCTGTCCGGCATATCCTATCTGGATTTCGATATAGAAAGGGCATACGCCAAGGAGGGAGACGCGGGTTACTTTCTGACCATGTCAGGACAGGCGGAAGGCATGCGGGATACCGGGCTGATGTATTTCCGCTCCAGGCCGGACGGAGAAATTACCGTTCAAAATGTCCGGATGCCCATATGGGGCGTCAAAACAGAGCAAAATTGCTATCTTGGAATTGTTACAGGAATGGCTCCTTACGCCGGTGGGGTATATACGGTAAAAGACGGCGTATATCGTCATTGGCCCCGGATTTGGCTGGATGGAACAATTCCTTCCGAGCCTGTGACGGCGGAACTGCACTTTCTGCACGGGGAAGACGCAGATTACAGCGGCATGGCCCGGGCGTACCGGAAGTATCAGCTCGATCACGGGTTCCGGCCCCTGCGGGAACGGATCACTCCGGCGGTAAACTATGCTGCTGAATCCTTATACGTACGGATCCGTCACGGCTGGAAGCCCTGCCCCTGTACGGTTCTGGAGCAAACCCCTGAAAATGAGCCGCCCATGCACACCGCCTGCACCTTCCGGCAAGCGGAGGAAATCATGGAGGCATATCATCGGGCCGGGGTCCAAAAGGCGGAATTCTGTTTGGTAGGCTGGAATATTCGTGGCCATGACGGACGTTGGCCTCAGATTTTGCCCCCGGAAGAGGCGTTAGGCGGTGAGGACGGATTGCGCTCCTTAATTGCTACGGCCAAGCGGCTGGGATACACCATCTCTGCCCATACAAACAGTACGGACGCCTACACTATCGCGGAGAACTTCCGGATGGAGGATATGATCGGAAAAGGGACTGCCTACTGGAGCGGCGGCCAAACCTATCTGATCTGCCCGGACGCGGCGCTCAGGCTGGCGGAAGAGACCCTCCCTGCTGTGGCAGAATACGGCTTTAACGGCGTGCATTACATTGATGTAATCACCTGCATCCCGCCACTGGAATGCAAACAGCCGGCACATCCTTCCGACCGGGTCCGCAGCGCCCGCCAATCCGCTAAGGTGCTGGAATATGCCAGAACCCTTTTTGGAGGAATTTCTTCCGAGGGCTCTTACGACTACAGCATGGCGCCTGTAGATTATGTGCTTTATGTTTCCTTTGCCCGGGAAGGCGAAGGAACGGAATGGTCTGACCGGTTGATTCCCTTCTGGCAGCTGGTATACCACGGGATTACCCTCAGCAATCCCTACACCCGTACCGTCAACGCGCCGCTGAGCAATTCTCCCGATACCATGCTCAAGCTCATCGAGTACGGCGGACGGCCTGCGCTCTACTATTATTCCAGTTTTGTCAACAAGCAGGGAGCCAACTGGATGGGAGACGGCAGCGACTTCACCTGTGATACCCCTGAAGAGCAGCAGCGCTGTGCCGACGCGGCAAAACACATGGAAGAAATTTACGCGCCCTTAGCTTACCTTCAATGGGAGTTCATGGAGCGCCACGAAGAACTGTCTCCCGGTGTCTACCAGGTCACCTATTCGGATGGGAGCCGCATCATTGTCGACTATCAGCAAAAAACGTTCCGGCTGGAAAAACCGGAACATTAAAGCTTAGAATTGATTCTGTGATGAGATATTCAATCTATTCGTTAAGGCGCAGCTCCTTTCACCCCGGGGGCTGCGCCTTGTTTAGTCCTGATGCCGGGAGCCCGCAGCCATATCGCTGCGAAACTGCTGAGGTGATTTCCCATATTGTCTCCGAAAGGCTCTGAAAAAGCTGGAAAAAGAACCAAATCCGCTGGCATAGCAAATTTCGGTGACGGATTTTCCCCCGGATATCAACAGATGATAGGCATACTGGGCCCGAAGCTCTGCCACATAACAGGAAAAAGTCCGCCCAACTGCCCGGTGAAACACTTCGGAAAAATAGTGGGGGCTAAGTCCTACTGCCGCGGCGGTTCCTTCCAGGGTCAGGTCTTCCCGGAAGTGCCGCTGAATATATAAAAGCGCTCCCCGAACCCCGCCAGGCTCTGTCTCATCTCCCCCCATTTTCCGCAGCAGCAGAATTAGAATACACTGCAGCAGGCTCCGCACATATTCCGACATAAAAAGTCCCTCCCCGGCTGACTCTTCCGCCAATTGGGACAGCAGCGGCCGTAAACGATTCTGCTCCGCCTCCGAAAGCTCCATCTGAACCCCCCGGCACCGCAACAGTAAATCTCCCAGTCCATCTGCACGGAACACCTCTTCCGAAAACATGACCCCGTAATACCGAAGCGGCTCCTCTACCCGGACAGCATGGACGTCCGTAGGCGTCAACAGATACACAGAGCCTTCCTTCAGCGGATGCGCCCTACCATTGAGCAGATGCGTTCCCCGGCCGGAAAGGATGTACTCAAGCTCAAAAAAGTCATGGGTATGAGGTTCAAAATCCCGGTCCAGCCGGCGCAGGGAAGCGGATAACGCCGTTTTGGTCCCGATATAATCCTCTCGGGTATATAGCGGCGGCAGCGGTTTTATGGCAGACATATCAGATCCCCCTTTCCTTCAGTGTAGCAACATTTTTTGCATTTTTCAAGATTGATCAGAACTTTTGCAAACTTTTCCGCCCTTCAGAAAAGCATTTCATTCCTTTATCTCCTATAATTAAGAAAAAGCGAAAGGAAGAGTCTTATGGAACGCTGCTTTTCACTAGATGGAAAATGGGATCTTTATTATATTGACGAACTGAAAAATGCTCCGTCAACGCCTGAAGAGCTAGTACTTTTGAATCTTTCCCCCATTCCGGCCCAGGTGCCCGGAAACGTGGAGCTTGATTTGGCACAGGCCGGAAAACTTCCGGAAAACCTGCTGCAGGGGATGAATCCCAGGTTGGCGGAAGCGTATGAAACGTTTGGATGGTGGTACAAAAAGGAGTTTTCGAAGCCGGAAACCGCATCCGGGGAAAAGGTCGTTTTGCGGCTGGAAGGGGTCGACTGTCTGGCAGAATATTTTCTCAACGGGAAACAACTGGGCAAATCGGAAAATGCCTTTATGCCCCATGAATTTGATTTAACAGATCAGCTGTCTGAACAAAATACCCTTTGGATTCATATCCGCTCAGCACTTTTGGAGCAGCTTTCCTTCTCGTATGAACAGTACTTACTCTGCGGATGGCATACCGGCGGAGGTATCGCCCTGCGGAAACCTGCCCATTCTTTTGGGTGGGATATCTTTCCCCGGGCAGTGACGGCAGGACTTTGGAAAAGCGTCAGCCTGCGTGTGCGAGATGGCTATGACTTTGAGGAACTGGGGTACTTGGTGCGTTTTGAGGGAGATACCCCAAAGCTGGAATTCTATTTCAGTGTTACCGCCCCGCTCAGCCGCCTGGCCGGGGACAGCTTGTCGGTGAGAATCTCCGGAAAATGCGGCGAGGACTCCTCTTTTGAAGGCTGTTTCCCCCTGCGGCGGCTCAAAGCCGGAAGAACTGCCTGTACTATACGGAATCCAAAGCTTTGGTGGCCCTTCGGCTATGGGGAAGCTAACATTTATGATACCACAATTGAGCTTCTGGACGGCAAAAAAGTTGCAGCATCCCGGAAACTCAATGTAGGACTGCGGCAAATCCGCCTGAAACGCTGCGAAGATCCTGAACAGCTCCAATTCCAATTTGAAGTCAACGGTGTCGATGTGTTCTGCCGCGGCAGCAACTGGGTTCCGCTGAATCCCTATCACAGTTTAGACAGCGGACGGTATGCCGACGCCATGGCTCTGGTATCGGACATTGGCTGCAATATGCTCCGGGTCTGGGGCGGAGGCGTCTATGAGCAGGAGCAGTTTTACGACTACTGCGATCATCACGGGATCCTCGTCTGGCAGGATTTTATGATGGCCTGTCAGGCCTGCCCTATGGAAGAGCATCTCCTGGCCAATCTGGAAAAGGAAATCACCTGGGCCATCCGCACACTCCGGCATCATCCCTGCTTGGCGCTCTGGGCAGGCGACAACGAAATCGATGAGGCTCTCAATTCCAGCGGGAGGGATCCGTCTATCAACCGCATTACCAGAGAATTAATTCCGCGGCTGCTGGCACGGCATGACGCCTATCGGCCCTACCTGCCCAGTTCGCCCTACATTTCCAAAACTGGTTATGCCGCCCTGCAGCAGGGCAGAGAACATCTGCCCGAACGCCATCTATGGGGGGCACGGGATTACTTTAAAGCTGCTTTTTATGCCAACTCACCTGCCTGCTTTGTCAGTGAGACCGGATATCACGGTTGTCCTGCTCCGGAATCTGTCAGGCAAATTGTAGATGCGGACAGTGTTTGGCCCTGGAACAACGAACAATGGACGCTGCATTCCTCCGACCAGAACGGAAACGATGCCAGGGTCCGGCTCATGGCAGACCAGATTGCCCAGCTTTTCGCCTTCCAGCCGGACTGCCTGGAGGATTTTTCGCTGGCGTCTCAAATTTCCCAGGCCGAGGCAAAGAAATTTTTCATTGAACGGATGCGGGCCGGACGCCCTCAGAAAAGCGGGATTCTGTGGTGGAACCTGCTGGATGGATGGCCACAAATGTCGGATGCGGTGGTGGATTACTTCTTGCGAAAAAAGCTGGCCTACTCTTACATTAAACGGAGCCAGGCACCCTTTGCCATGCTGATGGGAGAAATGAAGGACTGGCACTATCCGCTGCTGGCGGCAAACGACACCCTGACACCAGTAGAAGGGCACTGCCGTGTCACCGACATCGAAACCGGGGAGCTTTTCTGGGAGGGCAATTTCTGTGCCAAAGCCAATGCCACAACCAAAATTGCCAATATCCGCATGTTCTATTCGGATCACCGGATGCTGCTGATCCGTTGGGAGGCTGGGGGAAAATCCGGGTTTAACCATTACCTGTGCGGTATGCCGCCCTTCTCCTTCGAGCAGTACCGGCGGTGGCTGGAAGTATTAAACTCTTTGGAGGAAAACGAGGATGTACTATCTGGGGTTTGATATCGGCGGGACAAAATCCGCAGCTGTTCTGGGCGATGAAAACGGCAACATTCTGCACCGGGAAGCAATTCCTACCGGCAGCCCTACTCAAACTATGGAGCGTTTGTTTCAGGCAGCAGAAGTCTTTCCGGAACGTGCAAAAGCAGCGGGGGTATCCTGCGGCGGCCCTCTGGATGAAGACGGCGGCTTGATTTTATCGCCGCCAAATCTGCCGGGATGGGACCGCATCCATATCGTGGAGATGATTCAGAATCGGTTTGGTATCCCGACGCGGCTGCGAAACGATGCCAACGCCTGCGCCCTAGCGGAATGGCGGTTCGGTGCCGGAAAAGGCGCCCAAAGCATGATTTTCCTCACCTTCGGGACTGGCATGGGAGCTGGGCTTATCCTAAATGGGGAGCTCTATGCGGGAATCTGCGGACTGGCGGGAGAAGTCGGACATATCCGCCTTGCTCCCGATGGGCCGGAGGGCTATGGAAAGGCCGGATCCTTTGAGGGTTTCGTCAGCGGCGGCGGTATTGCGCGGATGGGGCAATCCTTAGCAAGGGAACGTCTGCGTCAGGGAAATCCCACCCGGTTTTGTCCATCGACAGAAACATTATCATCTATCACGGCGAAAAGTCTGGCTCAGGCAGCGAAAAACGGAGACCCGGATGCCATAAAAATTTTCCGGCTCTGCGGAGAAAAGCTGGGAGCAGGACTGGCAATCCTCATTGACCTGCTGAATCCGGAACGCATTGTGATCGGGAGCATTTTTCAGCGATCGGAAGGGCTGCTGCGGCCTTCCATGGAAGAAGTGCTCCGCCGGGAATGTTTGCCAGGAGCTTTAGAGGCCGTGCAAATCCTTTCCGCGGAGTTAGGGGACCGGATCGGGGATATCGCTGCTTTGACAGTCGCTATGGAAGATGGAGGTGCTGGTCATGTTTGAAGAACTGATAAAACGATATCCGACGCTGTGCTGCTGCCAAAAGCAGATCGAACAGGCAGCGGAAGTTTTAAAGGGCTGTTTTTCCGCTGGGGGAAAACTGCTGATCTGCGGGAACGGTGGCAGCGCCGCCGACAGCAGCCATATCGTGGGGGAATTAATGAAGGATTTCTGCTTCAAAAGGCCCATTCCCCTTGGGGAACAGAAACATCTGGCTAAACTTTTCCCTGAAGAAGGAGCCAAACTGGCCCGACAACTGCAAAAGGCTCTGCCGGCCATTTCCTTACCGGACCAGACAGCACTTTTTACAGCCTGGGTGAATGACGCTTCCGCAGAAACAGTCTATGCCCAGATGGTTTATGGGTACGGCAAACAGGGAGACGTGCTTCTGGCACTCAGTACGTCCGGCAATTCCGCCAATGTGTTGCAAGCCGCCCGGGTGGCACGACTTCTGAACCTGAAAGTCGTCACCCTGACCGGCGCCCAGCCCTGTAAGCTGGATGAGCTTTCGGACGTGATCGTCCATGCGCCTGAAACAGATACTGCTGCTATACAGGAGCTTCATCTTCCCATCTACCACGCCCTTTGCGCCTGGTGCGAAGAATACTTTTTTTCATAAGAATCGCTGCGGAGACTGATCATAAGTGACAGTCTCCGCGTTTGCCGTTGGGACAGAATTGACATTCCGGCAAAAAACTGATATCATTTGAGTGAGATGTAATATATCCGGATAAGGGAAAGGAGCGCTGCCATGAAAGTCCTGATTGTAGATGACGACCGTTTTGTGCGGCAGGGGCTGAAAAAATTGCTGCCTTGGTCAGATATGGGCTGCGAAATTGTAGGGGAAGCCTCCGACGGGGAAAGCGGCTGGAAATTGACACAGGAATTGCAGCCGGATCTGGTTATTACCGATATCCGGATGCCCGGTACGGACGGTCTCGAATTATCCAGACGAATCAGCGAATCTATGAGCGGAATCAGAATTATCATGCTGAGTGCTTATGCCGACTTTACCTATGCGCAAACCGCAATCAAATACCATGTCCGGCATTATCTGCTCAAGCCCCTCAGCGAGGAAAACTTGCAGCAGCTGACGGAATATATTAAGGAAATTTCTGAGGAATTGAACCAGGAACGCGCCTATTATCAACAGCGCTTCCTGAGCGGTAATAGCCAGCATCCTATTACCGATGCTCTGGAAAAAAATGACGTCGATGCCATTTCCGCCTTTTTTGAGGACAAGATACCGTCCATGCAGCTCCATGGCAGCGAACTGCGGACTTACTGTATGGATTTGATTGCAATCCTGTTCCAATTTCTGCAAAATCTGGGGCTTAGGAGGGATTCTTCGGATCGATCCAAAAAGGAAGCGATTCTAGCGTTGTCCTCTATGAAAAGCGAGGAAGAAATTTTAAGCTACACTTATCAGCTCTACCTGGATACCTTCCAGTTTTCCCTTCATAAGGTTTCCTCTTCCGATAAACTGGCCCTTTCCATTTCCCAATACGTGGAAGAGCATTTTTGCGACCCTGATCTTTCGGTTTCCAGTATCGCACAGGCTCTGCATATTTCTCCAGTTTATGCCGGTTCCCTCTTCCGTACCAGAGAAGGGATCAATATTAACCAGTTTGTTACAAACCTTCGGATGGAAAAAGCCGCCAAGCTTTTAAGAGATCCTTCCCTCCGGGTTCAGGATGTCAGCGAATCGGTAGGATATGTCGATCCGCAGTATTTTGGAAAAATCTTTAAAAAATATTTCAGCTGTACCCCTTCTGAATTTAGAAGGACCGCAATAACCCCCCCCGGGGGAGGAGAATGCTATGAAACGATTTATCAGTATTCGTAAAAAATTATTTGTAAGCATCACTATCGCAGTTGTTTTTGTACTGTTCCTTTCCACGATGCTCAACTACTCCTACTTTCGAAACGTGCTGCGGGAAAGGGTCCTTACAGACCAAAAACAACTGTCCGAAGCTTGCGTCGACAATATCCAGGGAATGTTCGATGAATATGAACGGATCTCCTACTATCTGGCGGGTGACCAGTCCATCGCTGAGATTCTCAGCCAGGATGAAGCCGGCGAAATTCTCAGTTCCTATGCTGCCCAAAACCTGCGGGATGTTTTGCTGCGCTATATTCAGGTGCCCTATTCTTCGTCGCCGATCTCTACACAGTGTATCCTTTACCTGTCTGACCAGTTTCAGCTTTCCAGCCAGTTGAGCAGCGCGGCTTTAGGAGAAGTTTCCACCTGGACCGTGGCATCTTCCCTTCGCAGCGAAAGCGGCGTCCTGGATGATGATTGGTTCGTACAATGTCAACAGCAGGCAGGCTCGCTTTATATCTTTACCCTGCCAGAACAGCCGGACAATCTCTACTTCGGCCGGATTATCCGAAATACCTACCTTTCCAGCCCTGAACATTCGATCCAAATGGGGACTTTGGTGTTTTCTGTCAGTCGGCGGCAACTGGGAAATTTGCTTACGGACTCTGCCGTGTTTGACGGCTCCCAAATTTATTTGGCATTAAACGATCAAATCCTCTGCACAGGCGGGGAAGCTCTGGAACTCAATTCCTTAAGTGACCAGGAAGATTTTTCCAACCTTAGCGCCATGAACGTGTTTCAGCCTTTAACAGTGGATGGACAAAATTATTATGGCGTGCGCTATAACCTGGGCCACAACGTGAATTTGCTTTGGCTTGTCCCAACACAGGAAATCGACAGTTCCCTGTCAGGTATCGGCTTCCTGATGGCCCTGATGATGCTGGCAGCAGTCGGAATTTGTCTAGCGGTTACCGCCTTGTTGACATACCAGTTCACTAAACCGATTCTGGATCTGACAACCGTCATTCAGCAGGTGGACAACCCCGAGCAACAAAACCATATTCCGATTCAGCCTTCTCGGAATGATGAGATCGGTATCCTGTTCCGACGATATAACGAAATGATGGAGCGCATTGCCCGATTGATGGCAGATATTAAAATTACGCTTCAGCGACAGAAAACCGCCGAAATTCAGGCGCTTCAGGCTCAGATCAATCCTCACTTTGTCTTTAATACGCTGGATTCCATCAACTGGATCGCTTTATGTGAGGACAAAAAGGATATCTCCCTGATGGTCACGTCGTTAGCAAAAATGCTGCGCTACAGCATCAGCGGCGAGGAAACCCAAGCCCTGCTCCGGGACGAATTAGAATACCTTCAGGAATACTGCCGGATTCAAGAGCTGCGGTATCCCGGTGAGTTCACCGTCACCATTGACTTGCCGGAATCCCTGATGGAGATTCAGATTCCCAAAATGCTGCTTCAGCCCCTTGTTGAGAACGCGATCCTGCATTTCCATGATAATGGTCAGAACGCCGGAAAGTTGTTGGAAATCCTCATAAGCTGCGAGAGCCGAGACGGTTACTTATTGCTGCGGGTCAGCAATACCGGCTCTGGGGATCCGGAGCGAATCAACGGATACCTCTCCGGGGAGAATACGCTGACTCCAAAAGGCGGCGGATTCGGTATCCGAAATGTAGATCGCAGAATCAAACTCTACTTCGGAGATGCCTATGGGCTTTCCTTTATCCCTTGGGATAGCGATTCCCGCAAAGGAATTACAGCCGAGCTTCGGCTTCCGATCTCAAAGAGCAAATTAGAAAAAAATTCATAAAAAGAGAAATGAATCAGCAGCCGGTTTTAAATCGGCTGCTGATTTTATGTAATTTTCTGGTGAAAAAGCAGGAATATTAAGTCAAAAAGTAAAAACTCCATTAATTTTTCCTGAAATTCTTAAAAATTTCCCGTGCAAAAAAACTATACGATCTGCTATACTATGAAATACACGAACTCCCTAGAGAGCAAAACCTTAATACACATTAGGAGGAAAAGCATTATGCCAAAACGTTCTAAAGGCCTCCGAAAAGAAATTCGAGAGAATTGGGTCCTTTATCTGATGGCGGCTCCGGCTGTTGTAGCACTATTCATTTTCAGCTATCTGCCTATGGCTGGTCTGGTAATGGCCTTTCAGAACCTAAACATCGCCAAGGGTATTTTCAAAAGCCCCTTCGTAGGATTTAAGAACTTTGAGTTCCTGTTTTCCACGAATGACGCTTGGGTTATTACCCGTAATACCGTTCTTTACAACTTGGTCTTTATCATCTTAGGTACGTTTTTATCCATCACTTTAGCGCTGCTGCTCAACGAAATGACGTTTAAGCGCTACACCAAAGCCCTGCAAACCATTTACATGATGCCTAACTTCCTTTCAATGGTTGTTGTCGCTACCATTGTGTATGCGTTCCTTAAGCCTTCCGATGGCTTTGTCAACGTCATGTTGAAAAGCTTAGGAATGGATCCGGTCAGCTGGTACAACACGCCCGGGCCTTGGCCGTTCATCTTGGTTTTAGTACATACCTGGAAAGGAACAGGTTACTCCGCAGTTATCTATCTGGCAGTTATCTCCGGAATTTCGTCGGAATACTACGAAGCAGCTGCTTTGGATGGTGCGTCCCGGCTCCAGCAGATGATCCACATCACCCTTCCCCATCTTCGGTTCATCCTGTGCATCAACTTGATTCAGGCAGTAGGCGGTATTATCCGTGGTGATTTTGGTCTGTTCTACACCGTAACCCGAAACTCCGGTCCTCTATACCCGGTTACCGACATTTTGGATACCTACATTTACCGCGGACTTACAACACTGAATAACCCCGGAATGTCGACGGCCGCAGGCCTTTACCAATCCGTAATCGGCTTCATCATGGTCTTGACGGCCAATAAGATCGTTTCTAAAATCGATTCGGATTGCGCTATGTTCTGAACAGAAAGGAGTTCTCAAATCCTATGTACGCAGCAAAAAAAAGTTCAAAATATCGTGGGAACCAGATCTCCTTCGGAGCAAATATGGCCCTCTCCATTTTCATGGGCCTGCTGGCCATCATTACGGTTCTCCCGCTGATACTTGTCATTATCATCTCCTTCAGTAGCTCAACGAGCTTGACCTACACCGGGTATACTTTCTTCCCGTCTGAATGGAGCGTCAACGCTTACACCAACCTGTTTAAAACAGGTAGGGCTTTGCTGGATTCTTACATTATCACGATCTTTTACACCTTTACTGGCACTGTCCTAAGCTTGTTTGTCACCTCAATGTACGCCTTTGTGTTGGCGCAAAAACGTCTGAGAGCGCGTCGGTTCTTTGCTTTCTATGCATTCTTTACCACCCTTTTCGGCGGCGGTTTGGTTCCCAGCTACATCCTGAACGTCCGTTATCTCCATCTGAATGATACCATCTGGATTTTCCTCCTTCCCGGTATGTTCGGTGCCTTTAATGCGATTATCCTGCGTACCTTTATTCAGACTACGGTTTCGGATACCCTGTTTGAAGCAGCACGTATTGACGGCGCTTCAGACTGGACAGTTTACTGGCGGATTACAATGCCGTTGTCTAAGGCAGGTCTTGCAACCCTGGGATTGTTCAGCGTAGTAGGCAGATGGAACGACTGGTTTACCGGTTTGCTCTATATTGAAAATGCAAAGCTGGTTCCCCTGCAGACTTTCCTGCAAAAGATTCAAAACAATCTGGACTTCCTGAAACAGAACGCTCAGCTCGCCAGCTCCATGGACGGTCTGGAAGCTCTGAAAAATATTCCTTCCGAAAGTACCCGTATGGCAATTACCCTTCTTACGATCTTCCCGCTTTTGATTGCTTATCCTTTCTTCCAGCGTTATTTCGTTAAAGGCTTGACCATCGGCAGCGTCAAAGGCTAATCAAACCTTACATCTTTATATTGGTTGCAATCGCCTATCCGGCGGTTCAATAGAATTTTTCTGAAATATAGGAGGTTTCATATGAAAAAGAGTGCTTCTTTGCTCTGCAAAATGTTGGCATTCGCATCAGTTGCCAGCTTGGCACTGACATCCTGCGGCGGTGACACTGGCAGCAGCCAGACTGAATCCAGTGGAACTACCACCGAGTCTTCCACTACTGCTGAAGAGAGCAGCGGTTCTGAAGAACGTGAACATGTCACCTTGGAATGGTACGGCAACGTTAACCAGACTATGCCTGATATGTCCATGATGACTGATGAGGCAACTCGCTACATCGAAGAACAGCTCAATACTACCGTAAACTTCCATCTGTATGACTGGGGCAGCTACAACACCACCGTGTCTACAATGATCAACGCCGGCTCCGATATGGACTTAGTCTTTGCTGGCAGCGGTATTAGCTATGTTTCTTATGCTCAGCGTGATGCATTTGTTCCGCTGAATGATTATCTTGAAACCACCCTGGCAGATACTTATGCTTCCATGCCTGAAGCTGCTTGGCAGGCTGTCACCATCAACGGCAATGTCTATGGTGTTCCCGCTCAGAAAGACTTTGGTGGCCGTTATAATCTGGAAGCTAACCAGACCTTGATTGATGACGTGGGCGTTCCCTTCCCGGACGGCGAATGGAATACTGCATATGACCTGATTGACTGGCTCTATGAGTTCCGTGAAGCTAAAGATGCCAAATATCCAGACCAGGCTAACGTTCCTCTGGTCTCTGCTATGGACATTGGACCTTTCTACTACATGGATGAGTACACCTGCGGTGTTGGTTCCAACATTCCCGGACTTGCCGGATATGAAGGCATGGGCGACGGCGAAACTGTCTTCTGTAAGTATCTGACCGATGAATATCGGCAGTCGATGAAGACTGTACGCCAATTGGTTGTAGACGGCATTCTGCCTGCAGAAGACAACTATGACCCCGACCAGGTTCACAAACAGAATGGCGAGTTCGTCGGCTGGTTCGGTTCCGGTCTGGTTTACCTTGATGAAACTGTCAACGAACCTTACTACAGCACCAAGCTGTACGTCAACAATGTTGTAACTACCACTACCGGCAGCTACACTGTTGGCCCGATGTGCATCTCCGTTCAGTGCGAATACCCCGAGCGTGCTGCAGAGGTTCTGGAACTGGTTAACAACGATCAGTATTTGGCTACCACTCTCCGTTACGGCGTAGAAGGTGAGCACTGGACTGACGAAAACAACGACAACATCATCGAAGATGGTCCTCGTAACGCAGATACCGCTAACCGTGGCTGGTACACCTGGTACGGCTGGCAGTTCGGCGGTCTGTTCGTCTCCAAGGTTCCCGCTGGCAACCCCAGCAACTTTATGGAATTGCTGACCGACCTGAACGACAGTGCTAACTTCGAAGCTAACATCGGCTTCAGTGTTGACACCACCAACATTGTTAACGAAATCGCTGCTTGCTCCAACTCCATCAGCGAATATGGCACAACTTTGAGCAAAGGCCAGAACGATAACATTGATGAGATGATCGATCAGTTTGTTGCAGACTTGGAAGCTAACGGCATTCAGAAGATTATTGATGAGGTTCAGTCTCAGCTGAATACTTGGAGAGCCTCTGTAGGCAAAACTGTAAAAGAATAAGCCTCCTTATTTACCCCGGCGGAGACGTTCCTGCGGAATGTCTCCGCCATTTTTTCACCAATCATTGTAAGAAAGGATGACCTTCTTTGTCCAGCACCCTGACATTTGAAACACTGCGGATGCCCGGCGCCAACCTGGGCGGTGAAAATCCCCTGCCTCCCATCCAGGCAGCGCCGGATCTCCATAATCTGATCCAATTTGACGACAGCGTTCCGGAAGAGGACCGGGCTTACTTTAACTACGGAAAAGTTGCCGGCATCCTCCCTTATCGCATTCAGGATGAGTTTGACCGCAACCAGCAGACCCGGGATTTTCCCTGCGCGGTTTTGGAAAACAAACACCTCCGGGCGGTTTTCTTCCCCCAGTACGGCGGCAAGCTCTGGAGCCTCTATGATAAGGACCATCAGCGGCATCTGCTTCATGTGAACCCTGTATTTCAGCCCTGTAATCTGGCGCTGCGCCATGCCTGGACCAGCGGCGGTGTGGAATGGAATATCGGCATGACAGGTCATACCCCGTACACCCTTTCTCCCCTTCATGCTACTTCCCTGAAGCTGGACGACGGCACACCGGTGCTTCGGATGTACGAGTGGGAACGAATCCGTCAGGTCTCTTATCAAATTGACGCTTATCTGCCGGAGGATTCCCGATTCCTCTTTGTCCGGGTTCGGCTGCGCAACACCTCCGGCCGGGAAATGCCCATCTACTGGTGGTCTAATATTGCTGTGGATGAGACTCCCGGCACCCGTGTACTGGCGCCGGCAGAAAAAGCCTACTGCTTCGGCTATGCCGGGAAGATGACGAAGCGTCCGGTTCCCCATTGGGATGACATCGACCACAGTTACACCACCCGGGTTCCCAGCTCTATGGATATCTTTTTTGACATTCCCTCTGAAAACCGGAAATGGGAAGCCGCTTTGGATGAAGAAGGCAAGGGCCTGGTACAGACCTCCACAGATCGGCTTCAGGGTCGAAAGCTCTTTATGTGGGGCAACAGCGCCGGCGGACATCACTGGCAGGAATTCTTAGCCGCCCCCGGCAAGGCTTATCTGGAAATCCAGGCGGGGCTTGCCCACACCCAGATGGAACATCTCCCCATGCCGGCAGATGCCCGCTGGCAGTGGCTGGAAGCCTATGGATATCTGGAATCCGACCCGGAGAAAGTCCATGGCGAATGGGAAACCGCCTGCCAGACCGCAGAAGCGGATCTGGAAAAATCTCTTCCCCGCGCTTTCATGGAAGAGGAACTGCAGAGGGTCAGCTCCGCACTGGATGTCGCCGCGGCAGAGCCTTTCCAGAAGGGCAGCGGCTGGGCTGCCCTGGAGCTGCGCAGAATGGGAGAAGGAGATTGCTTCCCGGGAGAAAAGGCGGCCTTTGGAGCGGAGACGATGGGTGCGGATCAGCAGCCCTGGCTTTCTCTGCTGGAAACCGGCGTATTCCCCAATCAGGATCCGTCTGAAACTCCGGCAGCTTTCCTGACCCAGAAGGAATGGATCCAGCTGTTGGAAAAGGCTGCTTCCTCCACTTCCGATCACTGGCACACCTGGTTCCAGCTGGGAGTCGCGTATGACGCTCAGGGCGATCTGGAAGCGGCCAAGAAGGCATTTGAAACCTCTATGGCGCGTACACCTAATGGCTGGGCACTTCGCTGCCTGGCAGTGCTGGATCTCTTTGATAAAAAGGTGGAAGAGGCTGCTGATAAATATCGGGAAGCCTACCGTCTGCTGCCCATCCTGCCTCTGGCAATCGAATGTGGAAACGCCCTGCTTCGGGCGAAAAAATACGCCGAGCTGGATGAATTTTTCCGTTCTCTGCCGGAAGCCTTCGCGAAAAACGGACGCATCCGGGCGCAACAAGCGGATGCGGCTCTCTGCCGTAAGGATTTCGATGGGGCGCAACGGATCTTGGAGGACCAGGACCTGCTGGTCGCCGATATGCGGGAAGGCGAACGTCTGCTTTCCGACTTGTGGTTCCGGCTCCATCTGGGACGGCTTTCAACTCTGCTGGGCGTGGCGGAGCCTGACGATGCCTTTAAGGCACGGGTTCGTAAGGAATATCCTGTTCCGAAGTGGCTGGATTACCGCATGAGCGCGGACTGAATTTCACAGAGATAATTATTACGCTACAATTTTAAAAGGGAGAAAATGCTATGGTTTCCTGGATTTGGCTGAATCCAAAACAATACCCGGATCGGCAGGAAACAATTGTCAATCCCATCTGCAAGGGCGCGGTTAACGCGCCCTTTGCAGTGGCGGAATTTCGTCGGACTTTCCCCCTAAAGAGTGAGGCATGTTCGCTTGTGTTGCGTGTCAGCGGAGACGCGGCCTACCGGATTTGGGTCAATGAACACGCTGTTGGGCAGGGGCCCCCGTCCTCCGGAGGAGATTTTCTCTGTGACCGGCCTTGCCTTACCCATTATGCCGGACGGTATGAGTTGTCGCTCACCGGAAAAAGCCTTCGTTTCTTTGCTCAAGTTCGGCTGAAGCCCGAGGTCTTGACGGAATATTCCAAAGGACATGGCGGGTTCTTTCTGGAGGCCGAAGTTCTATATCAAGACGGCAGCCGACAAATTTTTGGAACAGATTCCAGCTGGGAGGCACGTTATAACGGGGCTTTTGTTGCGCCTTGCAAGTATGACGGACGGATTTGTCCGGACGCTTGGTGCCCGGCTTCGGAAATTCCTGATATCTGGCAGGTACAAGATGCTCCCATCCCCATGCCGGCTGAAGAGCAGGTTCTTCCTACAGAAGGCGGTTTTTTTCGGTTAGAGCCTATGGAAGAACGGGAATGGATCTTATCCTTTCACCGGATCTATGCGGCCTACTTGCAGGTGGAAGCTTCCGGTAGCTGCGAGCTGCTGCTGGAGCCCTGTGAACTGCCTCAGCAATCCGGGCGGCAGGAATCGGTGATACTGGGCGGGGCAGACATCTTCCGCAGCTTTTCTCTGCACAGCTGCGGACACTGTCGGGTTCGGGCCAAGAACTTGACTTCCTATCCCGTGACCGGCCGAATTTTTCTCACCACCTCCTGCTATCCCGTTACTCACGAGGGATGGTTTTCCTGCAGTGACCCGGGACTTACTAAGGTCTATGAACTCTGCAAATGGACCCTCCGGATCTGTCGACAGACCCTCCACCTGGACAGCCCACGGCACCAGGAACTACTTGCCTGTACAGGTGATTATTTCATTGAAGCCATGATGACGGCCTTTACCTTCGGGGATATGCGGCTGGCAGCCTTGGATGTCCGCCGGACAGCCCTGTGGCTGGTCTGCAACAACGGCGTCATGTTTCATACCAGTTACAGCTTGATCTGGATCCAGATGCTCCGCCAGGTGTGGCTATTTACCGGGGATGACGGCCTGCTTGAGGACTGCGCCCCGGCGCTGGAGATCCTGTTGAACCGGTTCAGCAGTTATATAGGGGAAAACGGCGTAATTGACCATCCTCCGGATTATATGTTTGTGGACTGGCTGGTTACGGAGGGATATTCCATGCATCATCCGCCCAAAAGCCTGGGCCAGACCGTCCTGAATGCCTTTTATTATAAGGCTCTTATTGACGGCGCAGCAATTTTTCGGCAACTGGGCAGGCCCAACGCGGAACACTGGCAGAGGACGGCCGCAGCTTTGAAGGATGCTTTCAACACCCTCTTTTACGATCCGCAGGAGGGACTTTATAAAGACGGCCTTCCTGACCCTGTACCGGAATCCAAATGGCAACCTGCCAACCCGCCGCTGCGGCATTTTTCCCGTCACAGCAATACCTTGGCAGCTCTTTATGGCCTTTGTTCGCCGGAAGACGCCCGGCGCATCATGCGGCGGCTGCTGGACGATCGCCAGATGCAGGAAGTCCAGCCCTATTTCATGCATTTCGTACTGGATGCTGTCGCGGAAACCGGTTTATTTCCCGAATATGGCATAGATCTTCTCCGTCGATGGATTCCCTCCGCTGATGAATGCGGCCTAGGCCTGGCAGAAGGCTGGTACGCTCCCGAAGCGGGCTATTCCTTTGACCACAGCCACGCGTGGGGCGGAACGCCGGCCTATCAGCTTCCCGCCAGGATGCTGGGCTTCCGAATGGTGGAACCGGGCTTCCGAAGGATCTCTTTGAATCCGCAGCTGATGGGGCTTTCTTTTGCAGACATTGCTATGCCCACTCCCTATGGTCTGATCCGCTGCCAGCTCCGCCAGGGAGAACCACCGAAGATTCAAGTCCCTGATGGGATCCAGTGGAGTATCTCCAGGTGACCTGACAATTTTATTCTGAACCAAAATGTTAAAATGCCTCCCGCTGCGGTTTAGAACCCGCAGCGGGAGGCATTTTAATAGAGAAAAATCTTTTTATATTAAGGTAAGACCGCACACTAAAAAGAACTGAGCGGCAATATAAGTACTCATAACTGCAAAATCGCCCCAGCGATGCTGCCGGAGAAATGTTTCCCTGGCTAAAATATAGTCTGATATTACAAAACACACGCCTCCTGCAAAGAGCAGCTTTCCGCTGCAGTCCTGATCCGTAAGCAGGGCCAAAAAAGCGATCCATGTCATCATCAGTATAACGACCAGGTAAGCAATCACTGCAGCACGCATGCCGGCTACAGAACCTGCCAGAGTTCGATAGGCTGCATATCCCACACCAGCCAGTATCAGCCCACTGATCAGCACAGCCGGAAGAATCGCCAACAAATTTCCTATCCAACAGCCCATCACCGCACTGTAGCAGATATGCCCCAACAGGAAACACCCCAATCCGCCTAAAAAACAGATCTGCTTTTTGGGCCACAACAACAGGATATCCCCACTCCAGCCCAAAAGAATCGCCGCTACAGCCAGCGGATAAATGGACCATGTCGCAAACAGATAATAGCACAGCAGGATTGGCATGAGCAATACCTTGGTAATTGTTTTGCCCATGTTGTTTCCCGTCGCACAGAAAAGAAGATGTAGTCCTGCAGCGACTGCATATGCCGCCAGCAGGAAGTGTTCTGTATATTCCATAGGTGGATTCTCCTTAATTGCTTTTTAAAGGGGAAAGTATGCGGTACAGATTCTTTCTTCCGGATTTTCCAATCTGCTCTGCCAAATCAAGCGCGCACAGAACAGATAAGGCCATTCGTGCATCTCTTAGCGGCCAGCCGGCTGCCCGGCTGTATTCCAGCGCTGTAAATTTCTCAGGCAATCCTACAGGAAAGAGCTGCTCATAATCCGAAGCATGATCCAGCTCAATCTCCCCCAGGAAGTTCAGCGGGATTCGATCCATTTTTTTACGCTTTCCACGGAGCTTTCCGATATCATACCGCTCTGTTTCCAAAAGCACTACCCGCAGATGAAGTCCCGGATTCTTTAAAAAGTCCCGAATACCATAAAGCTGAGGAAGAATGTCAGCTGCCTGGCCGTGTCTAGGAGATTTTCGCCGGATCATCTCGCCGGTATCCGGATCTGTGCGGCAAATCCACTCCGTCACAGATACCGGATACACCACCGTTACTTCGCATACGTCAAGAAAAGCCCGCAGCTTCTCTTTTAGGCGCCAAAGCTCTCTGGTCTGGATTTCTATAATCCCGTTCTGCCCCACAATATCCGCTACGTAACCGCCTACAGCCAACTCATGATTTTCTGTATGCGGCTCATACGCTGCCTTCAGCACCGCATGAACGGATTTCTCGCTCAAGGTGCCAATACCGCCCCTTACCCGGGACTGCGCAATCTGCAATGCCTGCAAAAAATCAGCTTGATTCAAAACTCTCCTGATTCCTCCAGCACGAAATCCACATGACCGGCATTTACATCTGCTCCGACGCACTTTACGCGCACCTGGTCCCCGATCCGAAAACGACGGCCGGTGTGAATATCCTTCAGTTCCATAATCCCGTCAAAGAAATATTCGCCATCCGGCAGGTCCTCCATCCGCACCAGCCCCTCCACCGTGTTTGGCAACTCCACGTACATGCCAAAGGAGGTTACGGATGAAATCATGCCTTCAAACACCTGCCCGATCCTGGACCTCATATACTCTGCCTTATAGCAGTCTTCGCAATCCCGCTCGATCTGCATTGCCTCCAATTCCATTTCGCTGGAATGTGCCGCTGCTCGGACTGCGAATTTGCCAAACTGCTTCTGTAGCGTTTTGGCGGACTCCCCGCGCACAAGGCCGCTCAAAATCCGATGGATCGCCAAATCGGGGTACCGGCGGATCGGGGACGTGAAATGAGCATAATCTGCCAGCACCAAGCCATAATGTCCCACCGGGTTTTCGCTGTATTTTGCTTTAGCCATAGAGCGCAGTACCATCTGATTGATCACCGGCGCACAAGCTAAGCCCTTCGCCTGCTCGAGGACAGCCGCCAACGCGCCGGGCGCAACCTGATCCCGCAGCACTGCCGCGCTAAGCCCCAAATTTTGAAGGGCCTCCCGCAGAGAAGCGATCCGTTCCGGATCCGGATGCTCATGAATCCGGTATACGAAAGGCAATTCCAGCTGTTTGGCCAGCCGGGCAGCCGCTTCATTGGCAGTCAGCATAAATTCCTCGATGATAATCTCCGCTTCGCCCCGCTCCCTGGGACGGACATCCTGAATCCTGCCGTTTTCATCCAAAATCAGTTTGCTTTCCACCGAATCGATATCCGGGGCTCCCCGATCTCGGCGATTTTTCCGCAAAATATCCTTCAGTTCCCGCATCAGGGGCAGCATAGGCAGCACAGCACGGTATTTCTCCTGCAGTGCCGGATCCTCCTCCCCATTTAAAAGCCGATTTACTTCCCCATAAACGCCCTTGACCCTGGAACGGATCATCGTCTTTCTAAAATCATAGTCTACCAGTTTGCCCGAAGCATCCAAAGTCAGGATCGCTGAAAACGCCAATCGATCTTCGCCGGGGTTCAGCGAACAGATCCCATTGGACAATTCCTTGGGCAGCATGGGGATCACCTGATCCGCATAATAGATACTGGTTCCCCTTGCAAACGCCTCCTCATCCAGCAGGGAACCCTGCCGGACATAGTGAGAGACATCCGCGATATGCACACCCAGCTCATAAAAGCCGTCATACTTATGGAGGCTAATGGCATCGTCCAAATCCTTGGAATCGGCGCCGTCAATGGTAAAAATCACTTCTGAGCGCAGATCCGTGCGCCTGTCCATTTCCCTGTCGGTAATCCCGCGGTGTGCGATATTTCTTGCCTCGTCCAGCACAGCGGCCGGAAATTCCGCTGAAACGCCCCGGGCCTCCAAAATCGCCGCGCAGCAGCCTGCTGCCAGATCCGCTGTGCCGAAACTTTTCAGGACACAGACCTGATGATCTCGGTGGTTATCGCCGCGCCGGCTGATCTGAGCCAGCACTTTGTCTCCGTCCACAGCGCCTTCCGTCCCGCCAAACACCCGCAAAGCGATGTTTCCAAGCTCATCCGGCAGGACAAAGTTTCCCTCCGGCAGTTCCCGGAACACGCCGGAAAACGGCTGTCGGTTTTCTTCTAAGATCTTCTGCACCTCGCCATCCGGGAGATCTCCCCTCCGGGAATCCGTGATCTTCAGCAGTACCCGATCTCCTGACATTGCCCCCATCAGGCGACTGCCCAGCACAAACACTTCGCTGCCATCCTCCAAAAGCTCCGCAAAGGCATACGTCCGATTCAGCCGCTTGATCCGCGCAGGTTTTAATCCCCGGGATGCTGCCGAAACCAACCGCCCTTTTTTCTCCAATACATATCCATCCGTACAGCACTGCTCCAATGCCGCTCGAAATTCCTTCTTTTCTTCCTTCTTCACCTTACATTTTGCCGCTAATTCCTTCCAGGTCAGTCCCTTTTTCCCTGCCTTTTCCAAAGACAGCTGTATTCGTTTTTCCCATTTCTGCATATTCTTTTCCTCCGATGAAAAAGGGCTGCCCTGATTCCGTCCGCACAACTTTTCTCAAGCCGCACTTACGTCTATCAGGACAGCCCCGCACCGTTACCTTCTCACTTCAGATAAACCGTAAACACACTGACCAACAGCGTCAGCACAAAGAAGACGATTGCCGCATACTTTGTAATTCTTCCGAGAATCGCGTCCAATGTACGGCCGGAATTCTTTCCCAAGTAAGAGTCACTAAAGCCGCCGGTGATAGCCTGTGTGCTGCGGTCCTTCCCTTCCTGGAGCATAACCAGAACGACCAAAACGATACAAGCCAAAAGCAGTATAATGCCGCCGATGATTTCAAACACATTCATTTTTGTTTAACCCTCCGAAAATTTCACATTTATCCGACACCCTCTGGCGGGGCAATCAATTCGCCTTTATAGTATATCACAATTTTCTCCGCAACGCAAGGGCTCTGCCAAAAAAAGTGCAATTCTTTCAAGAACGGTTATCCCTTGTGGAGGCTGACAAAATCAAGGCACGGACGTCTTCGGTATACTGGGGCAGAACCAGGTAATTGATTCCCCCGACAATTACAACATCGCCGCCGGTTTCCGTCAGGCGGATCGGGGTAATCATTTCCATTAAGGCGGCATACTGCTCTTCTGTCAAAGTAACAAACAGAGGCTCATAGCAATCGGGTTCCTGGTTTATATCCGAATAATACGGATCCTGGGGACTTCCCATCAGGGCAAAGCCGCCGGCATGGTAGAAAATCCCCGCATCCCGTTTGGGATAATTCATGATGACATCCCGTTTTTCCCGAGGAATATAGCCTGCTATGGTTCCCTCAAAGATATCGGTCCGCAGTTCCGGCAAAGCTTCCCATTGCCGCAGCAGCGCCAGAGTATTTCCATCTCCTTCATACACTATGTAGGAATCCGCGGTATAACCCCAGTAACCGTCTTCCTTCCAGACCCGCATTGACAGCTGGTAAACCGGTACGGAATCCGGGGAGAGCAGGAAATCGTCAGAACGTTTTTCTATATCTTGCCGGATTGCGTCCTGCAACTGGGACACCTGTGAACGGTCCATCTCCTCAGTCATATAGCCGTTAAAAATCGTAGAATTAATTTCCAGCAATCCGCTTTCTGCCGAAAAACTCTGCAAAAGCCCATCATAGTATTTGCTGCGGAACTCTTCTGTCTGCAGAAGCCGGCTCAGAGGCTTTGTCAGCACAAACGGGTAATTGCTGTAGTATCTTGCCAGAGTACTGCCGTCTTTCAGATGATACGTTAAACGCACACTGCCGCCTCTTCCATATTCAGACTGAGCATATCGTCCGTCATCAAAAGAGTACCTGTCATATTTTCCGATGAGCTTTAACATTTTTGTATCATTCCGGTCAATTGTCACATACCGACCGGGTTCGCCCACCTGATATTGGCGAATGGGCTTTTTTTCATCCACCATCGCCTGATGGAAAGCCAACACCAACGCGATGCTTTCAGGGGTTTCCAAAGTGATTTTACCGGTGCTGCTATAGCTGTAGCTATTATCATCGCTGAGACTGAGGGGAAGACTGATTTGGACCTGACTGATTTGCTCCAGAGCCGGGATCCGATTTTCATAGCCAAACGCGCCAGTAAAAGCCGTCAGCATCATGATGCCGGAAGCTCCGGCGGCTATGCACAGCGCCGTAACGGCAGTACGCCAAACTTTTCGAAAGCCGCGGTTACGGATTGTATCCAAAATCGCATAGGCCAAAATCCCAATCAAATTGGCTACCAGCACCATTCCCACATTGATGGAACCCATACTGCTGCTGAATGTCAGAAACCCTATACCGGCACTCAAGGCTGCCATTACCGCTCCCACGAAAAACAACGGTTGATAGGCAAAGCTCTGGCCAGCCGCTTCACTTTTTCGCTGACGGTAAAGATGCTTCCCGAATACCGCTAGAATAATTCCGGAAACCAGCGGGACCAGAATTAAAAACAGCTGAAGATGATTCCAGGAAGAATCCTGCGTCAGTAAATAATAGGGCGAAATACTGAACAAAGCCTTCTGAAGCAGGTTTTCTGTCTGCTGATATCCGTACGTATGCTGCTGCAAAAGAGAAAACAGGGCATAAATCAATACTGGATATCCAACATTCAGGGCCAGGTAATAAACGATACTCTCAAACATCGTGCCACAGTTTATGATTACAAAAACCATCAAACTGTAACTGGAAAAAGCGCTGATTGCAGTGTTCAGCAGCTGAAACAACGCCTGACGCCCATCTTCAAAGCAATAATACTGCGCCAGAACGGAAAGTCCTCCGAATACTATCAAAGGGAGCATGACAATGCTCAAGCCCGCTAAATAGCCGCCCATATAGAAGGTTTCCCGCCGAATAGGAGCCGCATGAAAAACGTCCAAGGCCTGGCGATTATTGACATAGCCGAAAATCAGCAAGGGCATCACCAACGCCACCGCCAGCGGGATTCCCCAAATCAGCAGGCTTTGAAAATCCGCATTGGCTTCTTTACCGGCCCAAAACTGCACCAATACCAGCAGCGGACCCAAAACTCCCAACAGAATCCCATAAAATAGCAGGACTCCCCGAAACCGTTCCAGATAATACATGAAAATATTCCATACGCGATCGGTCTTAACCGAAGATGATCTGGGCATCATATCCCTTCACCTCCATTTCGTAGAGGAAGACCTCCTCCAGCGTCAGCGGGATAATCTCCATGGCAACGGGGTGCCATTGTTCCAAGGTTTGACGGATCTGTTCCATATCCCCTCTCAGAATCAGGGTGAAGAATTTTCCTCTGACTTCCGACGCCATAACGGAAAGGCTTCTTTCCAGCTGGGAGAGCGTCACCGTTTCCTGAAACACGACCTGAATCTTATGAACATCGCCCTTTAAATCATCCAGGTCCTTGCTGTACAGCAAATTCCCCTGGTAGAGAATGCAGACTGTATCGCAAATCTCGTCCAGTTCCCGGAGATTATGGGAAGAAATCACCACTGTCATATCCCGGCCGCCCACCTGATCGGCCAAAAGCTTCCGAACCACCTGCCGCTTGACGGGGTCTAGGCCATCGAAGCATTCATCCAGCAAGAGATACTCCGGCCGTGTAGCCAAGCCCAGCAAGAAACCGGCCTGCCGTTTCATCCCTTTGGAAAATTCCGCAATTCTCTTTTTGGGCAGGAGCCGGAACAACTCGCAAAGTTCCTCATAAAAGCTCCTGTCAAAATTCGGATAGAGCCTGGAATAGAGCCGGGCCATCGTATCCAAAGTCGCCTGCGGAAGAAAATACGGCTCATCTGCCACGAAAAAGACCCGTTGCTTTTGTTCCGGCTGTTCAAAAACCTCTTTTCCGCTTACCGTCAACACCCCTTCGTCGGGGCGGAACACTCCACAGAGCAACCGAAGCAAAGTGGATTTTCCAGCTCCGTTGGGGCCTAACAGTCCGCAGATGGATCCCTTTTTGATTTCCAGATTGACATGGTCTAATGCAGTGATATCTCCGAAGCGTTTTACAATGTCCTGTAGGAGAATCATTCATCTTCCTCCCTTCCGCATACCCGGTCCAGGACATCGTCCAGATCCGGACGCTTTAATCCCATCTGCCGAGCCTTTTCGACAGCGTGTCGAAAATCTTCCAAAGCACTCTGCCGGATTGCAGCTGATTGATGAATATTTTCAGCCACGAAGCTCCCTTTCCCGGCTACAGAATAAAGCACGCCTTCTGTTTCCAATTCCTGATAAGCCTTGGATACTGTATTGGGATTAATCCCCAATTCCCTGGCCAGCACCCGCACCGATGGAAGTTGTTCGTCGGCTTCCAGCGCACCCGCTACCGCCATTCGGATCACCTGGGCCTTCAGCTGAAGGTAAATGGGATCCCCGCTTTTCAAATCAATTTGAAACATTTTCCTCCCACTTCCTTGCTCATTGGCTTTCCTTCTCATTATGAAGAAGAAATCGAAAACATCTTCGAATATACAAACATAGCCACGGCAAAACGTGCTGCCGATTGCTTGCTTCTATATTCTGGATGCTTTCGATTCAAACAACATTCGGCTCTTACCGAAACAACATATAGCCAGCACAGCTGCACCAATGACTCGCCCCAACTCGAGCACTGTACTAACTGTACTAGTCTGATTAATACAGATAAAAGTATATCGAATTCTCATCTGCTTTTCAAGGTGCTTTTTGCACAAGCTTTTCCAAACAAATTCAACATCTTTTACAAACCATGCCGTCAGAGCAAAATTTTCTGCTGTTATCCCCCATAATATTTAAAAATAATTCACAAAAGCTTGATGGAACTTGCTTTTTCAAAATGTTATAATAGGATGGGAAGAATTTGGATATTCTCGTTATTTCTGAATATTTTTTTGTAAATCCTGCAAAATTCTGTAAGTATTAGGGAATAATCGCTTTTATATAGAATTGATTTCATAGGAAGGATGAGCTTTATGCGAAAAACCAAAATTATCTGCACGCTGGGACCCGCATCCGGTTCCGAAGAGATGGTCCGCAAACTGATGCTGGCCGGTATGGATGTAGCACGATTCAATTTTTCTCATCAGGGCCATGCAGAACATAAAAAGCTGTTTGACACCGTTGTGAAAGTCCGCGAGGAGCTGGGACTGCCGATTGCAACACTTCTGGATACAAAAGGCCCGGAAATCCGCTTAGGACTGCTGGAAGGCGGAGAGGCATTCCTGCATACAGGGGATTCTTTTACCTTAACGACCCGGCCGATTACAGGCAACAATGAAATTGCCTCTATCAGCTATGCCGGGCTGCCGCAGGACGTGCATGAAGGCGGCCGCATCCTGATTGACGACGGTCTGATCGAGCTGGAAATTCAAAAGGTCACACGGGAGGATATCTTCTGCAAAGTCCTGAATGGCGGGCGGATTGCCAATCGCAAGGGAATTAATGTGCCGGATGTGAGCTTATCCATGCCGTTTTTGAGCGAACGGGATCGGGAAGATATCATTTTTGGCATTGAAACCGGATTTGATTTTATTGCTGCTTCCTTTACCCGCACGGCAGAGGACATTATGGAAATCCGGCATTTGCTCAAACGGTATGGCGGAGAACGGATCCGGATTATCGCAAAAATCGAAAATGGCGAAGGTGTTTCCAATTTGGACGAAATTATCCGGGTATCCGATGGGATCATGGTTGCCCGCGGCGATATGGGTGTGGAAATTGCTTTGGAAAATATCCCCGTTTTGCAAAAGCGAATCATTAAAAAGGCTTATCGGGCCGGAAAACAGGTGATTACTGCTACGCAGATGCTGGACTCCATGATAAAAAATCCCCGTCCTACCCGTGCGGAAACCACTGATGTGGCCAACGCCATCTATGACGGCACCAGCGCGATTATGCTTTCCGGCGAAACTGCCGCAGGGGATTATCCGGTAGAAGCGGTCAAGGTAATGGCGACGATTGCTGAACGCACCGAATCGGATATTGATTATGAATCCCGTTTCCGTCAGCGGAGAAGTGATCTGGGCGCTGAAGTCACTGACGCGATTTCTCACGCAACCGTAACTACCTCTATGGATCTGGGGGCAAAATATATTGTCACCGTTACAAAATACGGGAAAACCGCCCGCATGATTTCAAAATATCGTCCTTCCTGCCCTATTATTGCCTGCTCTCCGGATACGGCAACGGTGAGACAGTTGAATCTGTCCTGGGGTGTCATCCCTGTATTTGTAGAAGAGAAAAATAATACCGACGAACTTTTCGCGGCTGCCTATGACGCTGCGAAGAAGAAAGGTCTGCTGCGCAATGGGGATCTAGTGGTTACCACTGCGGGGGTCCCGCTGGGGATTTCCGGAAACACCAACCTTCTTCGGGTTGATACTATCGGCAATCCGGTGTAATTTTCCGTATAAAATTCAAGTTACAAAAAGCCTTGTCCCGAATATCCGGGGCAAGGCTTTTAGAATAACTATCATTTTTCGGAAGAAGATCCAATCATACTGCCGGGTGACGTTTCCGGTAGAATCGGTACAGCAGCAGGGAGATTAGCAATACAATGGGGAAAACCACACCAAACAGGATGCCCCATTTGAGGCCGATCTGATCGGCAGCCGGATTCCCTGCGTTCAGATTGGTGGCAAAATCGGAAATCAAGCCGCTGATCCACGGGCCGATGGCACAGCCCATATCTCCGCTCAGCGCCATAATGGCGAACATCTGGGCGCCCCCAGCCGAAAACTCACGGGCAGCCAAGCTAAACGCTCCCGGCCACAGCAGGCTTACGGAAAGTCCGCACAGGCCGCATGCTGCCAGAGACAAAACCGGCCACGGGGAAACAACTGCCGTTAAATAGCAGATGATGCATAGCACCGCAGATGCCATCAGCGCGTTGTCCAAACGGATCTTGGCACCTTTCAGGCCAAAGCCCAATCTTCCTAAGCCCATGAACAGCGCAAACATGCACGGTCCCAGCAGGTCGCCCATGACCTTTGTTACGCCTAACCCCTTTTCAGCAAACAGGCTCGACCAGAGGGACATGACGCCTTCTCCGGCACCTGCGCAAAGCATCAACACCAGGATGACCCAAAAGAATCCCTGCCGGAACAGCTTCCGCAGCGGAGAGCCCCCTGCTTCCGCAGCGATGGGACGCAGCGGAACTTTCAGAAAACTCAGCATATTTACAAACGGAATCAACGACCAGATCAGCGGCAATATCCACCAAACACTTCTGCCGGCCACCTGCAGGAACAGGGTCGTCAGCAAAACAACGCCCATCTGTCCCCAGCAGTAAAAGGAATGAAGCTGACTCATAGAACCGGCCTTATCATCTCCGGGAAGGGAATCGACAATGGGGCTTACCAGTACCTCCAGAAGCCCGCCGCCGATGGCCTGAAGCACGACTGCAATACTCAGCCCGATGTAAGGATCCGGCAATACTCCCGGCAAATACGCCAGCAGCCATAGTCCTACAGCGGATAAAGCATGGGCACCGACCATCAAGGTTCGGCAACTGAGCCATTCTACCAGCTTTACGGAAGCCAAATCCACCAGTAGCTGAATGAAAAAGTTTAAGAAAATCAGTCGTCCCAGCCGTTCAAAGGTAATTCCATAATCCGTTTGAAAGATGATAAACAACAGAGGAAGCAAACAATTAACAACAGCCTGGGTAATGTATCCCAGGTAACAGGACCAAAGAGTAGATTTATAGTGTACGCGCTCTGTTGTCATTGACAAATATCCTCCTCAAAACGGCAAACCGCTGCAGCCCAGCCGTTTTCTACCCGCAGTTCTGCAATATAAAATTCCTGCTCTTTCAGACGCTCCGTGACCTCATCAGCACGCTCCGCAATAATCCCGGAAACAATCAATGTCCCGGACTGTTTCAAAAAGCGTTTAAACAACGGCGCCATAGCAATAATCACATCCGCCACGATATTGGCTAGTATCAAATCATAAGATTCCTTCCCGACTTCGTCAGCCAATTCCTTGTTTTCCAAAATATTTCCGCATTTTACTGTCAGCCGTTCATCATCGCAGCCATTTAGCGCGGCATTTTCCCGGGCAATTTTGGTAGCCAGCTGATCGATATCCACACCTGTCACCGACCGGGCTCCCAGCAGCAGCGCCGCAATAGAAAGAATTCCGCTGCCGCAGCCCATATCCAGCACTCGCAGATTTTCAGGCTTCTGCTGATCCAAAAAAGTCAGGCACAGACGGGTCGTATCATGGCTGCCGCTTCCAAACGCCATTCCCGGGTCCATTCTCAGGACAATTTGACCCTCTTTCGGAGAAAACGCTTCCCACTCCGGAACAACTGCCAGGGTATCGCTGATAATAATGGGGCGGTAATACTTTTTCCAGGCAGTTTCCCAATCTTCCTCTTCCTTATAGGACACTTCCAAGGAAAGTTCTCCCAGATTGATTTCCTGTCCTGCCTGAAGAGTGGCCAAATCTGTCCGGATCTGATTTAATGTTTCAAACCCCTGGAGATTGTCCGGCAGATAGAACTTTACCCGTGTATCGCAATGAGCCATCTGCATCAATTCCTCATCCACATAATCCCAGTGGATCGTCGTATCGTTCAAAAAGTTATTAAAATCATTGGCGTCCTCGATCATGACGCCGTTAACCCCATGGGCCATCAGAAATCCGGTCAGAATTTCTACGCCTTCCGAGGTAGTTTTCACACTGACTTCTGCCCAATTCATTCCGGCACGCTCCTTTATTCACACATAAATTTATTATAGTTTCCCCGCAAAAATAAGTCAACGGTACGGCCGGATTTTCAGCGCTCTGCCCGGAAAATCCAAAGTGGGACGGAATAAATCCGTCCCACCTGCGCAGAAAGTTATTCGTTTGTATAATACGACGCAATTCCCAGATATTCCTCCAGGCACAATCCGCTGTCATACACTGCCTGAGCGATTTCCTTGCCCAGATACCGCAGATGCCACGGTTCATATTGATATCCGGTAACATTTTCCTTTCCCTTCGGATACCGGATTATAAACCCATATTCCTGAGCATGGGCTGCCAGCCATTTTGCTTCCGGGGTTCCCGCAAACGAATTGCTGGTACTGTTCAGGTCAAAGGCAAGCCCGGTCTGATGCTCCGAATACCCGGGCCGGGCGGAATACCGATCTGCTGCAGCCTGGCCATCCCGTTTCACATAGTTTTGATACAGCTGTCCCTGATATTCATAAGAGCGATAACCGGAAACCACATACAGATTGAGTCCGTCAGCGGCAGCAGCCTGCTGCATCTCAGCCAAAGCAGCCTGTACCTCATCCGTCAAACGGCCGGGAGCATAATCTTTGGGCAGCGGATACTTCTTATTGGCGATCAAAATGCCATCCACATAGGCTACTCCATTTTCAATCCGGATCATTCTGCCGGAAGATGTCACTTCCGCATCGGTGTAATTTTCCTGCCAGACGCCCTCTGCGTCTAGATAATACCATCCGTTTCCGTCATGGATAAATCCCTTCATCATGGCACCGGAACAGTCCATATAATACCATTTGCTGCTATCATTGACCCAGCCGGTGCGCATGGCTCCGGAGTTGTCCATATAATACCAATTCCCGGCATACCATTGCCAACCGGTTTGCATGGCACCATTGTCCGAAAGCAGATACCATACTGTTCCAAGCTGAATCCAGCCTGTTGCTTTTTCGCCTGTTCGGTAATAAAACCAATTACCGTTTTCGGCCTGTGCCCAACCGGAATAATCTGCCGCCACATCCGGCTCGGCTTTCAAAGGAATCGAATCCGCCTGCTGAAGGGATTCCTCCAATCGGCTGCTTTCTTCCAGACCTTGAGAAACGCTTCCCTGTTTCATGGAGGATTCTTGCGCAGAAATATTCTTCTCCGGCCACATCCAGGCAGCCAATATTCCTGCAGTCAACAGAACAGCGACTGCTCCCAGCAAGCCTGCCAGCGCCATAGATCTTCTCATCATGCTCATCTCCTTCTTCTGGGGACATTGTAACAGCTTTTTTCACAAAAGTCAATTTTGCCCTGAAACAGTCCGGCGGTTTCTGCTGCGGGAAAACTTAGCCCGAATTTTTCCTGCCACAGTGCCGATCCAATTGATGATCTGTTCCATGACTCCTAGAATTGCCGGTGTCAGCAGCGTTACAGAAAGCAGGAATACGGTTTCCCTGAGGCCGATATCCTCTAATTCAAAAAATGCAGGCATTGCAATCAAAATTCCAAAAAACAGCACGAACATTCCGTAATAAACGACCTTACGCAGCACAGTCTCCAGTGGAAACACCCTTGCAATCATAAACAAACTGGTAATTCCTGCCGCCAGCATGCAGAGGGTAGCCCTTACTTCTGACGTACTGCCCAAAATTTTACAAATCAGGGTAGCCAGCGCCACCTGCAAAACCACCGTAAAGGCACCGGCGGCGGCTTTGCGGAAGACCGTACTCAAAAAATCCCCCTGAATCCGGCTGTAGGTAGGCTCCAGCGAAAGGATAAACGAAGGGATTCCCACCGCACAGGCCCCGATAACCGTCAACTGAACAGGTACAAACGGGTAAGCGCTGCTGGTAATCAGGGAGAAAAGCGTCAAGACCACGGAAAAGATCGTTTTGACCAGGAACAGAGAAGCGGCACTTTGGATATTGTTGATGACGCGCCGTCCTTCCCGAACAATATAAGGCATAGAGGCAAAATTGGAATCCAGCAGTACCAGATTGGAACAATCTTTAGCCGCATCGCTGCCGGCAGCCATAGCGATACTGCAGTCGGCTTCCTTCAGCGCCAGGACATCATTTACCCCATCCCCGGTCATGGCCACGGTATGGCCCTGCGCTTTCAGAGCCTCCACGATTTCCTTTTTCTGCTCCGGCGTTACGCGCCCGAAGATCCGATACCGCTCGACTGCTGCCCGGATGGACTCCGGTGTCCGCAGTACTGTGGCATCAATATACGCCTCTGCCCCGGGAAGCCCCGCCTTCTTTGCAATACTGGAAACCGTAGCCGGATTATCTCCTGAAATCACCATCAACCGCACATCCTGCTTCTGAAAATAGCTAAGGGTTTCTCTGGCATCGGGACGCACCACATCGCTGAGAAGAATCAGAGCACAGGGCCGGAGATTACAAGGAAGCCCCTCTTCCGATGCAGCATCCGGTGACCAAGCCACCGTCAGTACCCGGACGCCCTGTTGGGCATAGCTTGCAATCCGCGTTGACACTGCCGGATCCCCCTGAGGAAAGAGAAACTCATACGCGCCCATCAGCAAGGTCCCCTCTTCCCGGAAAACAGCGCCGCTGTATTTCCGGGCCGAAGAAAACGGAATTGTCCGCAATGCCCGAATTCCCTTTTCTGCTGGAAAATGTTCCCGTACAGCCTGGAAGGTTGCGTTTTCATCTTCCAGCACCGCCGTGATCTTTCCCATGGCCTGCTCCAGCGGGAACCCCGGCTCCAGAAGAACCGTATCTTCCACTGACATCCTCCCTTCCGTCAGGGTACCGGTCTTATCCAGGCAGAGGACGTCTACCCGGGCCAGGGTTTCAATGCAGAAAAGCTCGTGTACCAAAGTTTTTCTGCGCCCCAGATTCACAACGCCAACCGCCAACGCGACGCTGATTAACAGCACCAACCCCTCCGGGATCATTCCCAGCACCGCTGCAACGGTATTGATGACGGAATTTGAAAAGCTGCTTTCCGCCAGAAAGTACTGACTGCAAAACAACCCAACCCCCAGCGGCACAATGAGAATGCTGACAACCTTCAGGATTACATTGATTGCCTTCTGCAGCTGGGAAGGATGCTTTTTAAATGTTCTCGCCGCGTGGGTCAGCTTATAGGAATAGTTTTCTTCGCCCACATGCTCGGTTTCGGCGGCGGCATGGCCAGATACCACAAAACTTCCTGAATACAGCCGGTCTCCGGGATGTTTGACCACCACATCGGATTCCCCGGTAATCAACGCTTCATTGACTTCGATGGTTCCTTCGCGGACAATCGAGTCCGCACAGATCTGGTTCCCGGAGGAGAGCAGCAGAATATCCCCCAGCACCACATCTTCCAAAGCCACTTGAAATTCTCTCCCGTCACGGCGAACCGTGGCCTTTGCCGCCGACATCAGGGACAGCCTGTCCAAGGTGCGTTTCGCCCGCAGCTCCTGAATGATGCCGATGGCGGTATTGCAGACAACGATTCCCATAAATGCGGCATTTTTATAGGAGCCTACCGAAAGGATCAGCACTGCCAAAATAATGTTGATGAGGTTAAAGAAAGTCATCAGGTTATCCCGAAGGATCTGCCCAACGCTCTTGCTGATATGATTCTCCTGTTTATTAAAAAGCCCCTGCTGACGGCGTTCCTCTGCCTGGGCCGCAGTAAGTCCCTGTTTCACAGGGGTACCGGTATTTTCCATGATGCTTAAGCTCCTTCCTGCTTTCCCAGAGAAAACGACTTTGGCGAGAACTACCCTTCAAATTGCCGCAAAGGCCGCCGCCATGGTTTCCCACCGGCAGCGGCCTTACTGAGGTCTGTTTATTCTTTTACGATCAGGCTCTGTCCGTCCATCTCGGCGGGCTTTGCAAGGCCCATGATATCCAGCATGGTGGGAGACAAGTCGGCCAGCCGGCCGCCTTCCTTCAGCTTGCAGGGATATCCGGCCACAATCAGCGGAACAGGATTGGTGGTGTGAGCGGTAAACGGAGAACCGTCCTCTTCCATCATTTTTTCCGCGTTGCCATGGTCAGCAGTAATCAATGCAACACCGCCTGCCTTCAAAACGGCATCTACGGTCCGTCCCACGCAGGCGTCCACAGCTTCAACCGCCTTAATCGCAGCCTCTTCGATACCGGTATGGCCAACCATATCGCAGTTGGCGTAATTCAAGATAATCATATTGTACTTGCCGGACTCAATGGCTTTCACCACTGCATCAGTTACTTCATAGGCGCTCATTTCCGGCTTCATGTCGAAGGTTTCCACATCGGGGGACTTAATGAGAATCCGATCTTCGCCCTCGAAGGTCTTTTCCTCGCCGCCGTTGTAGAAGAAGGTGACATGAGCATATTTCTGAGTTTCCGCGATACGCAGCTGGGTCAGGCCCTGCTTGCTGATATACTCGCCCATGGTCATGGTCAGCGTTTCCGGCGGGAAAGCGACCTCTACATTGGGCATCGTCGCGTCATATTGGGTCATGCAGACGTAGTGCAGCTTAAAGAAGCCTTTCTTCCGCTCGAAGCCCTTAAAGTCGGGGTCCACAAAGGCACGGGTAATCTGGCGTGCCCGGTCGGGACGGAAGTTGAAAAAGATCACGGAATCGCCTTCGGCGATCATACCGTCTTTATCCAAAACGGTAGGAACCATAAACTCGTCTGTGACGCCTTCCTCATAGGATTTCTTAATCGCTTCCACAGGGCAGCAGCCTTCGACGCCTTCACCATATACCATAGCGGCATACGCCTTTTCCACACGATCCCACGCGTTGTCACGATCCATGGCATAGAAACGTCCCATAACCGTAGCGACCTTGCCCGCACCGATGCGTTCCGTCTCCTTAACCAGCTGCTCCATGTATTCAGCGCCGGAGGTTGGCGGAACGTCACGGCCATCCAGCAGAGCATGGACGTAAATTCTGGAAACACCCATATCCTTAGCCATCTCAATCAAGCCGAAAAGATGTTCAATATGGCTATGGACGCCGCCGTCGGACAAAAGGCCAATCAAATGCAGCGCTTTATTGTTCTTGACACAATTTTCCATTGCGCCCACCATAGCGGGATTTTTCCGAATAGTTCCCTCTTTAATAGACTTTGAAATTTTCACCAGCATCTGGTAAACGACCCGGCCGGCGCCGATATTGGTGTGTCCCACTTCGGAGTTGCCCATCTGGCCGTCCGGCAGGCCCACATCCAGGCCGCTGGCGCCGATCAGAGTATGGGGGCATTCTGCAAAGAGCTTATCAAGATTTGGCTTTTTGGCTGCCGCGATGGCATTTCCCCGGGTATCGGGATTATAGCCGAAGCCATCCATAATAATTAATGCAACAGGTTTTTTCATGAAGATTTCCTTTCCGTGGAAAAAGTCTATTCTCAGCCTTTGGTTGCGGCATCGACGATCACTGCAAAATCGGGGGCCTTCAGGGAAGCGCCGCCGATCAAGCCGCCGTCTACGTCAGGCTGTGCAACCAGTTCTGCGGCATTCTTAGCGTTCATGGAGCCGCCGTATTGGATAGTGATGCCTTCCGCAGCCTCGCAGCCATAAAGGGCCTTGATGGTAGCGCGGATCACAGCGCAAACCTCGTTGGCCTGTTCAGCGGTAGCGGTCTTGCCTGTGCCGATTGCCCACACGGGCTCATAGGCGATGATCACGTTTTTCAGTTCTTCCGCAGAGACATTCTTCAGAGCGATCTTGGTCTGCATCGCGACCAGCTCATCGGTAATGCCGTTTTCCCGGTCAGCCAGCATCTCGCCGACGCAAAGGATCACCTTCAAACCGGCAGCCAAAGCAGCTTTGGTACGCTTGTTGACAGTCTCATCGGTCTCGCCGAAGTACTGACGCCGCTCGGAATGGCCGATAATCACATATTCCACGCCCATTTCCACCAGCATGTCCGCGGAAATTTCGCCGGTAAACGCACCGGACTTTTCAAAATGGCAGTTCTGGGCGCCGACCTTGATATTAGAACCTTTCGCAGCCTCCAAAACAGTTTCCAGATTGGTAAAAGGCACGCAGGCCACGACTTCACAGCCGGCATTGGCCACCAGAGGTTTCATCTCTTCAATCAAGGCTTTTGCTTCCGGACGGGTCTTATTCATTTTCCAGTTGCCGGCGATAACAGCTTTACGAACATCTTTTTTCATGTCAGATGACTCCTTTTTGGTCCCCTGCCAAAGGGGACTCCTATCAAAAATTTTCTTTATGCATACCGCAAAACGGCGGGAGGACTGATTCCGCTCCCGCCGTTTTAACATTTTAAATCTTACCCAGCCAAACCTCCTGCCGGGCAGAAAGCGGGCAGATTAGTCCTTATCGTTGAGGCAGGCGATGCCGGGCAGCTCCAGGCCTTCCAGGAATTCCAGAGAAGCGCCGCCGCCGGTGGAGATGTGGGTCATCTTATCGGCGAAGCCCAGCTTTTCAACTGCAGCAGCGGAGTCGCCGCCGCCGATGATGGAGATCGCGCCGGAATCAGCCACAGCCTGCGCCACAGCGATTGTACCGGAAGCGAAGTTATCCCATTCGGAAACGCCCATCGGTCCGTTCCACACGACGGTGCCGGCGCCGATCAGGCTCTTGGAGAAGAGTTCCTGAGTTGTCGGTCCGATGTCCAGGCCCATCCAGCCGTCCGGAATAGCGTCGGAGTAGATCCGCATGAAGGGGGTATCGGGTTTGTATTCCCGGCCAACGATATTGTCAACGGGAATGATAAAGCTGACGCCTTTTGCGCGAGCCTTTGCCATCATTTCACGAGCCAGATCCAGCTTGTCTTCCTCACAGATAGAGGTTCCGATGGAGTTGCCCATAGCACGCATAAAGGTATAAGCCATACCGCCGCCGATAATCAGGGTATCGACTTTATCGATCAGGTTGTTGATAACGCCGATCTTATCGGAAACCTTAGCGCCGCCCAGGATCGCCACAAAGGGACGCTTAGGATCTTCCAGAGCCTTGCCCATGATAGAGATTTCTTTCTGGATCAGATAGCCGCAGACAGCAGGGAGGTAGTCAGCGACGCCGGCTGTAGAAGCGTGGGCGCGATGAGCGGTACCGAAAGCGTCATTGACATAGATTTCCGCCATAGAAGCCAGTTCTTTTGCAAAAGCGGGGTCATTTTTCTCCTCTTCCTTATGGAAGCGGACGTTTTCCAGCAGCATAATTTCGCCGGGTTTCAGTGCAGCAGCCTTTGCCTTAGCATCCTCGCCGATGACGTCGGAAGCCATAATCACTTTCTGGCCCAGAAGTTCAGAAAGCCGTTCAGCCACAGGAGCCAGGGAATACTTCATATTGAATTCTCCCTTGGGGCGGCCCAGGTGAGAGCAGGCAATTACGGCAGCGCCGTTATCCAGGAGGTATTTCAGGGTTTTAACAGATTCACGGATGCGTTTGTCATCGGTGATTTTCCCATCGGCCAGCGGCACGTTGAAATCACAGCGGACAAGGACTTTTTTGCCTTTTACGTCGATGTCCTCGACCGTTTTTTTGTTATAAGAGGTCATGTTCGTCATCCTTTCAATTTTCGTTCTGATTTGTTAAAGATAAAACAATCTCTACCTTATTTTATCGCATCTGCCGGATTTTTTCAAGGGGATTCACACAAAATTTACCCGGAAAAAGCACTGAAAGGAGAGATGTTTTTTCAAAAGAACCAGTCATTTTTCCCAAACCGGAAAGCCGTCCTATTTCAAAGGCTTTCCCTTGACGATAATTCCGATAATCTTATGTCCCGCATTGATGCTGATGGCGGCACCGGCGGTTGTTGTCATGCTGCTGCCATAGCCGAAAGCCTTTCTCGTCTCGGCATCCATCGCCTCGATATATTCTTTTACCGACCCGCCGATAATACAATACGGCGTATGAGGAATCATATTTTCCTGTGCCAGTTTTACAATAGCTGGAATAACCGCTTTGTCGCCCCGCACCTTTGCAACGGTTTTAGACTCCCCATCTTCAAAGGTAATGATCGGCTTCAGGCCCATCAATTCGCCAACAAATGCCGCTGCACAGCTGACACGGCCGCTGCGTTTCACAAATTCCAATGTATATGGTGCAAAATAGATTCTGCAGCAGGCGAACCAATCCTCCAAATAAGCCACGATTTCCTCAGGAGATGCACCCTTTTCTGCCTTTTTAGCGGCTTCCACAACAGGGTATCCGTATCCAATGGTATAGCTCTTGGAGTCGATAATATGAATGTTGAAATTTCCTTTTGCTTCAGGGAAGGTTTCAAAAAACTCATCTCTGGCCATAAGCGAATTGTTGTATGTGTTGGAGCCCTTGGAATTAATGGACGTATAAATCAGGTCTGTGTATCCTTCTCTCCAGATTTTCTCATACACTTCCAGAAACTGCATAGCTGTATACTGAGCGGTACTTGGAAGCCGGGGGCTGGTTGCCAGAATCTGATAAAATTCCTCATTGGTAAAATCTTTTCGTTCTGTATAGCTGTTATCGCCCACGATAATTGCGAAAGACAGGATCAAAATCCCGTAGCGTTCCTCCAATTCCTTGGGGATATCGCATGCTGAATCGGTTACGATCTTAATTTTTCTCATTCTTAACTCCCATCCTTATGTACAGTCTTCGTCATCCCAGCGCAGACGATGGAGGCTGCCCTGCGTTTCCAAATCCGGGTATCCCCACTGCCGCAGAGTCTCATAAACGCCGATCGCCACGGAATTTGACAGATTCAGACTCCGCACCTGGGACCGCATCGGAATCCGGACACAATCATCCGGATGCTCCTTCAAAAGCTCTTCGGGGAGGCCGGCATCCTCTCGTCCAAAAACCAAGAAGCTGCCATCCGGGTAAGAAACATCGGAATGAGTTTTCCGCGCCTTTGTAGAAAAGAAAAAATACGTTCCGGGATTTTGGCTTGCAAAGTCTTCCCAACTGTCATAATACGTAATATCCAGCAAATGCCAATAATCCAACCCTGCGCGCTTCAGCTTTTTATCGTCGGTTTCGAAGCCCATCGGCTTCACAATATGCAGCCGGGCACCGGTTACAGAACAGGTCCGGGCAATATTCCCGGTATTCTGGGGGATCTGAGGTTCCACCAGGACAATATTGAGGGTCAACCTCATCCGACCTTTCAACAAAATATCTCCGCCAAACAGGAAGAGCCATTCTTATTATACCCTTTTTTGTTTTAATAACAAGGGAGTCTGCAGGTAAATTCACAAAAACTTTAAACTATTCTTCTTCATTCACGGAATCAGTTTTCTCCGAATTGGCATCGGCATCCCGGAAGCGGCTGGGTGTTTTGCCCTCATATTTTTTAAACACCCGGATCAGGGAGCGTACATCCTGATATCCGACCTGCTCAGCGACATCCCGGATCAGGTGATCCGCCAACAGTGTTTTGGCGTGAGCCAATCGGGTCAAATGGATATTATCTGCTGTACTATGCCCTTCAAACTTTTTAAACAGCTGTGTCAGGTAGCTTGCAGAAATTCCGATTGCATCTGCAACCATTGTTACGGAAAGGTTTACATTCGAATAGTGTTCTTCTATATACTCTTTTGCGCTTTTAAAAAGTTCCGCAGAACTTCTGCGCTGATCATCCCCTGTATGTTCCGAATTAGAGATCAGCTGAAAAATCCGTTGGGCTGCTATTTCCACTTCTGACACTGTTTTACAGTGCAGCAGTTCTTCGACCAGGCTATCCATTTCCTGCCGTTCCGCGCCGCGAAATTGTGGAACAGTTTCCGCAGCTGTTGCCAGCATCAGGTTCACTAACCCGCTCAGCCGAAATGGACTTAAAGCGACCCCAACATCCTTTTGGACTTCCAAAACCTGCTCCAGACAGTTTTGCGCGCCCTCAAAATTCCGCAGCCGCACACAGCTTAAATACGCATAGTCCGCTGCAGCGATCCGCTGCAGATCTCCCAGGCGGAATTTCTCCTGATAAAAAAGTACTGCCGCATGATCTCCTGCGCGATTGTAATTCAAAACCATTTCCGCTTCTGCATAAGCGCTGGACAATTTTTGAAGATCCGCATGGGCGCTGCTGCATCCGCAGATACTTCCGGGATATTTTCGCCGAATACACACATTCAGCCGCTGCACTGCATTTTGCATGCGTTCCACATTATCTTCGACAGATGGAGGCATCGTCAGCAACACAGCGCAGGTACCCGGCTCCACCTGAACCGTATAAGCAGTCAGACCCTCCTGCAGCAGGACATTTGAAAAAAGCTGCTCTGGATCGCCGTCTTTCCACTGGCTTTCCGGTGAAGGCAAAACCACCAGTATGACCATACACACCACTTCATCCAACGTAAAGCCGTTGGCTATCAGGTCGCGTTCCTGTTGGGCCACTGAAAATTCTCCGCGCAATGCCCGTACTAAAATTGCTTCCCGCAATTGTTCTCCTTGTTTTGCCAGTTGTTGTTCTGCCTCTATACTCCGTTCCTGCAGATCCTGTACCTGCCGGATAATATATCCCATTTCATCCCGCACCACCTCGGTTCCGGCAGAAGGAGGCGCGACTGTACGGTTCCGATCCGTCTGAAACATTTTTCCCAACGCTTGGACAGGATGATAATTTCTTCTTGCAAAGAGATAAGACAGGATACACCCCGCTAAAATACTCACCAACAGACAGGCAATATAAAGAAACATATATCCTTCTGTTGTTTCCTGAATCAGATCATTTTCAAAAACATGAATATATCGCCAATGGTGCCCTTCTCCCGGAAGGCTCATCGCAGTATATGCCACATCATTTTCCGAAAACTCAACTGTTCCCTCTTCAGCGAGCTGGAAAAAATTCAAATTTTGAGGATAAGACATATTCCCGTTCAGCGGTAAGGCCGTGTTTTCGTCGGCAATATAGAAACTCCCCCCCCCGATCATAAAGGGATGAGGTCAAAATACTTTGCAGCTCCTGTGTATTGATCAGGATAAAGATTGCATCGCCACTATTAGAAGAAGCACCCGTGCTTATAGGATAGATATACAGCAAATATGTAAACGCCATTCCATAACGATTTGACCGGGTATCCACCAGAAATGTAGGGACAGGATACTCATCCAGCCTGCGTACATAATCCCGCAGCAGCAATGTTTCTGTACTATCTCTGGCCTGGGAGATTTCCCCGGTGTGATAAAGATACCGTCCGCTCAAAAGGATATCGGAGCGGGAAACATAAAAGTATATTTGTTGCACGAAGGATTGTACCGTTCTTTTCTCCTCGAGCTGTTGCTGAAGCAAGTAATAGCTATAAATACTTTCAGCCGTTATAGTAGCGCCGGAACGCTTGATGGCGTTCAACTCGCTCAGAAGAGAAATCTGAAACGCCAAATTCTTGACGTCTCCCAGCCGCTGTTCAAACACCTGTGAAAACTGCCATAAAGCAGCCTCCCGGCTCTGGTACAATTCCTGGCGGACATTCTCCTTCAAACCCCAAAAGACCGGCGCACAAAGGATCAACGGCAACAGCAGGATCAAAAAATATGACGCAATCCAATTTAAAAAAAGTCTGCTTCGAATTTTTCCCCTTTGAAATCTTAACATGAAGACTCCTCCGTCGGTGTTTTCTCTATTATACATGATTTTAATAAAAAAAGGAAGGCAAAACAGGTGATTTTCACCTTGTTTTGCCTTATTTCATTTCAAAGCGGACTCATTCCTTAATAGATCCGATCATCACACCTTTTACGAAGTACTTCTGCAAAAACGGATAAATACAGATAATCGGCAATGTTGCCACTACAATGATGCAGTATTTCACCAACCGGCGATAATACTGTTCTTCTGCGGCGCTCATTTCCCTGACTGCCATAACCTTTGTAATATCGTTATTGATCAGGATCTCACGCAGAATCAGCTGCAGGGGGAACTTGTTACGGTCACGCAGGAACAGGACTGCCGGGAACCAGGAGTTCCAAAAGGATACGGCTACGAACAGCGTAATAACCGCAATGATTGCTTTGGAGAGGGGAACGATGATCCGGAACAGGATCACGAAATCGTTTGCCCCGTCGATTCTTGCGGACTCCTCCAAACTGACAGGAACCTGCTGAAAAGAAGTCCTCATAATAATGATGTTATAGGTTACTACCGCATAAGGAATGATTAAGGCTGCCCTCGTATCTGTCAGGCCCAGGGAGTCTACGACCAGAAAGAAAGGGATAATGCCTCCGCTGAAGAACATGGTAAACGTAAGGATCTTCATAAAAAAGCGGTTCAACATGGGACCCTTTCTGGACAGCACATATGCTGCCACCGAAGTCATCAACAAATTGACGATAGTACCAATACTCACATAATAAAGCGTGTTAAAATAGCTTGGGATCAGGTTGGGATTACGGAAAACAAGCCCGTAGCCATTGAGACTAAATCCGTGAGGATACAGCACCAATCCGCGATTCTGCGCCAAAAAAGCAGGCGAAGACACTGACGCAAACATTACATGGGTAAATGGGATCAGGCAGCACAAAGCCAAAAAGATCATCAGCAGGGTATTGACTGTCACAAAAAGCATTCTGGAAAAGCTGCGGTTCTCAATCATCATGACGTCCACCTCCTACCACAAGCTGGTCTCTGAGACCTTCCGGCTGATACAGTTTGCCGCCACCAGGAAAATCATATTGATGACCGAGTTGAACAAGCCCACTGCGGCTGCATAGCCGTAGCTGGCATCGATCAAGCCTTTGCGGTACACGAATGTGGAAATAACATCGGCCTTATCGAGAATCTGGGAATTATAGATCAACAGGATCTTTTCATATCCTACGGAAAGCATGCTGCCCATCCGCAGAATCAGCAGAATGACAATCGTAGGTGCCATACCTGGCAGCGTAACATGCAACGTTTGCCGGAAACGTCCCGCACCGTCGATGGTAGCTGCCTCGTACAGTTCAGAATTGATATTGCTGATGGCTCCCAAATAAATGATACTGCCGTATCCAAATCCCTGCCAGATATTGGAAATGATATAAATCGCATCAAAATATGACGAATCCATCAGCAAATTCTTTGCCTCACCGCCAAAAAACACAATAAAGTTATTGATGAGGCCTTCCTTAGCGGTAAAGTCCACGATCAAACCGCCTACAACAACTGCGGAGATGAAATAAGGCAGATAGGTGATTGTCTGAACTGTTTTCTTAAACCAGGTTCTGCGCACTTCGTTTATCAGCAGTGCAAAAATGATTGAAGACGGGAAATTAAAAATCAGGTCCTCCAAACTTAAGCGGAAGGTATTCCACGTAATCTGGAGAAAATAATAGCTTTGAAAAAAGTTTTGGAAATTGTCCAGCCCAACCCAAGTGCTTCCGAAGACGCCTCTGGCCGGGCTATACCGTTGAAACGCAATTAGCACGCCATACATAGGAAAATAGCAAAAGACGATATAGTATGCCAAAACCGGGATGAACATCAGGTATAATGCCCAATACTTCCGAAAATCCCGGCGAAACCGCTCTCCAATTGCCAGTGAGGTTTTCTGACGGACAGAGACTGCAGCCATAGACTTGGCCTCCTTCTACAAAGACTATGAAAGGAAGGCGCCATAACAGGCGCCTTCCTTCCGGGAAAGTATTACCGGTTTTGGTAGCGGTCAAATGCTGCCTGCTTGTAAGAAATTGCTTCTTCGATTCCCATTCTATTCAGCGTTTCGACATATTCATTCCAAGTATCATCATTCAGTTCCTGTTGTCCGGTAATAAAGGCTACGGTCTGCTGGTTCACATAGGTGTTCACATCAGACTGAATCACATTCAGCGCTTCACCTTCTTCGGCGGTCTGAGTCAGAGCCGCAGGAAGAATGGCTTCTCCGGTGGAACTATTCTCCCAGGTGTTCATCATATCCATGGCGCTCTGTTTTTCATACAAGGGTTGGCCTTCATATGTAAACATTTCACGGGCCCAGTTCCGCAAAAACGGACCTTTACCAATCAGGTAGTAATACTGCGCAGTGGCATATGGGAAGCCCTTCGGATTCTTGTTCTCCGTAAAGAATTCGGTATACTGGGGCTCGCCGTCAACCATGATATAGGATTCGCCTTCGATACCATAGTTGCACAGATAATATGCTTCCTCGGAATACTTATAGTCAAGCCATTTTACTGCAATTTCGGGTGTCTCACAAGCTGTTGTTACAGCTGTGTGGTTCTGCTGAATCACGTTGTTGGTCTGCCGGAAGGCAACCTTTTCACCTTCAGTGAGGCTGGCATATGGGCCTGCCACCACTTCAAACTCATCGGAAGAAACGGACTGAGCCTTCCAAGTAGTCGGAGACCAGAAATTGCCTACCCACATACCAGCTTTATCTGTAGTAATGTCGTTCGTGGTATCTGTCTTTGTCGGGAATTCCGGATCAATCAGGCCTTCGCTGTACCACTGTGCCATGGTTTCCAGGTACTGTCTCCAACCATCTTGCGCAGGGCCGAATTTGACAGTGCCGTTGTCATTATAATATGTATTGTTGACGCCGTAAGCACTCATCAGCATATATCCGGATCCATCATAGCCGTTCTGAGGCAACAGCATAGGTGCGGCTGCTCCCAATTCATTTTTAAATGCTGTTAGAACATCATGAACCTCATCCATGGTTGTGGGAACTTCCAAGCCCAATTTGTCAAGCCAGTCTCTCCGATACATGGGGCCGTAATACGCCGGCTGCGCATAGGTATCCACCATGGAGAAGCAATACAGGTTACCGGTGTCGGTAACAGCCTGTTTATAGACATCGGGGTCAGAAATAGCCGCCAGATAATTAGGCGCATATTTTTCCATCAGCTCGTTCAGGCGGAGATAGACGCCGTCCTCGATTGCCTTGTCCGGTCCGCCGGGATATTCCACATAATATTCCTGCATGATGATATCCGGCAGGTCTTTGGATGCTACCAATGTCATAAAGGCCTGGGTGATATCGGTGCTGGGAGGTGAGGTAAACTCAACATGTACGCCGGTTTTCTCCTCAATCCGTTTGTATATTTCATATTCACCTACGTTTTGAGCGACTTCGGCTTCATTGGCCCACATAGGGAACCAGTACGTTAATGTAGCGCCGCTAATATCCAACGCTTCGTAATCGCTTAGATCTGATGGTACAGAAATAGGGTCGGTAGCATTCCCAGCAGATGAAGTCTGTTCTTCGTTTCCGCATCCCTGCATTGCCCCGCCTGCCATTACAACTGCTGCCAGCAGTGCCGCAATTCTCCAGTAAGGTTTCTTGCCTGCCATGATGATAACCTCCTCAAGTGTTTTGTCAACGGGAAGATAAAGCATCTTCAACATTTGCTCGTCTCCCATTGCGGATATTATATCATGGCAAAAAACGCCTGTAAACAGCAAAAATATTAGTAATTTTAGCTTAAATTTAACAAAATTACTGGTATGATTACCGGATGATTCCGTTAATCTCCCTAACTACACTCAAAATTTTGCGGATTTTTGCAATTGTGAGGATTTTTGCAATTCAAAAATCTGCAAAAATTGGCATTTTTATATTCAAAATAAATTCATGTTTGCATTAATACCGGAAAAAATATAGAAAAGAGGTGATTTGAACATGGCGCCCATTATAAAGATGGAAAATATTTGTAAGACCTACCAATATGGAGAAAACACCGTTTATGCACTAAAAGGAGTCAATCTTTCTGTAGGGAGAGGAGAATTTTTGGCGATCACGGGGAGTTCCGGATCCGGAAAATCCACGCTGATGAACATACTGGGCTGTTTAGATCTTCCCACATCGGGAAGCTATGAGCTGGATGGGGCGGATGTTCTGGGCAGAGACGAGCAGGAATTGAGCCGGATCAGAAATCGGGAAATCGGATTTATTTTTCAGGGGTTTCATTTGATTCCCACTCTAACGGCTCTTGAAAATGTGGAGCTGCCGCTGATATACCGTGGGATTCCGCGAACAGAGCGAAGAAAGCTATGTACCGAGGCTTTGATCCGCATGGGGCTGAAAAGCCGTATGTTTCACCGGCCGGCGCAGCTTTCGGGCGGCCAGCAGCAGCGGGTTGCAATTGCCCGGGCAATTGCCGCCAGACCGCCTCTCATTCTGGCGGACGAGCCTACAGGCAATCTAGATTCCGCTACGGGCAGCGAGGTCATGGAAACCCTTCTAGCACTGAATCGGGAAGGAAAGACAATCATTCTGATCACCCATGATTCATCTGTCGCGGCGATGGCCGGGCGGCAGATCGCGATTCGGGACGGGCAGGTCATTGCTGCATCGTAAACCGGGATATTGCCCACGAAACGCCGTTAAATCCATTTGAATACAACAACCCGCACCGCAAACGCTCCCCAAGGATAAAATAGAACAGAGGCGCATGAAGAGCCATCTTGGCGGCCATACTAAAAACGGGGACCATCCCCGGAAAGGAGTGTTTTACCGTGTCCATCAAACGCGGAGAAATCTACTATGCAGATCTAAGCCCGGTGGTAGGATCAGAACAGGGTGGCATCCGGCCTGTTTTGATTGTTCAAAACGATATGGGCAACAAATACAGTCCTACAGTCATCGCCGCGGCCATCACCAGTCAAAGAGATAAAGCAAAACTGCCTACTCATATTGAATTGAACGCACAAAGCTGCGGCTTATCCAAAAATTCCGTTGTCCTTTTAGAACAGGTCCGAACTCTGGACAAACGGCGGCTGAAAGAAAAAATGGGGGCATTGCCGGAAGACGCCATGCAATCTGTCGATTCGGCACTCTCCATCAGTTTTGGTCTGGGACCCCGTCCCGGACGCCATTCGGATCAGCACGGGACTACATAAACAGCCCCGTCTCCTACCAGCAAAAAGCCGTACCGGAAAAATCCTTTCCGGTACGGCTTTTCATTGCTTATTATTGAATATCAACGTCTCCTATAATCGTAGTACACTCAAAGGTAACCGTCGGAGCCGCCGCATCTGCAGGAAGGCTGTCGGCCCACAGCCGGACTCCTCCTATAAGCGGGACGTTTTTACAGACAATCTTCACATTTTTGGGGGCAAAGATTGTCACCTGCCCTAGGACAGCATTACAGAATATCGTCATATCATGGGTAACTGCTACATCCGAAAGATCCACCCGTAATCTTCCAAACACGGCGTTGCATGTTGCACTCAAAAGATTTCTTGCACCGCTCTTCACATTGATACTGCTGAATATCGATGTGTAACTTGGCATATCCCTGCCATCTACACGCCACTGTCCATTAGAAATTGCATCTTTTGACCGCAGCTTTTTCCCCGTAAAGGCTCTGATAATCAGATATCCACCCAGGATTACCAGCAATACGGATAGAACCATGGTAAAATTCATATTTCTGATCCAGTTTTGTTCCCAGCATAGCAGCAATGCGCCTGCTGCCAGCACCATGGTATTCCCGAGATTCACACCGGCTTCAACCATATTGATTACTGCAGGAACCATCAGTAATAAGGTCCACCACCCGTCAAAGAAAAAGGGTGGATCATACCCTAATATACGGGCGACTACATAACTGCCTCCCACCACCAGAAAGATAATTCCTACCAATAAAGCCCCAAAATTCTTTTTCACAGACATCATCCCTCATAATATAAGAATAAACGGGAAGGTTTTACGATTTTTTTCTGGCTGACGAAATCGCACGGCTGATAAAGTAAACACCTAAAACGATCAAAACCAACGCCAGCACCAATGGGAAATTCAGATTCTGGATCCAGTTTCTTTCCCAGCACAGCAGCAATGCTCCAGCACCCAGCACAATCACATTCCCGATATGTATCCCGGTTTCCACCATGCTTGCAAGCGCCGGAACCATAAGAAATAAGGTCCACCATCCGTCAAAGAAAAACGGAATATCCTCGCCCAGCAAACGCGCCGTCAAATAGACGCCGCCATAAAACAGCAGTACTGCGCCTGTCAGCAATTGTCCAAAATTTTTTCGCATAATGATCCTCCACCATGGCTTAATAAAAAAAGCCCGCAATCCGGACAGGACCACAGGCTTTTGACGGACTCGTTACTCACTCCGCTTTGGGAGCGCCAACGGGGCAAACGCTCGCGCAGGAACCGCATTCGATGCACTGAGAAGCATCGATCTCGTATTTTCCATCACCAGCGGAAATGCAGGAAACAGGGCACTCAGACTCGCAAGCGCCGCAGCTGATGCACTCGTCGCCAATTACATATGCCATAGGGAACACCTCCTTTGCGTTCTTGTTTTTATTTTACCATATTCATCTCAAAAATCAAGGGCTTGAAAAAAAATTTATGTTTGCTTCACAGTTCCTCTGCATCATCCTCTGGCTGAGTTTCCGCTTCCTGCCGAGGTGAACGCCCCGATTCATTCCGCAAGCTCTTTACGTCCCGGCGATGGTATTCGACAGGAACAGCTTCCTCCGCGTCGTCCATGACGACTTTCAACATACCTGTCAGCAGGTTCGCTTCCACCACCACACCGCGACCGTCCGGAGTCTGTACCAGGCTTCCGACTTTCGGCGTAATGCGAATCAATGATTCATACGCATCCTGCTCATACTTCAGGCAGCACATCAGCCGTCCGCAAGCCCCCGAAATTTTTGTCGGGTTCAGAGATAGTCCCTGTTCTTTGGCCATCTTAATGGAAACCGGCTGAAAATCCCCCAAAAAGCTGGAACAGCAAAAAGGCCTTCCGCAGATGCCCAAGCCACCCAGCATTTTCGCCTCGTCCCGCACACCGATCTGCCTCAGCTCTATCCGGGTGCGGAAAATTGCCGCCAAATCCTTTACCAATTCTCTAAAATCGATCCTTCCGTCTGCCGTAAAGTAAAAAAGCACCTTGTTATTATCAAATGTATATTCCACATCCACCAAATTCATCTGCAGCTTATGCTGCGCGATCTTCTCCAGGCAAATCTGGAATGCTTCTTTTTCCTTTCGGGCATTTTCTTCCAGCTGAGCCAAATCGCTTTCTGTTGCCCTTCTGATAATCGGTTTCAGCGGAGCCACGATCTGACTGTCATCCACCTTACGGTTTGCGATCACCACGCTGCCGCATTCCACGCCGCGCGCAGTTTCCACAATCACCTTTTCCCCCAAGTTCAGCCGTTCCTCGCCGGGAGAAAAATAATAGGTCTTCCCTGTATTTTTAAAGCGTACGCCAATAATTTCCGTCATATAGTAATAAAACCCTTTCCGGCCGTAATTAGGCCTATATCCAACACTTTTACAAGTTATATTTCCTTCAATAAAGCGCCAAACAACGCTGTCACAAGGGCGCAATTCCCGTTATAAAACAGTCTCTGTCGGATTCCGTCGATCAGGTCGTGCATTTTCCCGGCCCGCAAGGGATCCAGCCGAACGGCGATATCCTTCAGCTCGGCATCCTCCCCCGGGAAAAAGGGGATTTCCGCCACACGGCCCAAAATATTGTCAAAGTCGTCCAACAGCCGCAAAAAGCCCGTCTTATCCCCTTCAAAGGGCGCTAACGCCGCCACCACATTAAATTCTTTTTCAAAAGCCAGCGCCTTTACCAAATTCAGTGCCTGTTCATATCTCCGCCGCACTGACTCGTCTTCCAAATAAGCCTGACTGCGGCCTAAATTACCGCTTCCATAGATGACAGCGCGCTGCACTTCTGCAGGATCGCTCCCAGGGAACCGTTCTGTCAGCCAATTCCGGGCAGCGGCCTGCGGAACCTCCTGTACGCCCAAACACACGCATCGGGACGCAATGGTTTCCGGCAAAAGACTGCGGCTTTCCGCCGTCAGCAAAAACACCGCATAAGACGGCGGTTCCTCCAAAACTTTCAAAAGCGCATTTGCGGCCGGCAGGTTCATCTGATTCGCGTTTTCGATCAGAATCACTCTTCGTTCTGCCTCATTGGGCCTGACAAACACCTGCTCCCGCAATCTGCGGATTTGGTCGATCAAAATAAAATTTTTATCCGCCGGCTTCGTCACAACTGTAAAGTCCGGATGTGTCCCATGCTGGAATTTCACACAATGCGCGCAGCTCCCGCAGGACTTATCCTCTCCGACGCAGAGCAGCGCCTCCGCAAAAATCCGTGCAAGCGTTCGTTTTCCGGTTCCTGCCGGTCCGTACAATAAATAGGCATGGTTCAGACGCCGTCCGCTTGCTGCAGCTTTCAGCGTCTGAACCACGATTTGATTGGATTGAAAATCAGAAAAGCGCATCAAAGCTTCTCAAAGCGCTGGACATCGGTAACGATAATTGTAGCGCCGCCTACCGTAACCTCCACGGGGAAAGGCGTATAAGAGCCAAGCCCGTAACCTGCGGAAGAAGAGACCATCTGTTTACGCTTTTTGGAGTGTTCCGCGATAATGCTGATAACGCGGTCCACGTTCTCGTCATCGGTACAAATCAGGAAAGTCGTATTACCGGCCATGAGGAACCCGCCGGTAGAGGCCAGTTTTGTGGCAAAAAATCCATTTTGGGTCAAGGCGCCGGAGACAGAAGAACTGTCGTCGCTGCTGACGATGGCATAAATCAATTTCATAGGGATACCTCCTTCAAGTAGTCAAGTCTGTGCGTCAAAAATCACACACAACAAAGTCTGGTAACAACTTCATTTTACCACTTTTATCGAAAAAATACCACTGTTTTGGAGAAGTTTTTTTTCGATTTCACCGATTTCTTCCCCGGCGGCCACGATTGGGATGGCTGGGGGGCAGGTCACCTTACTTTCGGCGGCGATGCGGCCGACGCTTTGGCTTACGGGGATAGTCTCCCAGGGAGAAAACGCAGCTTCCCGCAGGGAGAGTACCGTTTGGGGAACCGGGCAGCAGCCGAAGCTGTCTGGAAGTCTTGTTTTTGCTTCAGCTGGGAAGCAGTTTTCCAAACGCAGGAAGTCCTCTTCCGGATTCTGGGGGGAAACCATCAGCACAATTTTTCCTCCGCCGGAAAATTCCGGTTCGATACGGTTTTCCCTGAGGCGAGCAGCCATTTTCTCATGGGAATACCCCATTTTCAGACAGTCCAGCACAATTTTGGCAGGATCCGTTGTTTCATGCAGCAATGCTGCTCCCCGCCGGGTCAGGACTTCTTTTGCAGCGGCTGTCCACCGGGACAGCCGGGCAAACTCCTCCCGGGCCGGACCGGCCAAATACTGGTTGCACAGATCCAGCGAAGCCAATATCAAGTAAGATGGACTGGTGGACCCAAACAAGGCTATTGCTGCCTTTATTCTTTCCTTTTCCACCGGCAAGTTGCTGTGAAGATATCCTCCTCCCGTCAAAACAGGAAGACATTTATGCGCGCTGTCACAGCAGAGATCCGCTCCCAGATGCATTGGGTGCCGGTCTTCCGGCAGAAACCGCAGATGGGCTCCGTGAGCGTTATCCACCAAAAGCAGGCCTCCCCTGCCGTGAACCTCTTTGGCAATCGCCGCAATATCCGCTTCCCGGCCGTAGTAATCCGGACTGGTCAGGTAGACCGTCCGGATCAGAGGGTCAGCATCCATGGCAGCTGCGATTTCTCCCGCTGTAACTACTTTGGCAAGTCCCTGTCTCTCATCATACGCCGGGCAAAGCCACACCGGCTGCCAGTCAAGCAAAATGCATGCGTGAAACAGTGCGATATGCGCATTTCTTACTGCCAACAGACGGCCGCCGTACTGCATTGCCAACGCAATCATGGCCTGGATAGACAGCGTAGAGCCTCCTGCCGAAAAACAACTGTTTTGGACGCCGTAGATTTCCGCCGTGATTTGCTCGGATTCTCCGATGATGCCCTCCGCCTCGTACAGCGCATCTGCCCCTCGGATTTCGGTAATATCCAGCTCGAAAGGTATTTGCTCCCACAACCCGTTTTTCATTGCCTGCCGGCCCTTATGCCCCGGCATATGCAGCCGGCTTACAGCTGATTTCCGATATTTCTCCAAAAAATCACAGATTGGTGTCTTTACAGGCCCCATATTGTGTCCCTCCGTAAACCAAACAACTTTTATAAAAAAATCCGGCAGCGCAGATTGCAGCTGCCGGATTTCGGCCTTTACTTAAACATTTTGTACTTAACAAGCAGCACCAGTGCTGCCACGGCCAAAATCCCGGATACCAATGTCGGAAACCACCACACCGGAACCTGCAAGCCCGTAACATTCATCCCATAATAACTGAACACCATTGTCGGAATGGTCATCAATACCGTAACCGAAGTCAACACCTTCATCACGATATTCAGATTATTGGAGATGATGGAAGCATATGCATCCATGGTACTGGTCAAAATATTGGTATAAATTTCCGCCATCTCCATGGCCTGACGGATCTCGATCAGTACATCCTGCATCAGATCCTCGTCGTCCTCATAAAGGGTTACCAGATTCCCACGGGAAATCCGTTTCAGGGTTGCCTCATTGGACTTCAAAGATGTAGAAATATAAACCAGTGATTTCTGCAGTCCCATCAGCTGAATCAGCGCTTCGTTTTTCATGGAGCCGTGCATCTGGCTCTCCATACTGGTAGCAATTTTTTCGATCATTTTCAGATGCACCAGGAATCGCTGCGCAATTCGAAATAGGATAATCAGAAGAAAACGGGTACGCATTTTCGTCTGAACACCTCGCACCATTCCAGCGGCCAGGCTGTCCAGCAGCGCGCTTTGCTTCGTACTGATTGTCACGAAATAATCCGGCGTAATGATAATACCCAACGGGATTGTGGTAAACACCACTGAAGAATCCAATTCGCTTTCCTCGTCATCTTTTTCCACCTGGTACGGCACGTCTACGACAACGAAGGTCTGATCTTCTTCCTTTTCTGTACGGGAGGTCTCCTCTTCGTCCAAAGAAGCGCTCAGGAACCCGGGATCCAAATGCATTTCATCTCGGAGATAAGCCAATTCTTCTTCAGTAGGACGCACAGCCATTGCCCAGCAGCCCGGTTCTTCCCGTGCCAGCTGTATCATCTGATTATCAACTGTTTTATAAAAATTCAGCACATTCGCACTCCCTGTCCGGAAGGATTTTCAGTATTGCACAGAATTATTCATTCCCGGTTGTATCGGAAGACGGCTCCTCTCCCAACAATTCTTCCCGATGCTTTTCCAAATTGATCGGCAGCTCTCCGATTACGCCCTCGGTGCTATCCGACTTAAACAGCACCTTGACGGTCTGCAGCATGAGCTTCAAATCCACCCAGAAGCTGTACTGCTCAATATACATCAAATCCAAAATCAGCTTGTCCTTCGGGGTAGTATTATATTTCCCCAAAATCTGAGCCAATCCGGTCAGCCCTGCCTTTACCTTCAGCCGATAGCGGAATTCCGGCAGAACTTCCACATATTTCTCAGTAATTTCCTCCTGCTCGGGCCGAGGACCCACAACGCTCATCTCGCCCTTAAGAATATTGATAAACTGAGGCAGCTCATCAATCCGCAGTTTCCGCAGGATTTTGCCCACCCGTGTAATCCGGTCGTCATCCTGAGAGGCCAGCCGCTTTTTATGTTTATCCGCGTCTACGATCATGGTACGGAATTTCAGGACCTGAAAAACCTGACCGTCTTTTGTAACTCGAGGCTGTTTAAAGAAAACCGGCCCGCCGTCCTCCAGCTTGATGCACAATGCTTCAATCAACATAATCGGGCTTGCTACGATCAGCGCCACCAAAGACACAACGATATCACACGCCCGCTTGATCACACTCTGCTCAAATGTCAGTCCCGTCACTCTGGAAGACAGGACCGTAACATCATCCACCAGCACATGATGCGAATGTTTTACGATAATATCTGAAAGTTCCGGGGTAAAGCACACGTTTTTATTATGCTTATAGCAATATTCCAGTACCCGTGCCTTATCCGCCTCTTTCAGAGCGTACATAAAAATCGTCTGATGATCCCGAATTGTCTGTTTCAGGTTCTCATCCGTAATAGAGCAAAGGGTCCGGATATCATACTGCTTTTTGTATTTGTTGATTTTGGAGACAAAACTGACAAGTCCGTCCTTGTCCCCATAGAGAACCGCCACCCGTTCCGGAGGATTCACCACAAAATACAGATAATTTCCCAGATATGCGCCCAAGTTAATAAAAATAATCTGAAGGATCACCACACCCAAAAATGTAAAGAAATCCTCCGTCATAGTTGCCCTCTGCTCATAATTATAGAGCATAATTGCAATCTGAAAATACGTAATCAAATCCGTAATAACAGTCGCAATCAATACGGAATAGACAATTTCCCGGCTTTTCTTGCTGCCGATGGCAAATCCGCCGTATATCTTAATAAAACAGATTCCGGCCACAGCAAACGTAGACATGGAAATGGCGGCAGTACGGGATGCTCTCCAAAGCTCCCGTTCTGTCAGGCCAAACAGCCCGAAAAAGACTGCAAATAAAATCACAAACAGCGATCCTTTAAACGCTAAAAGGAATGTTCTCTGCAATTTTTTTACAAATTGCTTCACCATAATTGGGGTACCCCTTCCTGTCGTACTGAAAGGTCTCCGGCTAAATTCCGGTAAAATCCTTAAAGAACGTGTTATAAAAACTGATGCAGAAGTCTATCAGTCCGTTTATTATACCATATACCGCAGAAAAATTCCAGTATCAGGGGCTATTTTTCCGAAGTTTCGTCGGTTTCCGCAGATTCCGAAATCTTTTCCTCGTCCGGTACCGGCTCCGAAAAATCCGATCCTTCCGATGGCTCCTCCGAAAATTCCGGCTCCGCCGGTTCCAACGGAACATCTTTTTCCGTTTGCAGCAGTCCGTCCTCTTCCAATGACTGAATAAAGCTCACCGGCATTTCATGGATGTCCGCACGGGCAGCAGGGGTCTGCAGCGGATCAAACACACTGCGAGGACGCTGCGCTTTCTCTTCCTGTACGCGGGTCTCCTCACGTTCCGCTGCGATTTCTTCCGGTGTTTGGCCGGACAGCAGGGCCAGTGTTTCCGCAAAATCCCGACAATTCTTCTCGGCGTCAAACTTTTCCTTCCAGCACTGATACGCCCGCATTCCCTTTTGGGCAATATGATCTTTCGAGATCCGGCAAAGGCTTTCGATAGCCCGGCTCAGCTGTTCGGCCTCCGGAGAAGCCGGCAGCAGCATTCCGTTTTCATTGTCCACCACGTCGGAGACCCCGTCCACTTTTGTCGCCGCCACGAAAATCCGGTTTGCCATTGCCTCCATCATAGCGGTTGGTACACTTTCCGCCTCGCTGACGCTGAGGAAAAGATCCACATAGTTTTCCCGATAATACCGGTAGATCTCCTCCCGGCTCATTTTCCCAAAAAACTTATATCTTACACCGGTTTTACCGCCCAACTGCTTCTCCGCGTATTCCATGATTTTCTGCCGCTGGGAGCCTGTCCCGATATGGACCCATTCCACACAGCCGGTGTTAATTCCGCTGAGGGCATCGATAATCAATGGAAGCCGCTTGTCCGCTTCCATGGGGCAGCAGGTAACGATCCGCAGATAAAAATCGGGCAAAGGTTCCAAGTCCTCCCGCTTCTGGCCCGGAACTCCGAGCCGCGCTACCCTCAGTTTTTCCGGATCCACATCCTTACTGCAAAAGTTGTTCAGGTACAGCTGCCGGGAATGCTCGCTGGCGAAATAGATGGCATCCACTGCGCTGTTGATAATTCCATTTAAAGTATCCCGCCGGCGGCCGCTCCGGGGGTCGAACATATTAGCATTATGGCACCGTGCCACTACATGGATATCATCAGCGTAATCCTTCAGGCAGCAAAGGCCATAGAGGTAGTTATTCAGATTTGCCGAATAGATCAGCAGCGGCTCCTCCCGCTGGAAGAAGTCCAAGTTTCGGATATAATCGTACAGCAACCGGCTCTTCACCAGCACGTCCAACGTATGGCGACGGAATGCCGAGGTCAGCTTTCCTTGACTTTTTGCGTTACGGCATTCTTCAATATATCCGCGGCTGACAAGGCAGCGAAGCCGGGTCATAAGTCGTTTGATTTCACTAACTGATTCTGCAGGTCTGGAAAAGACCACTCCCTTTGGCAAGGCCCTGGTCATCAGACGGTCGGTATCGGTTGTAATTATGTGAACACGAAACAATTGGCTCAGATACTCAATCTCATTTTCCAAAAAGCTTTCCTGAGTGCCGCAAGGATAATGCTCCGTCACCAGCAGCAAATTTTGTTTCATCAGGTGTTCGCTCCTCTCCTCTATCTTCAGCGTTTCAGCGCGAAATCATCGGTATTTTCTTTATCATAACACATTTCCCATCGTTTTAAAAGCCCTGGCGGACAGAGCTTCAGAAAAATTTCATTTTGGAAAATTGTCCAGGACAACCGTCACATTTTGATACACAGAGTAAATTAAACACTCTTTTATACCATTCGGAAACAGATTTTGCAGCGCCTCCCGGTACAGCTGCAGCTGGCGGGAATATCTTCGGCGCAATTCTTCCGGATGGGCGGCATCGGTCTTAAAGTCAATGATGACACCTGCCCCATTTTCTTCCAAAACGCAGTCGGCAATTCCCTGCAAGAGGATTTCCCCTTCACCCTGATAGCCTGCCTCTGCGGCGGAAACTGAACTGAAAAATCGGTATTCCCGCAGTACCCGATCCGCAGACAGAATCCGCGTCATCAAATCCGACCGGAAAAAGGCCGCAAACTTTCCTTTGGAAATTGCCTTCCGCTCCGCGGCAGTCAGATACCCCTGCTGTTCCAGACGCTCCAATTCCGCATCGGGGTCGGCGCGGCCGGCTCGATAATCGGCAAACTGGAGGGCCTTATGGAAAATTGTTCCTCGCTGGGCCGGTGTGAATCCGGCTTCCCGGGTAAAGGCCGGACCTTCCATAGGAGAAATCTCCGATTGTTCCCGGCGTTCTTCCTGCTGCACCAGTTCGGTAATTGCCAGCTTTGCCGGTATCTGCGTTTTCTCCGCCAACGGGTACTGCCAATGGGTCTGCTCCGCAAGCAAATCCATCAAAGCCTCATCCGGCTGCGGTTCCTGTAAGGATTCCTCCGCCATTTCTCCGGCGGTTTCGGTCCACCCCAGCTCGATGGGGAACTCCTCCGGACGTACCGTCACGCTGATTCCGAAACGTTCCCGAATCCCTTTAAAGTCCGGATGCCGCAGCAAGGCAGACAAGATCCAATCCGCCCAGCTGTGCATCCCGATGGCCGCATAAGAATCCAGCGGCTCCTGCCCTTTTAAAAGGCCTGCCAATGCAGTCAGCCGCCCCCCAAGATTTTTTTCCGTAACATTCAGAATCAAGGTTTCTCTGGCCCGAGTCATCGCTACATATAAAAGCCGCTCCTCTTCGGACACCGTCTCAGCCCGCTCCCGCAGCCGCACCGCTGTCCACGGGATGGATTCATACCGCTGTGCCGTCTCCCGGCGAATGACCTTCATGCCATAGCCCGCCGCTGTGCTGATACAGGTATCCCCATTCAGATCCATCAAATTGAACCGTTTGGAACAATTGGCCAAAATCACGATGGGGTACTCCAGCCCTTTAGAGCGATGGGCGGTCAGAATATGCACCGCACCGGCTTCCTCCGCAAGAGGATTGGCGACTTCAAAGTCCTTCTTTTCCTCCATTAGCTGCCGGATATACGCCACAAAGCCGGACAGCTCACAATTGCCCCGTTTTTCGTAATCTCCGGCATAGCTGAGCAGCAGCTTCAAATTGGCTTCCCGTTCGGCAGAGGCCGACATGCCCGAAACCACCTCCACAAAGTCGGTGGCGTCGTAAATATACTGAATTAGGGCGCGGATCCGCTTCACAGCCGCCTTTTCCCGCAAAGAGGAAAGCAGTTCCAGCAGCAAGGCGGCCTGAGAGTCCCCTTCTCTGGCGCAAGAATTTAAAGCGTTATAAAGGGGCTCCTTTGGATAGGACAGCCGTAGTTTCGCAAGGCTGTCACAGGTATAATTGCCCATAGGGGACAGCATGACCGCAGCCATGGGAATATCCCGCAAGGGGTTATCCAAAACTTCCAGAAGGCTCAGCATAACCGATACTTCCCGGGAAGTGAAATACCCTTCCGACGATCCGGTCAGGGTTTCCACGCCTTCCTCCCGGAGTGCTTCGCAGTAAATGGCATCCGCACCTTTGGCACTGCGCAGCAAAATGGCAAAATCGCCGCCCCTGCAAGGCCGGACCACCTCGCCCTCGGAAACGGGATAGCCCTCCCGGAGCATAGAGGCTACCATTTTGGCAGTTTTTCTGGCTTCAGCCAACACACGGCTATCTTCCGTATCCTGGTCCTGCAGATCGATCAGCTGAACTCGTACATCACACACCCCCGGCCGTTTGGGGTAAACCGCTCCGGGGCAAACCTCCTCGCCGGGGCCATAGGAAACGCCCCCGGCCTGGCGGCTCATAATCTGGGAAAAGACACAGTTCACGGCGTTTAAGACGCCTTCCCGGCTGCGGAAATTCTTTGACAGCCGCAGCAGAGCAGGGAAGCCTTCGGATTGGGCAAACGCTTCCTGCTTTTGGGCAAAGACCTCCGGGTCTGCACTGCGGAAACGATAGATGCTTTGCTTTAAGTCGCCTACCATAAACAGATTTTCCCCGTTCCGGGAGATGGAACGGAAAATCAGATCCTGCAGCTGGTTGGTATCCTGGTATTCATCCAGAAGAATCTCCTCAAACTGCTGAGACAGCTCCTTGGCGAAGGCAGTTTGAGAACCGTCCTCCTCTGTTGTCAGACGCAGGGTCAGATAGGCAAAATCCGAAAAATCCGCCACGCTGCGTTCAGCTTTTGCAGCAGAAAACTCTCCGTCAAAATCTCTTACCAGCGAAAAAAGTCCCCGGACAACCGGCTGCAGCCGGTGCAGGTCCTCCAAAATGCCCGCGCTGTCGCTGGGAAGACACGCCCGCGCTTCTCCGACTGCGTCTTTATATAACGCCC
>CALXBD010000066.1 GCA_944386445.1 uncultured Clostridia bacterium
GCCAGCTGCTGTTGGGAAAGGCTATTTGGATTACGTTAATTCCATTGGGAGTTTTACTGGCTGTTCTGATTCATGCGGATTTGACAACAGAAAAAGATATGGTGGATAAGAAACCTGCCGGTCACTGATGAGGCAGTCTGTGCTTTTAGAAAGGATTTTGTATGAGAAAAGCGTTTGACCAGACTTTTGAAGTAAAGGAGCCAGACAGCCTTCTACCCTTTCTGCGAAAAAAACTGGAAGGTAGGCCTGCCGGAAAGGTGAAATCTATTCTGGAACATGGCCTGGTTTCTGTAGATGGACATGTGGTAACTCGATATGACTTCTCGCTCCGGCCTGGAATGACCGTAACAGTGAGTAGTTACCGTCCGGAAGCCCCCGCAGGAACTGTGGAGGACCATCCGGAGATCCTTTACGAAGACAGGGATCTGTTGGTTATCAATAAGCCGGCCGGATTGCTGACCATTTCCACCGGCGGAGAGGAACCGGAAGATACGGCTTATCGCAGGATGACTGCGTATGTCCGCCGAAAAAATCCTCGGAACCGGATTTTTATCGTCCACCGTTTAGATCGGGATACGTCAGGGATCGTGCTTTTTGCCAAGAACCCTGAAATCAAAACGGCGCTTCAGGATCAGTGGGATGAGCTTGTTACCTATCGGGGCTATTATGCCATCGTGGAAGGCCGGATGGAAGAGTCCGCCGGTCGACTGTCTTCTTGGCTAAAGGAAACCAAAACCCATTTGGTCTATGTGAGCCGGAAGTCCGGAGACGGAAAACCAGCTGTGACCAATTATCAGGTCCTCCGGGATAATCCGGACTATTCCTATCTGCGGGTATGGTTGGAGACCGGACGGAAAAATCAGATCCGGGTCCAGATGCAGGAGATTGGACATCCGGTTACCGGGGACAAAAAGTATGGAGCGGCTCGGGATCCTTTGAAACGGCTGGGGCTCCACGCCTGGAAGCTGGAACTGACACATCCCTTTACTGGTAAGCGGCTGGACTTTTCAGTGGAACCGCCGGAACGGTTTCGAAATTTTCTGAAGTGACAAAAAGCGGCGGGATTATCCCGTCGCTTTTGATGTTACTGCACCATCCAGCAGTCGGACATAATGAAAGAGAAATTGCTGAGCCAGTCCTGCGTTCGGTACAGCAGGAAATCCCTCCGGATAATACCGTGCCAGGACCTTTTTGATCCACGTATCAATCGGGAACGCATCCAGCCGATGAAAACCGTATAACAAGGCGCATTCCGCCACTTTTGGCCCTACGCCCCGTATTTTCTGCAATTCTTTTCGGGCATCTTCCAGCGACAAAACTGACACAGCTGTCAGGGATACCTCTCCGGACACCACCTTCTGCGCGGCATCCAGTATGTACTTGGCCCGAAAACCCGCTCGAAGCGGTGCAAGATCCTCCAGGGTCAAGCTGGCCAGGCGCCCCGGCTCAGGAAAGGTGTAGACGCCATCTTCCAAAAGATCTCCAAAATATTGGCATAGGCGGGAAATAATCCCACGGATTCGGGGAATGTTGTTGTTTTGGCTGATAATAAATGAACAGAGAGCCTCCCAAGGATCCTGACGCAGAATATGGATACCACCGGCGGTTTCGCAAGCCGCCCTGAGCGTTGAATCTGTTTGGAATGGCTGCTGCATGCTGCCATAATCGGCATCAAGATCAAAGTAAGGCGCCCAAATGGTCTGGAAGATTTCTGCATCTGTGTCGCGAAAACAAATTTGGTCACCGTCTTGATAAACTGTTGTAATTCTGCCGCGATGAATTCCACGAAATCCTTTCCCACATGGCTCCCAACGAAAGCATTGCCCGCAGTTTAGGGTATCTGCCAGGGAAAAGCCCGGAACGATTACCTGCAGGTCGGCCCCTTTTCTATCATAAGTCATGGATGATGCTCCTTTTGTCGTTTCTTGAAATATTGTAGCATATTTTTGATTTTCCGGCAATCGGGGAAAGTTTTGGATGACAGTATAGGTTTGTTTGTGTTATACTGAAACTGTTAAGGGCTTCGGCCCGGTATATCGGACTTTGGAGGAATAACTATGCGTGACAGTATTTATACGATTCCCATCAGTGAAGTTTTCGAGCCGAGAAAAGGATGCCCAATTTGTTCGATTCGAAATACGCTTGAACAGCGCTGCGTGGAATACATTATGGGCGCGGCTATGATGGAGCCGGATGTCCGGATTGAAACCAACCGCTTGGGATTCTGTGCCGACCATTTTGAACAGATGCTTCACCAGAAAAACCGGCTTTCCCTGGCCTTGATGCTGGAAAGCCATCTGAAGGAGCTGAAAGAACAGAATTTTAAGCCCATCCTTCAGAAGGCTAGGGCCAATCCTAAAAAACGTGGGGCTATGTCTACTGTTAATGATACCTGCTTCGTCTGTGAGAAGATCGAATGGGCTTTGTCCAGAATGCTCGATACGATTGTCCAGCTTTACGGCAGAGATGCGGATTTCCGTAAGCTCTTTTCCGAACAGGAATCTTTATGCCTCCCTCATTTGGAAAAGCTTCTCTGCGCCGGTGCGGATAAACTGCCTAAGAAGGAATATCCGGCTTTTGAAAAAGCGGCTTTGGATCTTGCTATGAAAAATTTTGACGAAGTCAGCAGCGATGTTTCTCACTTCTGTAAGATGTTTGATTACCGCAGTGCCGGTGCAGATTGGGGAAATTCCCGGGACTCCATTGAGCGGGCAATTCTGCTGTTGACTTCCAGAAATTTCTCTGAATAATGTCGGATTGTGTCGATTGGATATACATTTTGTATCAATTCGGTAAATGGGAATTGTGGAAAAGAGGAAATGGCCATTTTCAAGCGGTTTTTCCACCTTTTTCACACAGTTTTCCACATTGTAAGTTGGGAATTCCACATGGTTTCACTGTTGTTCCACTGTATATTCACAGAGAAAGAATAACTGAGGGTATAAATGAAAAAATCCGAACAAATGATTCGATTTGTTTGACATCCCCTCTGAAAACGTATATAATAAAGAGTACGGCACAAACTAAATTCTGAACTTTTGGAGCAATCCGGAATGGAGGAATGAAATGTGACCGACTATGATCCTACCGAGGAACAGGAAGAGGAACAGGAAAGTCAACTGAAATCAATTGAGTCTACCGGTTCTGTTACAACCGAGGGCAGACATCAGGTCCATTGCCTGACGATTATCGGACAGGTGGAAGGCCATTATATTCTGCCGCCGCAAAATAAAACGACTAAATATGAGCATGTGATCCCGCAGCTCGTTGCGATTGAAGAGAATCCGGATATCCGCGGATTATTGGTGATCCTCAATACGGTGGGCGGAGATGTGGAAGCAGGACTTGCCATCGCCGAACTGATTGCGGGTATGAAGACCCCAACGGTTTCTTTGGTGCTGGGTGGGGGCCATTCCATCGGGGTGCCGCTGGCGGTTTCGGCAAAACAATCCTTTATAGTCCCTTCTGCAACGATGACCATCCATCCCGTGAGGATGAACGGGTTGGTGCTGGGAGTGCCTCAGAGTTTTTCCTATTTTCAGAAAATGCAAGACCGAATCGTCCGATTTGTTACGGAAAATTCCCGTATTACAGCAGATCGATTTCGGGAATTGATGATGACAACCGGTGAGCTGGCAATGGATGTGGGTACTTCCATCGATGGGGAAACAGCAGTTTCCGAAGGCCTGATCGATCATTTGGGAGGGCTTTCCGACGCGATTGACTGCTTGTACCGGCTGATTGAGGAAGGGGGCGGCAGCAATGGAACCGGGGATCCTGTACACCGTACTTCCTCCGGAAATGATATTTCCACCCGCTGAACCGCCGGAAAACATCCGCTTGATGGAGGTCCGGGGAAAACTGTGTGAATGTGTCCGGGAAGGGGAAGGTTATACGGTCAGACGGCTTCTTTCCACGAATCCGGAGGACTATTTGAATCCGGGCTATGCTCCCGGGACAAGAATCGGTAATAGGTGAGCGATGGGGCGGAAATGCCCCTTACATATGACATGAATTTGACGGACAAGGGTGAGAAAATGGCAGCAAAAAAAGAAGCGGCTTCAAAAAAAACATCCGGGAAAAAGCCGGCTTCCTCCGGAAGAAAAACTTCCGGCAAAAAGGCCCCTTCTTCCGGAACAAAAAAGACATCCGCTGAACTGGCAAGACAGGAACGAGAACGCCGCAACCAAATGTGGGCGATTATCCTGTTCGCTTTGGGAATTTTGGTGACGGTGCTGGCTTTGTTTGAAGGGTCTTCTGGTTGGAAGGCCTGTCATGATATTTTAAGAGGATTGTTTGGCCCCATGAGTTTCGGGGTAGGACCCTGTATCATTTATTTGGCCGTCATCATTACCGTTGGGAAAGAGAATATTTCCGCTCAAGGGAAAATTTGGCAGATGCTGATCTTATTGGTGCTGCTGTGCGGAATTGCTCAGCTTTTCTTTGGCCTGCCGGACGGCAACGGGTTCATTCAGAAGCTGCTGAGCTTTTATATCGATGGCACAAAACTGGAAAGCGGCGGGCTTTTGGCTGCGATTCTCTGCTGGCCGCTGATGCGGTTCGCAGGCGGAGTCGTAGGCGCTGCTGTGATCCAGATTCTTTTGGTCTTTGTGTTCCTGATGCTGATTTCAGGAAGTACCCTGATCGGGCTTTTCCGTTCATGCGCAAAACCAGTTAAACAAATCGGGGAAACCTATACCGCTCATAGAGAACGCCGGGAAGAGGAAGAACGCGCCCGGATGACCGCTATCGATATTCCGGTGGACGGAGAGGTCCCCATGCCGGAACATCCGGTGTTTTCGCCAAATCAGAATTTTGATAAGGCGCTGGAGAATTTCCAGGCTGATCCCAAAGAACTGCGCCGCCGACGTAAAGAAGCCCGAAAAGCCGGTATTGATCCTGATACCGGTGAGCTTTTGGATCAGAAGCCGACAGAAAAAACTCCTCCAGTGCCGTCTGCAGATGAGGTCGTTTCAGAGCCTGTTCCTCCGGCTAAGCAGGTGAATCCAGATTCGCTGTGGGGAGCGCCATTGTCTCCGTCAGCCATCGCCGCACTGGATCCCAAGGAGCAGGACTCTTCCCAGACAGAAGAAAACCATATGGATGTAGATGCGTTTGATGCAATCCATGATTCTGTGCTGGAAGGAGCAGGCCAGAGTGCAGACGCTTTTGGAGGAGCGCCTACCGTGGGACAGGCAGCAGGCGAGACTCTTCCGTTAGAGAAACGACTTGACGGCGCGATCCGGGAGATCAGCCGGGAGGCATCTCGGCCTGCGGAAAAGACTGCTCCCTTACCGCAGAAGAATGATTGTGCAGATCCCGGGCAGCAGGAAGAATATCGCTATCCGCCTGTTTCTTTGCTGAAACCTCCTAAAAATGACGGAAATGTGGATGTCAGCGAGGAATTGAAAGCCAATGCTGCCAAACTGGTGGATACGTTGAAAAGTTTTGGCGTGCAGACCAGGGTGATCGCTTATAGCCGTGGCCCCACAGTGACCCGGTACGAGTTGCAGCCCCTTGCAGGTGTTAAGATTTCCAAAATTACCGGATTGGCCGACGATATCGCCCTGAATCTGGCAACTGCCGGCGTCCGGATTGAAGCTCCGATCCCTAATAAGCCCGCTGTGGGCATTGAGGTTCCCAACCGCAAGACAGATGCTGTAACAATTCGGGAAATCATTGATTCCGATGAATTCCGAGCCGCAAAAAGTCCTCTGAGCATCGCGCTGGGCAAGGATATTGCCGGTAATGTGGCCATAGGAGATATCGCTTCGATGCCCCATGTGCTGATTGCAGGTACTACGGGTTCCGGTAAATCAGTTTGCGTCAATTCTATGATTATCTCCATGCTGTATAAATCTCCGCCCAGAGATGTGAGGATGATTATGATTGACCCCAAGGTGGTCGAGATGGGAATCTATAACGGGATTCCCCATCTGCTGATCCCCGTGGTCACTGACCCCAAAAAGGCGGCAGGGGCCTTAAACTGGGCTGTTACTGAGATGCTAAAACGATATGCCGCTTTCGCAGAAAACTCTGTGCGGGATATCAAGGGCTATAATCGGCTGGCTGAAGGTTCCGATACCCTTCAGCATATGCCGCACGTGGTTATTATCATTGACGAGCTGGCGGACTTGATGATGGCAGCGCCCAACGAGGTGGAAGATGCAATCTGTCGACTGGCACAGATGGCCCGAGCTGCTGGTATGCATTTGATTATCGCGACGCAGCGGCCCTCGGTGGATGTTGTCACAGGTCTGATTAAGGCCAATGTCCCTTCCAGAATCGCGTTGTCGGTGTCGTCGCAAGTGGATTCAAGAACGATCATCGATTCCGGCGGAGCGGAAAAGCTGCTGGGACGAGGGGACATGCTCTATTATCCAATGGGATTTCCAAAGCCGGTCCGTGTGCAGGGGTGCTACGTCAGCGACAGTGAAATTGAGCAGGTAGTGGAATTTCTGAAAAGCGGGGGTGAACCTGTGGTTTATGATTCCGGTATTATGGACGAAATCGAACGTCAGGCCGCTTCCGAGGGAAAGAAAAAAGGATCTTCTGCTGATGTAGATGACGCTACGGACGAACTGTTTGAAGATGCTGTCCAGTGTATTCTGGATGCAGGACAATGTTCCACATCCTACCTTCAGCGCCGCTTGAAAATCGGCTATGCCCGGGCAGCCCGACTGGTGGATGAGTTGGAAAATCGGGGAATCGTTGGACCGCCGGATGGCTCTAAACCCCGGGAGGTCCTGATTACAAAAAATCAGTGGGCAGAGTTTCAGATGAGAAATCATATGGACGATTAGCCCCGTTGAGGAGTCTGTATGAACGAATTTTTACCTGTTTCCCGGGCAGAGCTGGATGCCCGCGGAATTGAACAGCTGGATTATATCATTGTAACCGGGGATGCCTATGTGGATCACCCCAGTTTTGGGACGGCAATTATTTCTAGAGTGATCGAAGCTCAGGGATTTACAATTGGTGTGATTTCTCAGCCCGACTGGCGTTCGGAACGGGATTTTACCAAGCTGGGCCGTCCGAAATTTGCCTTTCTGGTGAATTCCGGAAATATCGACTCTATGGTAGCTCATTACACGGTCGCAAAAAATCGCCGGAATTTCGACGCCTATACGCCCGGAGGAGTGGCCGGGAAACGCCCGGACCGGGCTGTGACGGTTTACTGCAAAAAGCTCCGGGAAATTTATGGGGATATTCCTATCGTCATCGGGGGGCTGGAAGCCTCCCTCAGACGGTTTGCTCATTATGATTACTGGGACGATGCGGTCCATCCGTCCATCTTGGTGGATTCCGGCGCCGACCTGCTGACCTACGGCATGGGAGAGCTGCAAACGATAGACATCGTCAATCGTTTGGCAAAAGGGGAACCCATCAAAAACTTGACCGACATTCGGGGAACTTGTTATCTCTGTGCCCCGGCAGACACCCCTTTCGGAGGGGTTCCGTGCCCGGGTTTTCAGATGGTCCGCACAGACAAAAAGGCTTACTGCAAAGCGACGAAAATCCAGATGGATCAGCAGGACGAAGTCTATGGTCGGATGATTCTCCAGCGTCAGGGAGATCGAATGCTGGTTCAGAATCCACCGATGCGGGTGTTGACCACCGAAGAATTGGACTGGGTTTATGCTCTGCCCTATACCAGGACTTGGCATCCCATATATGATACGGCTGGCGGTGTTCCTGGTATCGAAGAAGTGGAATTTTCCATTGCCCACAACCGGGGCTGTTTCGGAAACTGTAATTTCTGCTCCATTGCCTTCCATCAGGGGAGAAAAATCGCTGTCCGCAGTGAAGAATCCGTGCTGCAGGAAGCAAAGCTGCTGACGACCCTGCCTAACTTTAAGGGCTATGTTCATGACGTAGGAGGTCCAACTGCCAATTTTCGGCATCCCTCCTGCAAAAAGCAGCTGACACAGGGACTTTGCAAGGGGAAAAAGTGCCTGGCGCCAACCCCCTGTCCCGCGTTAGAAGCCGATCATCGGGAATATCTTGAAATGCTTCGTAAAATTCGGGCGATACCCGGTATCAAAAAAGTGTTTATCCGTTCCGGAATCCGGTATGACTACATGATGCAGGATCCGGATGATACCTTTTTCCGGGAACTGGTGGAATATCACGTTTCCGGTCAGCTGAAGGTGGCACCGGAACATTGCTCCAGCGATGTGCTGGATGCTATGGGGAAACCTCACATTGAGGTTTACAAGGCCTTTGCCGAAAAATTCTACCGTATTACCAAGAAGCTGGGCAAAAAGCAGTATCTGGTTCCGTATTTGATGTCATCCCATCCGGGCAGCACTCTGAAGGATGCGGTGGAATTGGCGCTGTTTTTAAAGGAGCAGCATATCCGCCCCGAACAGGTGCAGGATTTTTATCCCACTCCGGGGACCGTGTCAACATGTATGTTTTTTACCGGGATGAATCCCTATACTCTGGAACCGGTATTTGTGCCGAAGGCGCCAGAGGAAAAAGCAATGCAGCGGGCGCTTCTGCAGTATTTTCTGCCTCAGAATCGGACTTTGGTGATCAAAGCCTTGCGCAAGGCGGGACGTGCGGACCTTATCGGAAGCGGTCCGGAATGTCTGGTTCCGGCACCTGCCGGAGAGGCTCGGCATTCTGCCACTAAACCGGCTGCAAAAAGGGCTTCAGCTACTGGAAAAGCTGCCCGTCCTTCCGGAAATCCTCGAGGGGGCGGAAAGCCCCGTTCTCATTCGTCGGACGGAAATCGTAAAAAGTCCCATCGCCCCTGATCTAAGGAGGAACTGTTTTGGCAAAACGCAGGACCCGGCGCGGAAAACAAAAGTATAATTGGGCAGCAATTATTGCTGCAGCAGTCTTGGCAAGTGCAGCTTTTATCATATACCTGGCTACGGGAAATAGCCCGCAGGAACTGCTGCCCGATTGGGGAAATCTGACCTCTGCACTAACACAGGCAATGGGAGGAACCTCCTCTGGGCCTTCGCAGTCGGAGCTCGCCGACGGAGAAACGGCGGAGATCCATTTTATCGATGTGGGACAGGGTGACAGCATCCTGATCCGCAGCGGCGGCAGCAATATTCTGATTGATGCCGGAGAAAACGATCAGGGAACAGTGGTGAACGCTTATCTGGACAAGCTCGGGATTGAAAAGCTGGATCTGGTCATTGGAACCCATCCTCATTCTGATCATATCGGTGGTCTGGACGTGGTGCTGGACGCCCATCCGGTGGAAAGAATTATTTTGCCGGTGATCCCGGACGATTTGGTGCCGACAACCCGCACCTATGAGGACTTGTTGACCTCGATTCAGACACAGGGGTTGAAAATTACCCCAGCAAAGCCAGGAGAAACGTACACGTTCGGCGACGGAGTACTGGAAATTCTAGGCCCTGTAACCGACGAGTATGATGATTTGAATGATTTTTCGGTTGTGTCTCGGTTTTGTTTCGGAGAATGGGCCGTTCTGCTCACCGGGGACATGGAGTCTGATGCGGAAGCAGATCTGCTGGAGGCGGGAACCGATGTGTCGGCTAATGTGCTGAAGCTGGGCCATCATGGCAGCTCTACCTCTACCAGTCAGGAGTTTTTGAATGCGGTGGACCCTGAAATTTGTGTCATCGAGGTGGGTGAGGGCAATTCCTATAATCATCCTCATCGGGAAACTATAGAGCGGATCGAGACAAATGGCTGCACTGTTTATCGAACAGATCTGAATGGTACGATCGTCCTGACAACAGACGGGAAGAATTGTCAGGTGCAAACAGAAAAGTAAAATAGTTTTGAAAATGCTCCCGTTTTCCTCAAAAATATGGTATACTAAAAGGGGACTGGATCAACCAGCCCTGAATTTGAGGAGGTGTGCATATGTTCATTGTTGACCGCATCGAAGGACAGTTTGCCGTTTGTGAAACCGATGACGGTGCTGTGACAGATCTGCTGCTGACAGAATTGCCGCCCGGTGTACAAGAGGGCGATGTCTTGATCCTCGGCACAGAAGGCTATGAGATCGATTCCGCTGAGACCCTCCGCAGAAGAAGACGAAATACCTCCCTCTTTCAGAGCTTGCTGGAAGACTGATTCGTGGAAAGTGACAAAATCCGGGGCGGACATTTTACGTCCGCCCTTTGTTTTTTTCATACACCCGTTCACTCTATTGCAAAAGCCCCGATGAATGTTGTATAATGGGAAAAACGGGCATTTCCCGGAATAAAGGAGGATATCGTATATGCCATCCAATTTCACCGTTTCTTTGGAACGGTTGATTAAGGATTTTTCACTGGAGAGTGTCTATCTCCCCGCGGAACCCGCTTCTATTTTGATTTCATCCAGCGAGGTTAACCGCCCTGGCCTTTTTATTACCGGATTTTACGATTACTTCGATCCGGATCGAATCCAGATCATGGGCAGAATGGAAACTGCGTTCCTCAGTGACCTCAGCCATGAAGTCCTGCAGGAGCGAATGAACCGAATGTTCAGCCTTAAAATCCCGACATTGGTGATTACAAGGGGCTTGGAGGTCTTCCCGGAAATGATTGAGGCCGCAAAGCAGAATCAGGTTCCAATTGTCCGAACGCAGGATGCTACTTCCAGTTTTATGGCTGCTTTGATCTCATTTTTGAATGTGGAACTGGCTCCACGTATCACCAGACATGGCGTTCTGGTTGAGGTCTACGGCGAGGGCATGCTGATTTTAGGGGATTCCGGCGTTGGTAAAAGTGAGACTGCAATCGAGTTGGTAAAACGCGGACACCGGCTGATTGCTGATGACGCAGTGGAAATCCGCAGGGTCTCAAATAAGAGCTTGGTGGGTACTTCACCGGAAAATATCCGCCACTTTGTTGAGCTTCGCGGAATCGGGATTATTAACGCCCGGAGACTGTTTGGTATGGGCGCTGTTAAAACAACTGAAAAAATCGATATGATCGTGAAATTGGAACATTGGGACGCCTCTAAGACCTACGATCGTATGGGAATCGAGAATGAATATACAACAATTCTTGGAAATCGTGTGCCTTCTTTGACAATCCCTGTGAAGCCTGGCCGGAACCTTGCCATTATTCTGGAGGTCGCCGCTATGAATAACCGCCAGAAGAAGATGGGATATAACGCCGCACAGGAGCTTCTGAAAAAGTTGGGAATGCCTGCCGGTGATGGCGAAGACGTCGTAAAAGACTGGGATTTTTAATTCAGCTTTCCTGTCCGGAGTTCTTTTCCGGGCTGAAGAAAATACACTGTAAAGTGAGGAACCAGACATGAAGTATTACATTGGAATTGACCTTGGAGGCACTTTCGTGAAAGCAGGCGTGGTGGATGAAAACTATAATATCGTCGCCAAGTCTACCGTTGCTACCTCTGATGCTACGGGAAATCCGGAACTTGTAGCTGACCGTATGGCGCAGTGCGCCAATGAGGCTCTGGAAAAAGCTGGGCTGACAATGAATGATGTGGAGAGCATCGGTGTCGGTACCCCCGGTTCCGTAGAGCCTAAAACAGGTACCATCGTCTATGCAAATAATCTTCAGTTCCGCAATACTCCTCTGCGCAAATATATGGAAGAACGTACCGGCAAGAAGATTTATGTGGAAAATGATGCCAATGTGGCTGCTTACGGCGAAGTAATTGCTGGCGCTGCAAAAGGCTATCAGGATGTGGTGGTGATTACCTTGGGAACCGGCGTCGGCGGCGGTATCATCATTGACGGGAAAATTTATGCTGGCTTTAACCATTTTGGCGGTGAGCTGGGCCATGAGGTAATCGTCTATAATGGCCGGCAGTGTACCTGCGGCCGGAAGGGCTGCTTGGAAGCCTACGCTTCTGCTACCGGGCTCATTAACATGACAAAAGAGGCAATGGAAGCAAATAAGGATTCCAAGCTGTGGGAAGTTGCCAAAACTCTGGATGAGGTCAACGGCAAAACCGCTTTCGATGCGATGCGCATGGGCGACGCCGTCGGCAAGGCAGTCGTTGATGAGTACATCGGCTATCTGGGATGCGGACTTTCTAACTTTGTGAATATTTTCCAGCCTGAGGTTCTTCTGATTGGCGGCGGTATTTGCAAAGAAGGGGAAAATCTGCTGGCCCCCCTGCGGGAAATTATCGCAAAAGAAAGTTATGGAATCAGCGGATATGCTTCTACCCAGCTGCGTACCTGCGCTTTGGGTAATGATGCCGGTACAATCGGCGCGGCATTCCTTTGGAGAATGGCGGAATAATGGCTTGTGGCGGGGTGGTTCCGCCCTGCCGCCCAAGCCTGTCCGGAGCCGGGCCGGTTTGGGCGGCAGAATTTTGATTTGGGAGGTACCATGGAAAAATTTGAAACAATTCTGAAGATGTGCGCGGAGCAGGGAATCAGCTGCATCCCGCAGGCACCAATGAAGGAATATACCAGCTTTCATATCGGCGGTCCGGCCGCTGTCCTTGTAAAACCAAAATGTGTGGAAGAGATTTGTTGGATCCGTCGGAATGTGGAGAAATTGGCAAAGGTTTGGTTTGTCGGAAAGGGCAGCAATCTTTTGATCCCGGATGAGGGATTAGAGGGTGTTGTTGTCGTACTCGGACCGGAATTTTCAGATGTTAGGGTCGATAGGGACGGATTTACCTTGGTCTGTGAGGCCGGAGCACCGCTTATGAAGGCCTGCCGGGAAGCATTGGAGCATGGCTTGACAGGATTGGAATTTGCATGGGGAATTCCGGGCAGCGTAGGCGGCGGCGCCTATATGAATGCCGGCGCTTACGGCGGAGAATTGAAGGATGTAATCGCCTGGTGTGAACATGTGGACCAAAAAGGAAATCTTTGCCGTGTGGAAGGCAATGCGTTGGATTTCAGTTACCGACACAGTTTTTATACCGGGAAAAATTTGTGTATCATTCGGGTCGGCTTCCGGCTTGAAAAGGGCGATCCTCAACAAATCCGTGCAAGAATGGATGAATTGATGACACGCAGAAAGGAAAAACAGCCGTTGGAGTTTCCCAGCGCCGGCAGTACCTTTAAACGGCCGGAAGGCGCTTATGCAGCTGCCCTCATCGAACAGTGCGGTCTGAAGGGAGTACGGGTCGGAGATGCTATGGTCAGTGAAAAGCATAGCGGATTCTTGATTAATGTTGGGAATGCTACCTGTGCCGATGTGCAGGAACTCATCCGGCAGGTACAGGAAAAAGTATGGCAGAAAACCGGCTTCCGGCTGGAGTGCGAAGTGGGAACGTTGAAGTGACGATGTTTTGAATTCTCCGAAAAGGACGGAACAACATGGATTTTTTAATTGTAACGGGGCTTTCCGGAGCCGGAAAATCCCGGGCGGTAGACGCCCTTGAGGATATCGGCTTTTACTGCGTAGATAATGTGCCGCCACAGCTGATTTCAAAGGTGGCAGAAATCTGCTTGGCCGGAAACAGTAAAATCAATCGGGTAGCGGTAGTCACCGACCTGCGGGGCGGCGATATGTTTTATGGCCTTTTCGAAGAGCTGGATCAAATGCGAGATCAGGGCCTCACATATAAACTGCTGTTTTTGGACGCTTCCGATGCGGAATTGATCCGGCGGTACAAGGAAACCCGCCGCCGTCACCCCCTAGCAGACTTGGTAAACGGAGGAGTAGGGGAAGCCATCCGGAATGAACGGGTGTTGCTGCGGCCCGCAAGAGAACGGGCAGACTATGTTATCGATACCACTCATCTTTCCGCCAATGAACTCAAGCAGCGGATGAATAATATCTTTTTGGATCATATCCAGAACAGTATGCTGGTCAATGTGATGTCGTTTGGATTTAAATACGGATTGCCCAGTGAAGGTGATTTGATCTTTGATGTAAGATGTCTGCCAAATCCCTTTTACGTGGATGAGCTGAAGAAAAAGACCGGTTTGGATGCGGAAGTCCGGGATTATGTGATGAACTCCCCTAATTCAACGGAACTTCTGAATAAGCTTAAGGATTTGATCGGGTTTTTGGTGCCCTTATATCAGCAGGAAGGAAAGAGTCAGCTGATGATCGGGGTCGGATGTACAGGCGGTAAGCATCGCAGCGTTACATTTGCGGAATTGCTTTATCAGTTCTTGTCGGAGCAGGGATGCAATGTCCGGGTCGTGCATCGGGATATTTCAAAGTGAAGGCGCGGTGGCAGCGTGACTTTTAATCAGGAAGTAAAGAAGGAGCTTTGCCGGCTGGAAAGTAAAAGAGCTTGCTGCGAGTGGGCACTGCTTTATGCCATGCTGGTTTTCAGCAGGGGGTTCCCCGAAGAAGAAGTCATTTTTACAACAGAGAGTAAGACAGTTGCTGACAAGTTCGCCCAGCTGTTGGCAGGATTAACGGCAACGGTGGCCTCTGTGCGGACGGACTTTAGACGGCTGAAAGAAGAAGCACCGCGATACAGCGTCTGCGTTGAGGAACCTTCCCAACGGGAACTGCTGGCGGAACGCTTTTCTTTGCCGTCTCCGGCTTTAGTGCCTGCCTATGTGGAAAAGGATTGCTGCGTGGCAGCTTTCTTTCGAGGCTTGGTTTTGCTGTATGGCTCGGTGACCAATCCGGAACGGGAATACCATCTTGAAATAGGGGCGCCCAACGACCAGTTGGCAGACCAGGTGCTGTTGCTTGGGCAAGCGTATGGACTTCGGTTCAAATGTACCCACCGGAAGGGAATCGCGCTGCTGTATTTGAAAGAAAGTGAACAGATAGAGGATTTTCTTACCTTCGTAGGCGCAACAAAAGCAACCTTGAAATTGATGGACATCAAAATTGTGAAGGAAATGCGCAATAAGGTCAACCGGGCTACCAACTGCGAAACCGCCAATCTGGGTAAAACCGTAGAAGCGTCCCAGACACAGGTGGCGGATATCCGCTATATTCAGGAGCATCGGGGCCTTGATTATCTGGATGAGGATTTGAGAGAGTTGGCGGCGCTGCGGCTGGAAAATCCGGAATGTTCCCTGCGGGAATTGGCAGGAATGCTTTCGGCACCGATTAGCCGGTCGGGTGTCAACCATCGTCTGAAACGGATTTCAGAGACGGCTCAGAAGCTGCGGGAAGCTTCGCAACCTCACTCGGATTAATAGAACAGGAGAGATTTGTATGACATTAGATGAGATTCAAAAGGTATTTGCTGACGACCGCTTTGCAACCGAGGCTGCCGGAGCCATGGTGGAAGCCGCTGAAGATGGCTTCGCTCGCTGCAGCCTGAACATTCAGCCAGTCCATCGCAACGCTATGGGAGCCGTTATGGGCGGCGCGATCTTTACATTGGCGGATTTTGCCTTTGCGGTTGCCTCCAACTGCGCCGGGACGCCTGTGGTTTCCTTAAACAGTCAAATCACTTATTTAAGCGCTGCCAAAGGAGAACGCCTGATCGCAGAGGCGAAAAGAGTTCGGAAGGGAAGAAGTACCGGCTATTATCGGATCACGGTATCAGACGAGCTGGGAACCATGGTGGCTGAGGTCGTCACCACCGGCTTTGTGGTAAAAAAGTGAAGGAGGCTTCTATGCTGCGACTACACGTCCCCGCTTTTGATGAGTATTCCTTCCGGCAGAAGCTGCTGTCGGATCAGGAGACGATGGCCTATAATCGTGGATATGCGCCTTTCAGCGGGTATCATCCCGATACAGGGTGTATCGACTGCACCAGGGAAGATTGGCAGAAGTGGTATCCTTGCTGGATCGGTCAGGAACCGGAGCGCTTTTATGCTTATTTGGAGAATGAGCGCGGAGAATTGGTAGGAGATGTCAACTTTCATCTTGCCGGAGATCATTATGAAATCGGCATCGTGATTCTCGCCCGGTATCGTGGACAAGGATACGGTCGGGAGGGACTGCGGCCTTTGATGGAAAAGGCAAGGAGCCTGGGAATCCAAAGGCTCCGAAATGTATTTGAGCCTGAACGGAAAGCCGCGATGCGGCTCCATCTGGAGGCCGGGTTCCGACAGATAGGAACAGATGGGAAATGCTGGGTGCTGGAATATCAGTGCCGATAGGCTGACAGGCGGTTGCGGAGACGCAGCCGCATTTTTAAATCAGCTTTGAGAGGATATTTTTGCTGGAAGGAGGCCCGTTTATGGCCGGGTTTGTTCATCTTCATCTTCATACGGAGTATAGCCTTCTGGACGGTGCCTGCCGAATCCGCGACCTGCCCCGCAGAGTGAAGGAACTGGGACAGAATGCTGTGGCAATTACCGATCATGGCTGTATGTACGGCGTGGTGGATTTTTACAAAGCCTGCAAAAAGGAAGGGGTAAAGCCTATCATCGGCTGCGAAGTCTATGTGGCCCCTCGGACCCGTTTCGACAAGGTTCATTTGGTGGACTCAAAACCCTACCATCTGGTGCTGCTTTGTGAGAATCAGCAGGGGTATCAAAATCTCATTAAGCTGGTCAGCGCCGGATATATCGAAGGCTTTTACAGTAAGCCTAGAGTCGATGAGGAACTGCTAAAAAAGTATCATGGCGGACTGATCTGCCTGTCCGCCTGTCTGGCAGGAGAGATTCCGCGGAGGCTGTCTGCCGGGGAATACGAGGAGGCGAAACGCACGGCCCTGCGGTATCGGGAAATCTTCGGAGAGAACAATTACTTTCTTGAGGTTCAGGATCACGGCATCGAGGAGCAAAAACGGATCCTTCCCCTGCTCCGGCGGCTTTCCCGGGAAACCGGTATTCCCCTTGCCGCAACCAACGACTGCCACTATCTGGAAAAATCCGACGCCAAAATGCAGAATGTTTTGGTTTGTATCCAGACAAACCATACGGTCGGGGATGGAGCTGTGCTGGAGTTCCCTACGGAGGAGTTTTATGTGAAATCCCGGGAAGAGATGGCAGCGGCCCTTTCCGGCTTTGAAGATGCCTTGGACAATACGGTTCACATCGCAGAACGCTGCCAGGTGGAATTTACTTTCGGCCAGACCCAGCTTCCAAAGTTTACTCCGCCGGACGGTCGGGATCACATCGAATATTTTACCGACCTCTGCAGCCGGGGGTTGAAAAAACGGTACGGAACCATTACCCCCGAACTGCGGGAGAGGTTTGACTATGAAATGAGCGTTGTTAAGGGCATGGGGTATGTGGACTATTATCTCATTGTCTATGACTTCGTCAGATACGCCAAGCAGGCAGGAATCCCGGTGGGACCAGGAAGAGGTTCCGGCGCCGGAAGCCTGTTAGCGTACTGTATGGGCATTACCGGTGTAGACCCCATCAAATATCAGCTGATTTTCGAACGGTTTCTTAACCCGGAACGGATCAGCATGCCGGATTTTGACATCGACTTCAGCGACGAACGCCGCCAG
>CALXBD010000067.1 GCA_944386445.1 uncultured Clostridia bacterium
TTTTTCTCACATTCCCTTTCCAGCCGTTTGGGATGACGGCTTTTGGAATTTTCGCAAAATGCAGACACATATAGTTTGTATCTGCTTCTATTGTATGTCGGAATCTTTCCGGGCGCAAGGCAACTCGAACACGCGAAAAAACCGGACAATTTGACATATTTCCATAAGGAATATTATAGCTCACCGGTGGCAATTTGGCAATTATTCCGGCAAATTTTCTTTCAAAACAAGATCGAAAATTTTTGATTTTATAAATTATCCAAATTGGCCATAAAATTCCAGATCTTAATTATGCGAAAGGTAGAAAAAATCGGGCAAGCTATTTTTGTCCTGCTGCGACGATCGCAGAGTATGGGCAAAAAATGCTTCATAGGAGGAAATCACATGAATAAAACTGTAAGCAGCGTGCTGAAGGGCGCCGCCGCAGGCGCAGTGATGGGAACAGCCGCTTATCTGGTAATGGGCGGAAAACCAAATACGCGTCAAATGAAGAAAAAAGCATCTAAGGCAATGAAAACAATGGGCCATCTTTTCGACAGCATCTCATATATGATGTGAGGACGTTTCAGGGCTTTTCAAAGAAATTACAGGAAATTCCTTTACAAAATTACTTTTTCATGGTATAGTAAGTTTGTACGCAATTCGAGGAGCGTTTTTGAAGTGTGTTTTCAGCTGTTTCTTATGGAAATTTTCCAGAGGAAATGGTGGAAATATCCGGCTGGCGCGAAAGCGTTGGCTGCGACGCTCTGACAGCGAACCTGCGGCAGCTGTCCAAAGGGAAGCGTCGTTTCGGGGCCTGAGAAGCCTTCCGTTACTGCAAATCACTGTTTAAAGTTGGGGAACAGGGACGCGCAGTGCGGTAGTCCGATCAGAATCTGGAAGAGGGTTCTCCTTTGACAGCTGCCAGCGGGTATCAGCTGCGGCGGTTTCAGATTCGCTTCTTTAGAGAGATCGGAACCTGTGGGATTGCAGGGCTTTTGCCTGTGAAACGTGTCCGGCAGCCGTCAATCACGGCTGCCGGTTTTGTTTTTCCGGAAAAGATTGTGAACTTTCTGTATAACCCTTGAATTTCATGGTAAGGTTCGGTATAATAAAATGGATTACACAGTGTCAAAATGATGCTATGCTTCAGAAAGGTTGATTGAAAGAATGAAGGCATTCCAAAAAGCAGTGGCTCTGCTGGCAGCCTGTATCCTGAGTGTCCCTTTGTTTACCGGATGCGGCGGCGGTATCGACCCCAGCACAATTGAATACATTCAGTTTGAGGAACCAAAAGAAGGAGAGGATATCGCAATCGTTGATACCTCTATGGGCGAAATTACCATTCTTCTTTATACAGAAGAGGTTCCTACTATCGTTCAGAACTTTAAGGATCTGGTGAACAGGGGATTTTATGACGGCCAGATCATTTTCCATGTGGAACCTTCCGCAGGTGCTGTTGCTACAGGCTCCAGTACCCCTGACGGCAATGGCGGGGACTCCAATACCGGGAAACCGATTAAGGCGGAATATTCTACCAATCTTTGGCCGTTTTCGGGTTCGGTAATGGCGCTTTGCTATGAGGCCGGAATGCTTTGGAATAAGGCGAACTATTTTGATTCCCGTTTCTTCTTCGTGGGGGATATTCCTGTCAATGATACCATCATCAGCGAAATGGAGGAATATAATTTCCCGGCAATGATGAAGAACGCCTTCATCGAATATGGCGGCGTCCCGCAGTTTGGACAATATCATTCTGTATTTGGAAAGATTATCAGTGGGATGGATGTGGTGAATGCGATCCTGGAGCTGCCGCTGACCTACGAGTCCATTGACCCTTATGACTCCAGCGCCTCCGGAACCGTGGAGCAGACATCTAATAATCGCCCGGTGGAGGATGTTATTATCAATAGTATCACGCTGTCGACCTATGACCCGGATGATTATGACCATCTGGATAATACGCCTACCGCTGAGGAGTTGGCAGAGCTGGAAGAACGCAGTGAGAAAGAACAAGCCGAAATAGATGCGGCTTTGACAGGCCAGGATGCCGGTTCCGGCAACTGACAGGCAGGAGGAATTTGCAATGGCACTTCTGAATTTTAAGGAAGTTCAAAAGGGAGATACTATCGCTGCAATTAAAACAAATTTTGGTACGATCCGGGTGCATATGCTGCCGGAAGCTGCTCCAAAAGCAGTGGAAAACTTTCTGACACATGCTAAAAATGGATACTATAATGGGATTATTTTTCATCGAGTGATCGAGGATTTTATGATCCAGGGCGGAGACCCCACCGGAACCGGTATGGGCGGTGAAAGTATCTGGGGAAAGCCTTTTGAAGATGAATTTTCCGACGAGGCCCGGAATTTCCGGGGCGCTCTTTCTATGGCCAACGCCGGCCCCGGAACCAACGGCAGTCAGTTCTTTATCGTTCAGGCAGGCCCTGAAGTGATGGATGAGAGAATGTTCCCTATGCTGAAACGGCAGGGAAAAGAGTTTAGCCCGGAAATTGTTGAGAAGTACACCGAGGTGGGCGGGACTCCTTGGCTGGATGGAGCCCATACCGTCTTTGGACAGGTGATCGAGGGAATGGATGTTGTGGATAAGATCGCCGCTGTAAAGGTGGATCGCTCTTCCCGGCCCTACGATGAGGTTTCTATCATCGGTATTTCTGTGGAAACAGTTGAATGAGAAAAGAGGCTCCGCGGCCAACATGCCCCGGAGCCTTTCTTTGAGGAAAGGATGAAAAGAGTGAAACTTGGAAAACGTATGGCAGCATTGCTGTTGGCAGCGGGAATTTGTGCTGCGTTGACCGGATGCGGAAAAAAACCGGAATACAGACAGTTTGCGGTGGGCAGCGATGGCACTGTGAGCGCTACCACTGACTACGGAGACTTGCCGGTGGCAGTGATTGAGGTCGAGGACTTCGGAACCATTAAAGCGGTCCTTTTTGAAGAGGATGCACCGAAAGCTGTGGAAAATTTTATCACTCATGCGGAGGAAGGCTACTATGACGGCTTGACGTTTCATCGGGTCATCGATGATTTTATGATCCAGGGCGGAGATCCAAATGGAGATGGCACCGGGGGCGAGAGCATCTGGGGAGAATCTTTCGAGGATGAGTTTACGGATAACCTCTATAACTTCCGGGGCGCCTTGTCTATGGCCAACTCCGGCAAGGATACCAACGGAAGCCAGTTTTTTATCGTCCAGCAGGACGACGGCAGTTCGTATAACGATGCCTATTTCGATGAAATTGAAGAAGAAAACAAGATGTCTTCCTCCAAAAAGGCGAGTCGGGATTACGAGCAGTACCTGAACCTGGGTTATCCGGAGGAAACCCTTGAGAGTTATGGGATCACAAAGAGTTCTTTGAAGGAAAGCTATGACCAGCAGAACAAGGGCCAGACCGATTTTTCCGACGAAGTACGGGAGTACTATCAGCAGGTCGGCGGTACCCCTTGGCTGGATGGAAAGCATACCGTTTTCGGACAGGTGATCGAAGGAATGGAAGTCGTTGACGCGATCGCAGGTATTGCCGTGGATTCTGAAACCAGTGCTCCGAAAGAAACGGTCACCATTACTTCTGTGACAATAGAGTATTAACGCGTGAAAGTTCTCGGCTGAGAAAATGTCATGAAAATTCTCGAAGAACTTATTTGGCAGAAAAAATCAGGCCAAAATGCAGGATTTTTTAATTAAACTTTCATAAAGTTTGAATAATGACAAAAAGTTCACAAAAAAGCCATTGATTTTTTGCGCCAAAGGCCGTATTATGATAATTGTAGAAAGTTGCGATATTTGTTGACTTTCAATTTACGAAAGGGGAAAGAACTATGCTCACCAATAACAAGAATGTTCTGGCTTGGGTTGACGAAATGGTTGCTCTGTGCAAACCTGCAAAAGTGGTTTGGCTGGATGGCTCCGAGGAACAGCTTCAGGCTTTGCGTGAAGAGGCCGTTTCTACCGGCGAAATGATGTGGCTCAACCAGGAGAAACTGCCCGGCTGTATGTACCATCGTACCGCTGTCAACGACGTTGCCCGTGTCGAGGATCGTACTTTTATCTGCTCTACCAAACAGGAGGACGCAGGTCCTACTAATAACTGGAAATCCCCTCAGGAAATGCATGGCATCCTGACTCCTATGTACTATGGCGTCATGGAAGGAAAAACCATGTATGTTATTCCTTACTCCATGGGTCCCATCGGCTCTAAAATGTCTAAAGTGGGCATTGAGGTAACAGATTCTATCTACGTTGTCCTGAATATGGATATTATGACCCGTATCGGCAAACGCGCTCTGGATCAGCTGGGCGACGAGTCTAATGACTTTGTCCGCGGCCTCCATGCAAAAGCCGATTTGGATGATAAGAAACGTTATATCGTTCACTTCCCGGAAGAGAACTCCATTTGCTCTATTAACTCCGGCTACGGCGGAAACGTTCTGCTGGGCAAAAAATGCTTTGCTCTGCGTATCGCTTCCTATCAGGGCAAGAACGAGGGCTGGATGGCCGAGCATATGTTGATCCTCGGCATCGAGAATCCTCAGGGCGAAACCAAATACATCTGCGCTGCTTTCCCCTCTGCCTGCGGCAAAACCAACTTGGCTATGCTGATTCCTCCGGAAATCTATAAGAAACAGGGCTACAAGGTCTGGACTGTCGGCGATGATATCGCTTGGCTGCGTCAGGGCGAAGATGGCCGCCTGTGGGCAATTAACCCCGAAAACGGCTTCTTCGGTGTTGCTCCTGGCACCAATGAAAAGTCTAATCCTAACGCTCTCCATACCACAATGAAGGGCACAATCTTCACCAACGTCGCAATCAACAACGATACCAATACCGTCTGGTGGGAAGGCCTCGATAAGAATCCTCCCGTCAACGCTACCGAGTGGAAGGGCGCTAAGGTCAATGGCCCTGAGTATGTGGCTGCCGGCAATAAACTGGCTCACCCCAACTCCCGGTTCACTGCTCCCGCCAAGAACTGCCCCTGCGTCAGCCCCGAATTCGACAATCCTCAGGGCGTGCCGATCTCCGCTATCGTGTTTGGCGGCCGTCGTGCTAAAACTGCTCCTCTGGTTTACCAGTCCTTCGACTGGAACCATGGTACCTTTGTTGGCTCCATCATGGCTTCCGAAACAACCGCCGCTGCTGCTGGTGCAGTAGGTGTTGTCCGTCGTGACCCCATGGCGATGCTGCCTTTCTGCGGCTACAACATGGGCGATTACTGGCAGCACTGGCTGGATATGGGCGCTAAATTGGGCGACAAGGCTCCTAAGATCTTCAACGTCAACTGGTTCCGTACCGACGATGAAGGCCACTTCATCTGGCCCGGATTCGGCGACAATATGCGTGTGCTGATGTGGATCCTGGCTCGCTGCGAAGGCAAAGCCGATGCAGTTGAGACTGCAATCGGATATGAGCCCAAACCCGAGGATATCAACATTGAAGGTCTGAAGGATGTCACCATCGACACCATTAAAGGCTTGCTCGATGTGGATGCTGACCTGTGGAAAGCTGACGTTGCCAGCATCGAAGAGTTCTATGCAAAATTCGGCTCCAAGCTGCCTGCTGAAATGAAACATCAGCTGGAAGCTCTGAAAGCTCGCCTTGGCTAATTTGCTTCTTCAAAAAGTCCGTTGGATGTATTTCCAACGGACTTTTTTCGTTGTGCGAAGATGCTTTAAGGGTTATCGTACATTTTTTTACATTTTATACACGAATTCTCTCCTAAAATAGGATACAATAGTATTCGTGAACAATAGGCTGCGTACAGCGCCAGTGGAGAAGGATCGATATGTTCGGATACATTAAACCCTTGAAGCCGGAACTGAAGGTAAAGGAATTTGATACCTATCAGGCGGTGTACTGCGGATTGTGTCGGCAGCTGGGAGACGCGTTCGGACCGTTTGCAAAGCTGACGCTGAGCTACGATTTTACCTTTATCGCAATGTTGGCTATGGCATTGGGCGAAGAATTTGGAGGCTTTTGCAAGGGACGCTGTATGGCAAATCCCTTGAAAAAGAAGACCTGTGCGGCTCCGGGCCCGGAGCTTTCTCTGGTGGCAGCCAGTGCGATGACATTGTTTTATCACAAGGTGAAGGACAATATTCATGACGCCCGGGGAATCCGGAAATTAGGCTATTGGCTGTTGTTACCATTTGCTGCGGGCGCCAGAAAAAAGGCTAAAAAGAAGTTCCCTGAGGTGGACGCTGCATTTGCAACGATCATGACCCGGCAATTTGAACTGGAAGGGCAGCATACAAAAAGCATAGACGCGGCAGCAGAGCCAACTGCCGCCGCTTTACAGAAGATGGTCGCTATGTTGAGCAGCGATCCGGTGGAAAAACGGGTTTTGGAGCGATTCGGATACTTGCTGGGACGATGGGTTTACCTAATGGACGCGTTGGATGACTTGGAAGATGATGCCAAAAAACATTCCTATAATCCATTCTTAGAGCGCTGGGGAATTCCCGGGCAGCTTCCCGATGAAGCCCAAAAGGCGGAAATCGTCGGCTACGGCCGGGGAGTGTTAAATATAACAGTTGCGGAACTGGGAGCAGCTTACGAGCTTCTGGAACTGAAACGGTATAAGACAATATTGGATAATATTATCTATCTGGGTCTGCCGGCATCTGCTGAGGAGATCTTTCGAAAGAAAAACGGGAACCCTCAGGAAAAATGAAGACAGACATGATGATGTGAAGAATGAATGGAGGCTGCAATGGCTGTTACCGATCCTTACAAAGTATTAGGCGTTAGCCCGGATGCATCAGAAGAGGAGATTAAATCTGCCTATCGGCAGTTGGTGAAAAAATATCATCCCGACAATTATGCCGACAGCCCTCTGGCTGATCTCGCCAACGAGAAAATGCAGGAGGTCAACGAAGCATACGATATGGTGATGAAATCCCGCCGTGAAACCGGACCAACTGGCGGATATGATGCCAATGCCCAGTATCAGGGACGAGCAGGCTATTCGGGAAATGCCGGATATGGCAGCCAAAGCAGCCATCTGGGAGATATCCGTCGGTTGATTCAGCAGAACCGTTTGGTGGAGGCAGAAGAGCTTCTGGATGGAACGCCTGTTAAGAACAGAGACGGAGAATGGTATTTCCTGAAAGGTACGATCTTCTTCCAGCGCGGGTGGCTGGATGACGCAATGAACCACTTCTCTACTGCCTGCCGGTTAAGCCCCAATAATCCTGAGTACCGTGCCGCCATGAACCGGATGATGTGGCAGCAGCAGGGAAATATGGGATCGCCGAATGGAGCGTATCGTACAAACAGCGATATGGCGGGAATGCAGGCATGTAACTGCTGCTCTAACTTGATTTGTGCCGACTGCTGCTGTGAATGTATGGGTGGGGATCTGATTCCCTGCTGCTGAGGAGGACGACGTATCGTGAAAAAAACCAGCCGGGTCGCGCTGGGCGGTATGATGGCAGCGCTCAGTATCGTGGTAATGATGCTCACGGGTGTGGTCCCAATGGCAGAATTTGCACTTCCGGCAATCGCTGGGCTTTTTCTGGTCCCGATTGTGGTGGAAATCGGCTGGGGAGCCGCTTGGCTGACCTATGGAGCAGTGTCTATTTTGTCAATTCTGATTGCCCCTAATAAGGAATGCGCACTTTACTATATACTTTTTTTGGGCTGTTATCCGCTGATAAAATCGTTGCTGGAGACGCGTAAAAATCGTGTGCTGGAATGGGTTTTGAAAATTGTAGTGTTCAATATTCTAGCAGGGATTACAGTGGCTTTGGCTGTCTGGCTGTTTCAATTTCCGGGATATGAGGAGATCATGCAGGAATCCGGTTGGATACTGGCTGCGGGATGGGTCATGCTGAATGCAGTGTTTATTGTATATGATATCGCCATGACTAGGCTGATTAGTGGGTACATCCAGTGGTTTCGTCCTAAATACATCTGGAAAATTTTTAAATAAAGGGAATTTTCATAAGCGCCCGGGATTTCCCGGGTGTTTCTTGATATGGAGGTTGAAAATATGATCCCGGAAATCAGCGCCCGGAGGAGTATCCGGCAATATACCGGTGAGCCGGTCTCCCGGGAAGAGATTTTGGCGCTTCTGGAAGCGGGAAACCGTGCCCCATCTGCCAAAAACCGACAGCCTTGGCGCTTTTTAGTCCTGACCGGAAAGGCAAAAGCGGAGGCGGTAGAGGCAATGAGGCAGGGGATCGCCCGGGAACGGCAAGGAGATGCCCTGTTGCCCGGCAGCACCCGGCATTTAGCTGGCGCAGAGTACACCGCTCGGATCATGGAACAGGCACCGGTTGTTATCTTTGTGGCCAATCCTTACGGGACACCGCCTTGTCAGCCGCTTGATCCGGAAGAACGAGTCTATGAGTTGGCAAATCTCCAGTCAATAGGGGCCTGCATCGAGAATATTTGTCTGGAAGCCGCGGCGCGGGGGCTGGGAACCCTTTGGGTATGCGATCTCTTTTTTGCTTATGAGGAGCTTTCCCGGCTGGCAGGAATGGAGGGGGAACTAGCAGCCGCCATTGTGGTGGGCCATCCCGCTGAAACCCCTTCCCCCAGACCCCGGAGAAAAATTGAAGACATCGTGGAATGGAGGGAAAATTGACTATGGACGCTGTTCAAAGAAGAGAACGGATTCAGCAGATCCTGCGGGATAGCAAGGAGCCGGTCAGTGCGGCTGCCATGGCTTCCCAAGTCCATGTGAGCCGCCAGATCATCGTGGGAGACGTAGCGCTGCTGCGTGCCGGGGGAATGGATATCCAGGCAACGCCGCGGGGCTATATCCTTCAGACTCAGGACAGTGAGGCGGAAGGGAATCAATATACGATTGCTTGCCGCCACGGGCGGGATAACCTGAAAGAAGAATTATATGCGGTAGTAGATAACGGCGGAGGACTCTTGGATGTAACTGTCGAACATCCTGTTTATGGGCAGATCACTGGGAAACTGCATATCTTTTCCCGATTTGACGCGGATAATTTCGTGGAGAAGTTGTTGAAGAACCGCGCATCAATTTTGTGCGATATCACGGATAATGTCCATCTTCATACGCTGATTTGCCGTTCGGAAGCGGATTATCAGCGGATTTTAGCAGTTTTGGAGGAAAAGGGGATCCTTTTTAAAAAATGACCCTCTTGACAGAAGATGCAGAATCGGGTACAATGTGTCATGACACCTGTATTGACAAGTTAGGAGGATCTGTCATGAATCAATCTCGTTCCGCGTCTTTAACGCAGCTGACTACCATGGTTGTAGCAGCGTTGCTTTGTGCCATCGGTATTTTGGTACCTATGTTTTCACCGATTAAAATCCGCTTGGACCCCATGTCGTTTACCCTGGGCAGCCATATCGCGGTTTTTATTGCAATGTTTGTCTCCCCGTTGGTAGCGGTATTTGTAGAACTGGGAACAACTTTGGGCTTTGTGCTGGCCGGCTTCCCTCCGGTGATCGTGCTGCGGGCTCTGGTGCAGGTTTTATTCGTGGTCGTAGGGGCAATTTGGCTCCGCAAAAAACCGGATACCTTGAACCATCCGCTGTCCATGGGGCTGTTTGTATTGGTTACCGGCGTGCTCCACGGTGTGGCGGAAGCGCTGATTTCTACTTGGTTCTATTTTGGCGGCAGCATTGACCAGAGCAAAGGCTTTTTTACCACCATTGTCCTCTTGGTAGGCGTAGGAACGTTGGCCCACCATATTGTGGACTTTGCCTGCTCGATCCTCATTTGGAAGCCAGTAGAAAAAATTGTCCGCATTCCGGTCAGCGCTCGGCTGAACTGGAAGCGGAATCCAGCAAACAACTGACCAGAAAAGAAATCTCCCGTATTGCATGGAGCAGTGCGGGAGATTTTTATATGACCGGGTTGAATGGGTTGCGACTGGGGATAGGTTATGCTATAATGAAAAAAACGAAAGGAAAACGGTTCTATGAATGAAATTCTTTCCAGGCTGTTAGATGCCGCACGCTCTGATGCATCTCTGAAAAAGGCATTGTTAGCTTCTGAAACTGCTGCTGATCCTATGGCAGAATTTTGTCGTGTTGCCTCGGAGGCCGGATTTCCCGTAACCGTAGGGGAACTGTTTGCCATGGGGCAGGAATATACAGATAATCTGCTGAAAAGCGTCAACGGCGGCGCGGAATACCCCATGGAAGGCTGGGAGGATACATACGAACTGTTTTTGGCGGCATTGAAGATATCCTGATATTGGCAATAAGCAAAAGCGCGGCAGTTATTTTCTGCTGCGCTTTTGCTTTTATAACTATCAGCGAACCTTTATATGAGCTTCCCACAGCTGTTCGCGGGTGACCGTTGATGGAGCGCCGGTCAGCAGATCTTCCGCTGCAGCGTTCATGGGGAAGGCAATGACTTCCCGGATACTTTCCTCACCGGTCAGCAGCATCAGCATACGGTCCACACCTGGCGCCATACCGGCATGAGGCGGCGCACCATACTGAAACGCATTATATAAAGCGCCGAATTTTTCCCGAACGGTTTCCTCATCGTATCCCGCGATGGCAAAAGCCTTGACCATGGTCGCAAGATCGTGGTTCCGGACAGCACCGGAAGAAAGCTCCACTCCGTTGACCACAATGTCATATTGCCATGCCAAAATGTCCAGAGGCTCCTTGGTCTCCAAGGCTTCCAGTCCACCCTGAGGCATAGAGAAGGGGTTATGTGTAAAGGCAATCTGTCCCGTGGCGGGGTCCTTTTCATACATAGGAAAGTCCACAATAAAGCAGAACCGGAACGCGTTCTTTTCGAGAAGATCCAAACGTCTGCCAAGTTCTGTACGGATTTGGCCTGCCAGCCGCGGCGCCGCCTTTGGAGAATCCGCGATGAAATAAATCACGTCTCCGCTCTGTAGACCCGCACGCTGCCGCAGCTCTTCCCGCTGGGAATCGTCCAGGAATTTGTCAATCGGCCCCAGATAGGCGCCGCTTTCATTCACCTTAAAGTAACCCAGTCCTTTCATGCCGATGGACAGTGCAAAAGCCAGCATCTGTTCAAAGAAGCTCTTAGGCTGAGAAGCACAGCCGGGAACACGAATTGCCCGGACACATTGGCCTCTAAAAGGTGCGAAGGCGGAATCTGTAAACAAGTCGCTGACATCAATGATTTCCAAAGGGTTCCGCAAGTCAGGCTTATCTGTGCCGTATTTGAGCATAGCGTCAGCATAGGTGATCCGAGGAAAAGGAGCTGGAGTAACCGACCAATCCGAAAATTTAGCAAAAGCACCGCTGAGGACTTCCTGCGCTACTGCAAATACATCCTCCTGATCTGCAAAGGCCATTTCAAAGTCTAGCTGATAAAATTCACCGGGAGATCGATCCGCACGTGCATCTTCGTCCCGGAAACAAGGGGCAATTTGGAAATACCGGTCAAAGCCCGAAACCATCAGCAGCTGCTTGGAAATTTGGGGCGCCTGGGGAAGGGCGTAAAATTTCCCCGGATGCTTCCGGCTGGGAATCAGGTAGTCCCTGGCTCCTTCCGGAGAGGAAGCCGTCAAGATCGGTGTTTGAATTTCAAGGAATCCCATTTCTTCCATTTTACTTCTCAGGTAGGAGAGCAGCTGTGCCCGGAGAACAATGTTTTTATGGACTTTCCGGTTGCGCAGATCAAGAAAACGGTATTTCAGCCGCAAATCTTCTCTGGATTCCTTGGAAGAAATCACTTCAAAAGGGAATGCGCCAGTACATTTTCCCAGCAATGTCAAAGTTTCCGCACGGAGTTCGACCATTCCGGTTTCGATTTTTGGATTGATGGTATCAGGGTCCCGGCGAACGATTGGTCCGGATACACAAATGGTGCTTTCCCGGCTGACACCTTTTAACATCTCCTCGTCTTTAATGACAACCTGGAGGGTCCCGTAATGGTCCCGGAGGTCTATAAACTGAACTCCCCCATGATCCCGGATATTTTCCACCCATCCTGCGACCCGGGCGGTTTGCCCTATGTGACTTTCGCGGAATTCCCCGCAGGTATGGGTACGGTAAGCAGATGCATACATAATGCTGACTCCTTTCTCAATTTAAACGCCTGCCAGAAGGCGAAAGCAGTCCGCCTGTTCCATGCTAAAAAAGAGCAATGGAACCCCTTGGCGGAGCCCCATTGCTTCACTGACAATCATAGCGCATTTCTTGCGTTTTGTCAAGAATTTATGGCGATTTTTTTGCATGGGGCCAAATTTTTTGCACTTTCAAAGAACACCTGCAGCATATTTTGTTAAAATGCAAATAAAAAACCGCACTTCTGAAGTGAAGTGACCCCAAAAAGTTAGACAATATTTTCAAACAAAAATTATTCAAGCAACCGAAAGGGCTTGTTGTCTGTGAATCGCAGGCGGCAAGCCCTTTAGCTTTGTCTTGATGCGTCGGTTATT
>CALXBD010000068.1 GCA_944386445.1 uncultured Clostridia bacterium
TACGCTGTCAAGGGGAGAATGGACCATCGGCGAAGAATCTATCGTGGCGTGCAGATATGCTCCCGTAAGTCAGTTGAAATACATCGTTGACCTGTGGGAACGCAATATCCGCATCTTCGATTCATACAAAAGAAGAATGGGATATAGTGTTGTTCTTTACGGCGAGGACAATGGCATATCACCCGGGCGTGTACCAGAAAATAGAAAAAATTTACCAGAAAAACAAGATGCTATTTTACCAGCTGGCGAAACAGCACCCCTTGCGGAACTGCAGAGTGATGTCCGCCATGCCACTGCAGTATGAGATCAAGACCAGCCATATGCTGGGAATTATAGTGGCAGCTGAAGAAGACGATGAACTTAAATCAGAAATTATTCGTCAGTTGAAGATTCTGTACCCAAATTATTTTGAATATTTGCAACACCCGAATGAAAAAAGCGCCCGCAATATGACCAGGGAACAGAATCAGATGCGTCATATGCAGCCGTATTCCTCCTTGTATGGAGCTTATTTTCTGAATTTTTTATATGATTCACCGGAAAAAAATGCCACCTTCAATTCGGATCCCGACTTGAAGAGACAGTACCAAAGACAGCTTGAGATCATCTATATGCGGAAATGGGTGGTGACTCCCATGGAACTGGAAGAGAACCGGGCCGCTTTGATTGACAAGGATCTGAAGCGGATCCTTAATAGCTGGCAGAGTATCGATCATTTCACGCGCTTTGTGAAGTGTATCGAGGAATATTCAGACGAAATGGGATGGGACATTCCCCTCTCTTCCGCCCTCCAAAACCACAAGGACATGGTTCTTTCTTATATCCGGATCAGAATGTTGGATTATGATCTGATGCTTTATTCCAATTATACGGAAAAACCGGAAAACAACGCGGCCATCACGAAATTGGAGGATGTTTATTTAACCCTGGCCCATTTGTGCAAATGGGCGGGATACAATCTAGATGAAACCAATCGTTCGGAACTAAAAAAACAGGAACAAAATGATCTGATCCAGCTTAGCAAGGTGTATAAAGGAAACCGGCAAAACCGATTTTCCATCGAAAAGTACGTTTATAATCTCTTTATTTTTCGCCTGCTGCAGGAGTACAAAAAAGCCAAGAAACTCTATTTCCAAGATAATGAAGAGTACCGTCTTCTGGAAGAAAAACAGAAGCAAACTGAAATACTGGCTTTACAAAATCAGCTTCAGGAACTCACACAAAAAAATAACCGCCTGATTGAAGAAAATCAATCGCTTCAGGAAGAAAATCAACGGCTTCGTGCCCTTTTATTAAAAACGGAACAGGAAACGCAAAAAAATTACAAGCAACAAATTTCTGATATGGATCAACAGATCAAAGATCAGCAGCAAAAACTCTATGATTTAGTTCCGTTGCGGGAATTTATCTTCTCATTGGAAAATATCGAATATTTTTCGGAAAATTCCATTTCCCTACAGGATTATTCAAAAGCCGCGCGGATTGCAGTACTGGGAGGCCACGAAAATTTACGAAAAAAAAATAAAGCAAAATTATCCTGAGTTTTTGGTTATGGATGGAACGCTGAAAAGCTTAGATTTTTTCGCACTGCTTCAAAATATTGATATTCTTTTCCTGTTTACAGAGCATATGAGCCACGCAGTGTATTACAATGCTGTTGCAGCAGCTGAACGATATAAAGTCAAGCTGATTTATGTCCGTGTTACAAATATGGAAATAATTGAAAGAAAACTGGCGGAAGAAATCAAATTGTGGATAGAAAATTATAACAAATAAGGTGAAAATTTAATTGGTAATTTAAATGCAACTGTACGGAGCATTTTAGCTATCCACCTGGATAGCCAAATCCTGTATTTTTTCCATAGAAAAGCGAGCAGGCTATCCAGGTGGATAGCCTGCTTTGCTACATGTTGCAGATTTTCTCAATGATAGGCTCCTGCTCAATCATCCAGTTTGTAAATTCTTCCAGCTTCATGGTTCCGTTTTTGACCCGGTTCTTACGCCGGGACGCCTTGTCGCAGAAACTTTTGAAGGCGGTTTCCGCCTGCTCCAGCTGTTCTGCGGAAGTCCCTTCCTTTTTCAGCTTGCTGATCCGGTTGTACCAGAACATATACTCCCGGTCGTATGCCTGTTCGTATGGCTGTCCTTTCGCTTTGTCCTCAAAGCTCTTGCGGGCGGCCTTTTTGCTGGCATTGCGGCATTCTTCACTGCACAGGTTTGTCCGGGAGTCAGATGCGAAAAAGATTTTCCCGCAATGTCTGCACTTTCGCATCAGCAGCCCCGCATCCAAAATCCGCTGCCGGTAGTAAATCAGCATGGGGCGCAGAGAATGGGTGGCCACGCCGCATTCAAACGGAATCTTTCCATGAGGATACCAAATTTGCAGCTTGGCATCCTCATGGCAGTTCCAGATGGGCGTGACGGGCTCCTCCCGCTGCCAGTGGAACATCTCAGGGGTGTATTCACCGAAAGGAAGAATCACCAGCTGTGCATATTTCCGGAAAAATTCCGCGGCATATTTGCCATTGCGTCCACGGCGGCAACGTAAGTACATCTCCCAAATCTGGATCGCGGCATACCAGACCGCTGCATTTTCTTCATTTTCTTCGGTCAGTTTCCGGAACATATCTCCGGCAGCATTTCCTTCCGCATCTCTCTTTTTTCTTCGCCAGGCTTCCAGCGACCGGGAAAGCGCCCAGATTGCGTCAGTCCAGGCAGTATCCCAGGACTTGGCAAACTCGCACCAGAACGCGCCCAGCGGGCGGCTTTGCGCAAAATAAATGTTGTCGTTGGGAGCACGAAGCGCAATCCCCACTTCAATATCTGTTCCGATCCAAAGATGCTCCATGTTCTGCTGGGCATCTACCCGCATGGCCAGAATAACGGGATTGATCAACGGTTCACGGATTTCAAAGGCATATCGCACGATTTTCACCTCTTTTTTTATGGGAATTCTGTTTTGCAAAGTTCGGATTCCTTATAGCATACCACAAAAGTCTTGCATTGACAAGGCGGATATGGTATGCTGTGGTCACCCGGTCGGGAGGGGGAATACAAGGGGGAGGGCAGCCGGTAGCTTTTCTCTCAAATTACTTACCGGCTGGGAAAGAACATTCACACAGAAAGAAGGAGTGCACAGACAAAAGAATCCCAACAAAACCGTTTCCGTCAGAACCCCGAAAGAGCATGGAACATGAGGAATGACATCTTTTTTCCCAGTGGGTAATCGTTTTGCAAGCATAGCGCGATGATATCATCGCGCCCAAGCTGGGGGAACCCCAGCCCCCGGCCTGCAAACAGATCTGCTGTATAAAAATCAGAAATCAGCCAATAATTTCCATGAAATCAATCGGGAGGGATGCGGCAACGGAAAATCAAAAAAAGCCATGCAGTGAACAGAAAAAAGAAGCCACCATGGAGCAGCTCTGGCTTACCTATTTCAACGATACCTTGTATGAAAAAGGGGTAATCAGCGAAACAGCTCGGAATAAAATGCGGATCAAAATCAAAAACCGCGCGGCTTCCATGGAACGATAAAAATTGGGCGGCAGAATTTCCTGTCGCCCTTATGCTTTATTTCTTTAATCGATATGCCCAGAACCGACCATTCCGGAATTTTTCCAGCTTTTCTTCCTGCACCCAGGCCCTCAGCAGACGGTTGGCTGTTGCCGAAGAAATGCCGAACATCTCACACAGCCCCCCATTCTGAATGTCCGAATGACTTTGCAGATATTCGTTTACTTTGTTCCAGCGGGAATCTCCTGCTGTGGATGGTTCATCGCTCATTTCATCTATCATTTCATCGCTCATATTGACTGCTTCCATGAGGGATGACTGAATCGCCGAAAGCAGGAAGGTGAGAAATGGCGTGGATTCTCCCAGATTGTTGGAAGCGTTGATGGCATCGTAATACTCCTGCTGCCGGTCATGGATGATGGATTCCACCGGAAGCCAGGCAAACAGCGGGTTCCATTTGGAGAGCAGCAGCGTGTGCCACAGCCGCCCCATGCGGCCGTTTCCGTCGGCAAAGGGGTGAATCAGTTCAAATTCGTAATGAAAAACACAGCTTTTGATGAGCATGGGCAGGTCGCTCTGCTCTGTCCACTCCATCAGTTCTTCCACCAGTCCCGGTGCATAGGCCGGAAGGGTTCCAAAATGCAGGATGTTGCCTTCGCTGTCCACAACCCCCACCGGCCGGGAACGAAATTCTCCCGCTTCTTCCACCAGGCCGCGCATCATCACGCCGTGGGCCTGGAGAAGGTCATCCACGGAATACGGGTTCAGCTGGTCCAGGTGTTCGTAAATTTCATAGGCGTTTTTGACTTCCGCAATGTCCTTTGGCGGCGCCAGAACCTGTTTGCCGTTTAAAACGGCGGTTACCTGCTCCATGGTTAAGGTGTTTTGCTCAATGGCCAAAGAACCGTGAATGGTGCGGATGCGGTTATTCCGCCGCAGGGTGGGGTTGGCGGTCAGGTGCCGGGTGGAACTGATTTTGCCCACCAGTTCCGCGATCTCCGCAACGCTGGTGAGGATGGCCGGGGTAATGGTAAAGGGCGGGGTGTTGTTTTTCATAAAAACCTCCGGTAAGGTGCAGGTATTTTCCATATCGTGCTGGTAACAGTATACCACGAAATTTCCGATTTTTCAATGAATGGAACCGGAATTGCGGTTTTGGATTTTTTGACTTGAAAAATTCGTTTTCTTATGATATACTGATATTAAAACATGATATAACGAACTTTAAGGAGGCAGTCCATGGATATTCATCAGGTCCGTCAAATGCTGCGGGGACATTCTATATACGAAATTCCGCTGCGGGTTACCTATTACGCCCGTGTATCCTCGGAATCCGATGAACAGCTGAACTCGCTGGGCAACCAGATTCAATATTACGAAGATTTTATCAAGCGAAACGCCGCCTGGACCTTTGTGCCCGGCTATATCGACGAGGGGCTGTCCGGAATTTCCACCAAGCGCCGGGAAAATTTCAACCGGATGATTGACGATGCCGCTGAGGATAAATTTGACCTGGTTATCACCAAGGAAATTTCCCGTTTCGCTCGTAATACCCTGGACTCCATTCAGTTTACCCGCCAGCTTTTAAGCAGTGGCGTTGGAGTATTCTTCCAGAACGACAACATCAACACCTTTGACGAGGACTCGGAACTGCGGCTGTCCATTATGTCCTCCATTGCCCAGGACGAACTGCGAAAACTGTCCAGCCGTGTGAAATTTGGTCACCAGCAGGCTATCAAAAACAACGTAGTGCTGGGGAATAACCGGATTTTCGGCTACCGTAAGGAGAACAAGCGGCTTGTTATCGACGAGGACCAGGCACCCATGGTGCGGGAACTGTTTGAGCTTTACGCCACCGATGAGTATTCCATGAAACAGATTGAAACCCTGTTCTGGAACAAGGGCTACCGGAACTTAAACGGCAAAAAAATTGCTCATTCCACCATGGCCAATATGATTTCCAACCCTAAATACAAGGGATATTATGTGGGAAACAAGGTCAAGGTGGTGGATATGTTCACCAAGAAGCAGAAATTCCTGCCGCCGGAAGAATGGGTCATGTTCAAGGATGAAAGCGGCGAGATTGTACCGGCTATCGTTTCCGAAGAATTGTGGGAACAGGCAAACGCCGTCCTTCGCCGCCGGAGTGAGGATGTCAAAAACCGGCAGGGGGTCTGCAACCATGCCAATCTCCTGACCGGCAAGTTATTCTGTACCCACTGCGGCACCCCGTACTACCGGCGGGAATCCAAGGACAAGGAAGGAAACCGGAACAGCAAATGGGTTTGCTCCGGAAAAATCAACAACGGAAAAGATTCCTGCGACTCTTTCCCCATTTATGAAAGCGAAATTATTCCGCTGCTCTTTGACGTGTTCCGGGATACCCGGGATATTTCGGCCGCTATGCTGGAGGAATACGAGCGGATGTACCGTTCCATGACCTCAGACGGCAATCTGGAAAAGAAGATGCAGGCCGCTCAAGCTGCCATTGAAATGGCGCTGAAAAAGAAAAGTAAGCTTCTGGAACTGGCAGCGATGGACAGCATTACCAACGCGGACTTCAAGAGCATGACCGCCCAGTGTAACGAGGAAATCAAGGCGTCGGAAGCGGAACTGGCGGAACTCCGGGAACAGCAGGAGTCTAGCACCGAATTCCGGGCCCACATGGAGAAAATCCGCTCCACCTTGAAAGCCGCTGAACGGAACGCGGCGGAGGGAACTATTACCAAGGAGTTTATCGACACCTTTATCGATAAGATTTTCGTCACCCCGGAAGCGGACGGCTCCATGCGGCTGGATATCCGAATTTTTACCGGCGACAGCACCGAAAAATACCTGCAAAAGCTCAAACGCAGGGCGGATTCCGAAAGTCGTACGGGTCACACGTTCAAGAAGATGATCGAATCCTACGAAAGTTCTATGAAATAAGATCCCAACGGGAAGAAAAACCGGTGCTGCTTAACGCAGTACCGGTTTTTTCTGTACAAAAAAAGGTTCATAACTTTTGGCATTTATTTGCTACGCCAAACGATTATAAATATGTCTTAAATCTTCCAATACCTCAGGATGGTCAAAGTCTTTGTGATACACCAAATTGATTTCCCGTGTCATTCGAGCGTCCTCAAAGGGAACGACCACTAGGCGCCCTGCCTTTTCATCCTCGCGGCAAGCGCTGCGGGAAACAATCGATACGCCAAGATTCAATGATACCAGCTCTTTAATTGTAGCCAAGTTATCCAGTTCCATCATTACATTAAAGTTCCGGATATTTTCTCCATGGTTCAGCAGGTAACTATCAAACTGCATCCGTGTCCCTGCACCGATCGAGCGAAGGATTAGATTCTCCTCTTTTAGCTCCTGCAGAAGCACGCTGGTACGATTTGCAAACCGATGCTCCGTTGATACCGCCAAACAAAGATAGTCCGTATCCAGTAAAACAGATTTTAGTCCTGATTCCGGCAAGGGCCCGTCTACTACCGCCAAATCCAGTTCATAAAGTTCAAGACTGGTATAAAGATTTTTTATGGTATCCGTCGTAATCGTTATGTGAGCTTCAGGGTGTTCCAGACAGTACAAGGCCACTGCTTGAGGCATCCGATGTTCCGCTACTGTCTGGGTGATCCCGATGGACAGATGCCGCAATTGCCGGCTACTGTCTTCCACAGCCTGCCTGGCCTTATTATTAATTGCCATTATTCTTCGTGCATACTTAATCAGAACTGCTCCCTGCTCAGTAGGAACCAGATTTCGCTTTTCCATCGTGAAGATTTTTATGCCGAATTCCTGTTCCAGCTGCCGGATATGATGACTGACCGCCGGCTGAGTCAGATGCAGCATTTCTGCTGCTCGCGTAAAGCTGCCGGTTTGCACCACTGCCAGCAAGGTTTTTACCTTTCCGTCTACCATACCATCATCTCCGCATTTATTCTTATTATTACAAAAATTTATCTCTTCCCAAAAAACTATTATTTGATTTTACCACAAACAATGCATATAATCAAGTTATTCTTTACATGAACTTTACATTTATTTTACACGGCTTTTTCAAAAGGAGGCCTCTTCTTTGCTTCATATTGATTCTATACCCAGCCTTTCCGCACAAATCATCCTATCCCTGGCGATTATGCTGCTTATGGGTTTTCTGCTGACACGGCTTACCAAACTGGTCAAACTTCCTAATGTCACCGGGTATATTCTGGCGGGGGTCTTGATTGGCCCATATGCTCTAAATTTAATACCCAAATCTGTTGCCAATGGTATGGACTTCGTCACGGATGTGGCATTGGCCTTTATCGCTTTCGGTGTCGGTAAATATTTCAAATTGGAACGACTGCGAAAAAACGGCCGCCAGGTGTTAATTTTAACCGTTTTTGAATCTCTCATGGCAGCGGCCCTCATTTTCGTTGTAATGGCTTTTCTTTTCCAGCTTTCTGTCCCATTTGCTCTTTTGCTGAGTGCCATCGGCTCCGCGACAGCGCCCGCCTCTACTATTATGACGATCCGCCAATACAAAGCCCGCGGTCAATTTGTAAACGTCTTGCTGCAGATCGTAGCCTTAGATGATGCTGTTGCATTAATTGCCTTCAGCATTTGTGCTGCTGTCGCACAAGGCATGGAAAATGGCCATATCGGCATGGAAACGGTCCTTCTCCCTATTTTGTGGAACCTGCTTGCCCTGGCAGGCGGCGTATTGGCCGGATGGTTGCTGCACAAGCTGATCAGCGATCAGCGTTCCAGCCAACACCGGCTGATCCTGGTTGTAACCATGCTCTTAGCCATCACGGGTATGTGTACAGCACTGAACATTTCCCCCCTGTTGGCCTGCATGGTGATGGGGGCAGTTTATATTAATCTCAGCGGAAACAAAAAAGTCTTCAAGCAGGTAAACGGGTTTACTCCGCCAATTCAGATGCTGTTCTTTGTACTTTCCGGCATGAGGCTTGATCTAACAGCCCTGGCGGCAGCCGGTGTCATCGGAATCGTTTACTTCCTGACACGGATCGCAGGCAAGTATCTCGGCGCATGGGTCGGAGCGCTTATCAGCAAAACGACTTTACCAGTGCGGCACTATTTGGGGATGGCACTGATTCCTCAAGCAGGCGTTTCCATCGGCTTGGCCGTGCTGGGCCAGCGTATTCTGCCGGCAGAAAGCGGTGCCTTGCTCTCAACGATCATCCTCTCTTCCGGAATTCTTTACGAGATGATAGGTCCTGCCTGTGCCAAAGCTGCTATCTTTTTGTCCGGCAGCGTCCCCCCGAAGGAAGAATCCGATCATACTGACCAGGTTCTGGGTTCTTCTCAAGGGGAGTCTCTCCATAACCAAGCATGAACAGCAAAATGCCGTGACGAACCGCTTCCTGCGGAATCGTCACGGCGATTTCTTTCTATTCAGCAGGGATACCGGCATTGGGGCTGACAAGGATCCGGATTGCTCCCTGACAGTTTTCAATCTCCACTTTCTCAACATCCCCTCCGAATTCCCCATCCAGTGTCCAGGCTAACGGCTCTTGAGATTCAACCTCCAGCTTTGCTGTCCGAAAAACTGTCAGCAAATCCGGCACAGTCTCCCGTTTCAACAACCCGTTCAATATTGCCTGCTGTTCTGCCATGTTGCGTGGCTGCCGGACCAGCAGCACTTCAAACAGCCCATCGTTCAAATAGATATGATCCTCTGAAAGTTTTAGGCCGGCCACCGAGGTGGAATTGGAAACCATCCCATACAGATAATCCCCCTCTAGGACCTGCTCACCGCTGCGGATGCGAACATGGTATGGGCTCAGATTGGGAAGCCGCTTTATGCCCTCCGCAATGTAAGCCAATTTTCCGAAAACCTGTTTTGTTTGCTGCGGCGTTTGGTAGGAAACATCTGTAAACGCTCCGAATGCCGCTACATAGGAAAAGTATTTCTCCCCAAACCGGCCGATATCACAGTCAAAAGGAACGCCTTCCGTTACCAGGGCCGCTGCCTTTGTCATATCTTTCGGGATCCCCAGGGACGATGCGAAATCGTTGACGGTTCCCGCAGGAATATAGCACAAGAGAGGCGGATGATCGCAGTGCATCAATCCGTTAACGGTCTCATTGAGAGTTCCGTCGCCGCCGCTGCTGACCAGCAAATCGTATTCTCCCCCATGGGCGGCAATATAGTCAATTAACTCCCCGGCATACTGGGAAGTATGGACACTCACCTGGTATCCTTCATGGACAAAGCTGTCGATCACATCCAAAAAAGACTCACGTACCGCCCCTCGGCCGGCATGAGGATTCAACACAAACAGCAGCTTTTTTTCCATTTTTCCCCTTCTCTCATACTCACTGGCTTTCGGCAGTTGCTGAACTGCCGGTTTCCGTTTCCGCCTCCGGCAGAAGCTTGATGGAGAGCAACAGTGATTCTGTCTCCTCAAACTGCACGCCGGAACCAATCGGAATATCCGTCAATAATATTGCGTTTCCATCTTCATCCAATATGGGGCAATTGTCATCAACATTGATGGTTTTCTGCACCCCCGTCGTAACCAACATATCTTCGGTAAACGGCTCAGCAGCATCGTCCGGCAAGCTGGCCACATCTACAGTCATGGTTCCGCTGTCAATAAACAGGACAATTCCGTAGCTTTCTACCATGGTTTCTCCTTCCGGGGCCGTCCGGGGAGTTACAAAAGCTTCTTCTGCCGACTCCACGGAGGATTCCGTATCCGGTTGTGAAGAAACTGTCTCGGTATCAGCGCCACAGGAAGACAGCAATATTGCTGCTGCAGCCATCATGGCAATCCCAAACTTTATCAATTTCATATGTTCCCAGTCCTTTCGGAAAAACAGTCTTACTATATTGATTATTTTACCAAAAGAATGTGACGATTTGGTGTCAGAAATTCAAAAAATTCGGCAATTTCCTTAATTGGTATCCCTTGACCTTATCCCGCAAACGCGATATAATGAAAAAAAGTGATTTTTTTCGGGAGGAATTGAAAATGTCCAAATCTTTTATCGTCGAGACTTCTGCGCGCCATGTCCATGTTACCAAAGAGGCACTGGCTGTCCTTTTCGGAGAGGGCGCAAAACTTACTAATAAAAAAGATCTTTCTCAGCCCGGCCAGTTCGCCTGCGAGGAAAAGGTCACAGTTGTGGGCCCCAAAGGCCAACTGAAGGCATCTATTCTGGGACCGGAACGCAGCGCCTGCCAGGTAGAACTCAGCGCAACAGACGCCCGTTCGATCGGTGTTACCGCACCTGTCCGTGAATCCGGTGACATTGCCGGCTCCGCAGGCTGCAAACTTGTCGGCCCTGCCGGTGAGGTGGAATTGACAGAAGGCGTTATCATTGCAAAACGTCATATTCACCTGACTCCTGCTGATGCAGCAGAGCTGGAAGTTGCTGATAAAGACGTCGTTTGGGTACGTGTCAACTCCGAGGACCGCAGCCTGATTTTCGGTGATGTTGTCTGCCGCGTCAGCGATAAATTCGCACGGGCTATGCATATTGATACTGATGAATCCAATGCTGCCGGCTGCAAAGGTACCGTAATGGGTGAAATCGTTCGCTTCTGATGATTTTAAAAAAGCAGGGTGAAGTTTCAAAACTCCACCCTGCTTTTTTATGCGTATTTTTTACATCAGTCTTCTGCCGGCAGTGCCGCCATATACTGGGTCATATAATTCTTCATCAACCGATTGTATTCTTCCGTATTGCCCTGATGCATTTTTTTGATATACTCATGACGGTTCAGGATCTCGCCGTTTTTATGCCGGCCAATCAGGTAGACCGCGATATTGGAGCAGTGGTCTGAAATCCGTTCGATATTGGTCAGCACTTCCAGAAAGACCAGCCCGGCGTCTATGGTACACAACCCACTTTTCAACCGTTTGATGTGCCGGTACTTCAGAGTATCCTGCATGGCATCGATCGTTTCTTCCAAAGGTTCAATCTGGGTTGCCAAATTCAGGTCGTCATTCTTGACTGCCTCATACGCCATCGCAACAATATGCTCTACAGCGGCGCATACGATATCCAATTCCTGAATGGCCTTTTCGCTGAACTTTACATGCTTATCATACAGGCTGTCCGCACGTTCCACCAAGTTGATGGCATAATCGCCGATCCGTTCAAATTCCACTGTCAGCCGCATCAGCAAAGTAGCGTCCTTACTTTCCTGATCTGTCAGCTCGCCTTCGCTGATCCGGCCCAGATAACTGTTCAGCCGGTCCTCCATCTGATCGATTTCGCTTTCTGTTGTCTGGATCGTTTCAATAACTTTACAATCGTAATTGCTGAACAATGCATAAGAACGCTGAAAATTGAACAAAGCATCCTTGGCCATTTCCTGCAATACCATACGGCTTTGGTTCAAAGCCAGCGCGGGGGCAGACAGGAACCGCTCGTCCAACGGCTCTGCTCCCACCTCTGTGTCCATAATGACTGTCTCACGGGAAATCGGCTGATGATCACGAACTGTTATCTCCGCCAATTTGGCAAGCCCTTTATAAAACGGCAGCATTATCAAGGTGGCCACCACATTGAACAACGTGTGGAAGTTGGCGATTCCGCCTTTATTAATAGGCGCGTCCCAGAAAGAAAAGCCAATTGCCGCATTGATCCCATATACGCCGATCAAAAACAGAATGGTTCCGATAATATTAAAGTAAAGGTGGACCATCGCGGCACGTTTGGCGTTTTTGCTGGCGCCGATACTGGAGAGCAGCGAAGTTACGCAAGTACCGATATTCTGACCCATAATAATTGGGAAAGCTGCGGAATATGTGATGGCACCAGTAGAAGACAAAGCCTGCAGGATACCGATTGACGCAGAAGAACTCTGAATGATCGCCGTAACGACCGCGCCTACCAGAACACCCAAAAGGGGATTTTGGAATGCTGCAAACAGGTTTGCAAATGTTGGTGAATCTCTCAGCGGGGTCATAGCCGCTTCCATTGAAAACATTCCCTGGAACAAAACGCCGAATCCCAACAAGATTTCGCCTATGATCTTTTTAGCCGGCCGCTTCGAGGCCAGCAGCAGCACGATACCTATAATTGCCGCCACAGGGGCAATGGTACTTGGCTTGAGCCATTGCAAAAAGGCATTGGCATTCCCTTCCAAATCACCCAGCCGCAAAATTTGCCCAGTAATTGTCGTACCAATATTGGCGCCCATAATGACGCCGACTGCGGACTGCAATTTTAAAATTCCGGCATTTACCATTCCGACAATGATAACCGTTGTCACAGAAGAACTCTGGATCACTGCTGTTACGGCAGCTCCCAGCAGCACACTGGTAAAAATGTTGCTGGTAAGCTTTTCAAGCGCTTTTTCCACTTTGCCGCCAGAAATTTTTTCCATTCCGCCCGCCAGGATACTCATACCAAAGAGAAACAGTGCCAGACCGCCTCCAAGGCTGATGAAGTTCAATGGACTCATGTTTGCCCTCCCGATCGTTGCCTATTCTTTTCCTATTCTTTTCCTATTTTTTACACATAATTAACGTTTCGCTACTCATTATAGCATACCCCTTTTTGTTTGTATACCGGCTTGAAAGTTAAAATCATAAATTTTACCCAGAATTTACACAAAGCGACTATTACCTTTTCCTTTCGTGAAATTCCTGTAAAAAAGAGCCCCGCCGCTCTCAGCGGCGAGGCTCTTTGCACTCATTATCTCCCTTTAATAAGCGGAGAGATGCGCTTATAGATCAAAAATGTAATTACCACACTTAACAAGCCCTTGATAAAAGTAAACGGAACATTAAAGATCCACAATGCCTGCCAAAGGGTTTCTACATGAGGATTAATCAGCTGATACATTCCCATGATTGCTTCCATTGATAAAAACTTCGTGTAAATCGGATATACCACAAAATAGTTGGTAAATACGCTCAGCAATGCCATTGCAGCAGCTCCCACCAACGATCCGATCAATGCACCCATACGGCCGTTATGATACTTGTAAATCAGTCCTGCCGGCACTACAAAGAAACATCCCAACAAAAAGTTTGAAAGTTCTCCTACTCCGCCGGTTGTGGTAAACATCACGTTGACCAAATTCTTTACCAAGCATACTGCTGCGCCGCTCAGCGGCCCCATAGAAAAAGCGGCGATCAGTGCAGGAAGCTCTGACAAATCCAGCTTGATAAAGCTTGGCATCAATGGAACATTAAAGCTGAAAAACATGAGAGCGGTTGCCACTGCCGCCAGCAGTGCCGTCATCACCAGTTTCCGCAGCCGCGCCTGATTGTTTGTTGTTTTCATTGTTTTTTCCATACGAGTCATCCTTTCTGCGGGCTCTTCCCCCGCCTGCCGGAGCAACAAAAACGCCCGCAGTTTCCTGCGGGCGCAACACGCGATTTCCGGTCAGGGGATTTCCCCCGCGGAAAGGTTGTGTTTCTTTCATCCGGACTATAACCGTCGGTACCGGAATTTCACCGGTTCGGCACAGTTGCCTGTGTTCGCGGACTTTCACCGCCGGTGGAGACTTTCACTCCGCCCCGAAACATAGTTTCAATTTATTTGATGAAAGCAGCTTTCCTGCTCAACATCCTATTTTACTTATCCTCTTCGCAACTGCAGTGATCGCCGCAGCAGCAACCATCTTCATCGCCGTCGATATCCAGATCAAATTCCAGTTCCTGGCCGCAGTTAGGGCATTTCATCTCGCCCTCGTCCAGCATGGATTCATCGATATAGATGGTATTGTTGCAAGTCGGGCAGGTAACCTCATAGGTCTCCTCTTCGTCGTCGCAGCAGCAGCAATCCTCATCATCTTCATCATCACCAAAAACGGCTTCTTCCACATCGCCCAGATCCTCATCCAGAACGTCCAGAAGTTCGCACATTTCATCGGTTTCTTCTTCGATATCGGTTACAGTTGCTGCCAGGTCATCAAGAATATCCACGATTGCGTTGAACACTTTCGTTTCTTTCTTGTCCTCATCCAGCTCCAAGCCGCTCATCAAGCCTTTCAGATAAGCTACTTTTTCCAGCAATTCCATAATTTACCTCCTTTGTTCAGACATAGTTCCAGTATTCCCTGCTTTTCCAGTCCAATACACGAAACGACAAAATTCTTATGCACGCTCCATATATTCGCCGGTACGGGTATCAACACGGATCATTTCACCCTCATCGATAAACAGCGGCACTTTAATCTCAGCGCCGGTTTCAAGGGTAGCAGGCTTTGTAGCATTGGTAGCGGTATTGCCTTTAAAGCCCGGGTCTGTTTTCACAACCTGCAGTTCCACAAAGTTCGGAGGCTCCACGCCGAAGACCACGCCTTTATAAGACAGGACCTTCACAGGGGTATTCTCCTTAACGAACCGGAAACCGTCTCCCAAATGAGCGCTGTCGATTGCCTGCTGCTCATAAGTTTCGGTGTCCATAAAATAGTAAAGGTTTTCATCATTATAGAGATATTCCATTTCGCGGCGTTCGATGTATGCCTCGGGGAATTTCTCAGTAGGATTGAACGTTGTTTCGGTGACGGCGCCGGAAATCACATTCCGCAGTTTTGTACGGACAAAAGCTGCGCCTTTGCCGGGTTTTACGTGCTGGAATTCGATGACCTGCATCACTTCGCCGTTCATATCAAAAGTGAGTCCATTGCGAAAATCGCCTGCTGTTACCATATAGAAACCTCCATTTTGCTATTCCGCGGTATTTTTACAGCGAACCGGGTAGACCGCTGCCGGAAGCCGCGCCTGGGTTTCCCGGGGCGCATTCCATTACCTTATTATTTTACCGTATCTCCGGTTCTTTTGCAAGGGCAATTTGTAAATTTTCTGCGTTTTTCCTGCATTTTACGTTTTACACGCAAAATTTCCGTCAAAACAGATGGGAAAGTCCTTCCAAAGCCAGCAGATAGCTGTATTTTCCGAAGCCGCAGATTTGTCCGGCGCACACAGGTGCGATTACGGATACCCTGCGGAATTCCTCCCGGCTGTGGACGTTAGAGATATGGACTTCAATACAAGGAATCCGGATACTGGCAATCGCATCCCGGATGGCGATGGAATAGTGGGTGTAAGCTCCCATATTGGCCACGACGCCGTCCACCTCTTGTCGGCAAGCCTGGAGCTTATCAATAATCTCTCCCTCGCTGTTGGACTGATAGATTTCACAATCAAAGCCCAGCCTTTCCGCGCAGGCACGGATTTCATTATTGATGCTTTCAAAGCTTTCCTTCCCATAAATACCCGGTTCCCGCTCTCCAACCAGATTGATATTGGGCCCGTGAATTACCAGAACTCTTTTTCTCATATGCCTACTCCTTTCTGCTGCAATATGCTTCCGCCATAGCCTGTGCATCCTCCGCCTGGGTTCCGGCGGACTCACAGATCAGCCGCGGTGACCAGTCACGTTTAGCGATTTCCTCCATCAGCGGCTCAAAATCCGGTCCGTAAACGGTATCTGCAAAAGTCAAATGAGATTTTTCCCCGCCTTTTTCCGTATATGCAATTTTTGAAAAATGGGCATGGAACCGGCTGGCCCGTTCCCGTCCCAATCGACGTTCCATCTCATCCAGAATTGCCGCGTAATCCTCCCGGCTCCGGATGCCGCCGAATGTCCGGGCATTCAGATGTCCAAAATCGATACAGGGAAGCAGCCGTTCATCGGTCTCGCATAATGCAAGCACCTCGTCAAGGCTACCCAATTGATTGATTTTCCCCATCGTTTCCGGGCAAACAGTAATATCATCCAGTCCCAGCTCTGTCAAAGCCGTCAGTGCCCGGCTCAGGGTATCCTTAGCCAGTTCCATGGCTTCTTCTCTGGAAATCTTTCCACAAGAACCGGAATGAACCACCATCCGGTCAGCGGCCATCAGCCGGGCAGCCTTTGCCGTATCCACGATATACCCGATGGAATTATCCCGTTTTTCCTTCTCCACAGAAGACAGTGAAATATAATAAGGCGCATGGGCACTCAGGGCAATATTCCCTTCTGCGGCCTTTTCTCTCAGTTCCAGCAAATCCTGTTCCACATACCGGACGCCTCTGCCGAACTGATACTCAAAGGCATCCAACCCAAATTTCTTCAGGTACTCCGGGAGCTGAACCGTTTTGCGATACCCCATAGCCGAAAAACTTTCCGGACGGCCTGCCGGTCCAAAGCGTGCGCTCATTGTTTCTCACCCTTTCGCTTTCGGAACCGCCGGATAACAGGCCGTTCCAGCCTCCGTTTCAGTCGGAAAAACCAACCCTTTTCCAACTCGTACGGCTCCACCAGGATCGTACAAACGCCTTTCACATTGCCGCTCAAAATATCCGTAAAGATCTGGTCGCCGATAAGTGCCACCTGTCCCGGGTACAGCCCGTAGCGCTTACATGCTCTTGTCACCCCGAAGGACAACGGCTTGCCGGCCATGGAAACAAAATCCAGCCCCAGCTTTTTTGCAAAGGGTTCGACCCTTTTCCGGGTATTATTAGACAGGATTGCCACCTGCACGCCTGTCCTTTTGACCGCTTCCACCCATTCCGCCACCCCTTCCGCGGGCACCGGATTTCCGTGAGTTGTCAGCGTATTATCCACATCCAGTATCACCGCGCGGTATCCGTTTTCTTCGAAAAACGACGGCGGCAAATCGGTGATATGCCGTACCATTCGGCACGGCTGCAGCAGCGGCATATGATTCCTCCTCATAAAACGAAAAAGCGAGCGAAAACTCGCCCGCTTTTATCCTGAATAACACCCGGACCATGTCCTCCGGTGCTTATTTGTACTTGCGTTTCCGAGCAGCCTCAGATTTCTTTTTACGTCTCACGGAAGGCTTCTCGTAATGCTCTCTTTTCCGCACTTCGGCAAGCACACCAGACTTCGCGCAGGAGCGTTTGAAGCGTTTCAGCGCATTGTCCAGAGACTCATGTTCTTTGACTCTGATTTCCGACATTCTATTCCCTCCCTTTGCCAAACGGCAGAGGTCTAAAGGCTGGGAGGCGTTTTGGAGCAGGGCATGGAATCGACCTCTTCCCGCACTGCGGGGATTCCTCGATGCTTTTTACGACACCAGCATTTGTACTTCTTATTATATATCAATTTGTGCGAAAATGTCAAGGGGGGAGCCGCTTTTTTTCATAATTTTCTATTTTTGCTCTAAAGGGCTCCGTCCCGCCGAGGCAACGTCACTTTTTCACCACGATATTGACCAGTTTCCCTTTGACGTAGAGTTCCTTAACGATTGTTTTCCCTGCAATTTCATCGGCCACTTTCGGATCTGCTTTCGCCAAAGCGATGGCGTCTGCCGCTTCGATATCGGCGTCAACCATCAGTTTGGAGCGGATCTTTCCGTTGACCTGAGCGACAATTTCCACGGTAGACTCTTTGCATTTTGCCTCGTCCCAGGTGACCCATTCTCTGGAGGTAATGGGGCCGCCAAAGCCCATTTCCTCAAAAATCTCCTCTGTAATATGAGGGGCAAAGGGATTTAAGAGGATCAGGAAGTCCTGATATTCTTTTCGGGTAATGGCTCCCGTATCGGTGATCGCATTGAACAGAGTCATCAGGGCTGCGATAGCGGTATTATATTTCAGTGTCTCGATATCCTCAGAAACCTTCTTGACGGTCTGATGGAACAGAGTTTCCACTTCCTTGCGGTATTCATCCCCATCCACGACGATTTCCTGCAGGTTCCAGATCCGGTCCAAGAACCGTTTGCAGCCTTTGATTGACGCCGTATTCCATGGAGCAGCCTTCTCAAAGTCACCGATAAACATCTCATAAAGCCGCATGGTATCGGCGCCGTACTCATTGATGATATCGTCCGGGTTGACCACGTTGCCCAGGGATTTGGACATCTTCACTACCGGATGCTGCGCCATTTCGCCGTACTTCTCCACCAGAGCTTTTGTCGCCGCCTCTTCGCTGCCGTATTCCTTCAGCATTCTTTGCTGCTCGTCAGCAGGAAGGTTTACAAAGCTGTGGGGGTTCAGTCCCAAAATCATTCCATGGCTGGTGCGCTTTGCGTAAGGTTCCGGAGTCGGCACCACACCGATATCATACAGGAATTTGTGCCAGAAACGGGAGTA
>CALXBD010000069.1 GCA_944386445.1 uncultured Clostridia bacterium
TGAACGCAGGGAACTCAGTCGGTTCGGACCGGTTGGCATTATTTGAATTTCAGAAGAATTTTTTGAAAGCTATTGACTTTTATTTTGGTTTGTTTTATTATATCGGTATCGATTTAATTTAAAAACCGTTTGTCAAATCAAATATTTTGTGCATTTTAAAGGGGGCGGCTGCTACGAGAAAAATCGGAATGATCGGTGCCGGAAATCGTATAACTGGAGTATGGGCGGAAAATCTCCGGGATGCGGAACGTGACATCGTGCTGTGGTCTGTGGCGGATCCCGATGACGAAGGGGTTCGGGAACGGTTGAAGCAAAAAGGAATTTGGAGGGAGGATTTACAGATCTGGCCTGACGCGAAAGTCATGCTGGATCATGAAGAACTGGATGGCGTAATGATCGGAACTCGTTGTTCTCTTCACGCTCATTATGCCGCCATGGTCATGGAACGAGGTCTTCCACTGTTTGTAGAAAAACCGGTGGCAACCACTGACAAGGATTTAAATCTCCTGCGAAAAGCGGCAGCTCGCAAAACGGCTCCAGTACTGGTTTCTTTCCCGCTGCGGGCTGCAGAAATCGCCCGGGAGGCAAAACGGGTCATTGATTCCGGCGTGTTGGGGGAAATTTCTCAGATTCAGGCGGTCAATAACGTTTGGTATGGCCGGGGATATTACAAAAAGTGGTATCGGGACGACCATGAAACCGGCGGGCTTTTCCTCCAGAAGGCAACCCATGACATAGACTGCATTCTTTATCTGACTGGGTTTAAGCCGGTGCGGGTAGCTGCTGTAAAATCCAAGGTCATCTATAAAGGAAATCATCCTGCAGGACTCCGCTGCCGGGATTGTCCGGAACAGTATGCCTGTCCCGAAAGCAGTTGGGTCTTGACCCATCGCTTCGGGGAGGCGGCGCAGCCGGATACCTGCTCTTTTGCAGTGGATACCGGCAACGAGGACTCCGGAAGCATGTTGCTGGAATTCGACAATGGCGTCCATGCGGTGTACACCCAGAATTTTGTCGCCCGGAAGGAGGCTGGAACTCGTAAAATCCGTGTTGTCGGCTTTAAAGCAACCTTGGAATTTGATTTTATCTCCGGGATACTCCACATTTTTCATCATCAGCGGGCCGAAACCGAAACCAGGGCCTTCAATGGAGGAAATGGACATTTCGGTGGTGACAGTAATTTGATGGCATCTTTCCTGGAAATGATCTATGAAGGCAAAGATCCCTGCGCTTCCATCGAAGACGGGATTCTTAGTGCCCTAGTCTGCCTGCGGGCCCGTCAGTCCAGTGAGGAAGGGCGTTTCCGGGAGATTGCCTTTACAGAGGAACAGGAGGCATAAATATGGCAATCCGTATCGTTCCGGCCAGCGGGCTGGAGAAAATTTTCCTGGATGGAGGCCCTTCCGGAACCTATTCCGGCGGCAGCCTTCTTACAAATGAGCAATATTCTTTCCAGTTTGCCTTTACGGGCATCCCCGGACTCTCCCCAGCATGGGCTTTTGCACAGCTCGGTGTGGAATCGGATATTTCCGATCATTTGGACCTTTACCTGGTGGAGAATGTACCGGTGGCACTGCCTACATATCCCCAGTATGATAATGGATACCTCCGGACGGAACCAGGTCTCTATCCTGACCCGCTTTTCCCCCTGAAGGACCGGAAGGTGAAGGTTTTGGCCGGAAAGTGGCATGCTGTCTGGGTGCGTACAAAGGGAGAGATTCCTCCCGGAACCCACAAGGTAGTGATGACCCTGTCTGCCGAAGGGCAGGAGCCCGCTTCCGCAGAAATTACCCTGCGGGTCATCGCTGCGCGGCTTCCGGAACAGAAGCTCCTTTACACCAACTGGTTCCACTGCGACTGCATCGCCTCCCTGCACCATTGCCCGGTCTTTTCAGAAAGACACTGGGAATTGATCGACGCTTACATGAAGCTGGCAGGCGAGAATGGCATGAATATGATCCTGACTCCGGCCTTCACGCCGCCGCTGGATACACCAGTGGGGGCGGAACGGGATACCGTTCAGTTGGTAGATGTGGTAAAAGAAGGAAATCGTTATTCCTTTGACTTCAGCAAGTTGGACCGGTATATCGCGTTGGCTAAAAAGAACGGCATTAACTGGTTTGAACATTCCCATTTCTTCACACAGTGGGGTGCCAAAGCTGCTCCTAAGGTGGTCGCCGAAGAAAACGGACAGCTCCACCGGATTTTTGGGTGGGAGACCCAGGCGGACGGGCCGGAATATACCCAATTCCTCCATCAGTACCTGGATGCCCTGATCCCGCATCTCAAATCCCTCGGCGTGGACCGGAATTTCTACTACCACATCTCCGACGAGCCCGTGGAACAACATCTGGATTCCTACCGCCGTGCCAAAGCGGTGGTGGCGGACCAGCTCAAAGAGTATCATCTTTTTGATGCGCTGTCCCATGTGGAATTTTATGAACAGGGGATTGTTATGACTCCGGTGGCAGTGACCAGCACAGTTTCCGATTTTATCGGGAAGGCGGAGGACCTGTGGACCTATTATACCGGATTTCAATCCTTTGCTTACACAAACCGCCTGATCTCCATGGCCTCCAGGCGCAACAGGGTGCTGGGAATGCAGCTCTATAAATATCGCATCAAGGGATTTTTGCAGTGGGCTTTCAATTTCTATTACACTACCCTCTGCCGGGAGGTTTGTGATCCCTTCCGTTCCCCGGATGCACTGGAGGAATTCCCGGCAGGAACGGCCTATCAGGTTTATCCTCATCCGGACGGCCCCATTCCATCTTTGCGGCTTTTTGTGTTCCAGGACGGCATTCAGGACCTGCGGGCTATGGAGCTGCTGGAAACCGCTATTGGTCATGATGCAGTGGTCGAATTGCTGGAAAAAGCGGGGGGAACCATCGATTGGACGTCCTGTCCTTTAGGCGATGAAGCCTTTTTAGCTGTCCGCGAAGCACTCAACGCTGCTATCGAACAGCATTTTGCTTGAGATTCAATCATACTTAAAAGGAGGATTTTTTATGGAAGCGTATAACCTGATCCCGCCCGAAGAACTGGGCAAAGGCAGCCATATCCGTTTAGAGCGCTGCGAGACTGAGCAGGACCTTTACTGGAAGATGGCCATTGAGGTGGCAGAGCTGATTGCAGCTAACAACAAGGCCGGTGAGGAAACTGTTATGATCGTCCCTTACGGACCGCTGGGGCCGTACAGCCGACTGGTCCATCTGGTCAACAAATACCGGATCAGCCTCAAAAACTGTACATTTTTTAACATGGATGAGTATCTTACCGATGATCTGAAATATCTGGATAAAAGCGACCCGCTCTCTTTCCGGGGAGGAATGGATCGAATCTTTTACGGTAAGGTGGACCCCGAGCTGAATGTGCCGGAGGACCATCGGATTTTCCCGGAACCGGGTAAAGAAGGCCGAATTTGGGAAGAGATTCAGCGTCACGGCAAGTTGGATATGTGCTGGGGCGGCGTCGGAATTACCGGCCATATCGCTTTTAATGAGCCGCCGGAGCCCGGTGTTTCCATGACTAACGAGGAATTTAAAGCTCTGCCTACACGGGTGTTGAAAATTGCCCGGGAAACCCGTACCATCAACGCCTTTATGAACTGTGCCGCCGATCTGGACGGGATCCCGGAAAACTGCATCACTGTCGGCATGAAAGAAATCTGGAGCGCGAAAAAGGTCCGAATGTGCATGCCCCGGGACTGGAATGCTGCTATGCTTCGGAAAATCCTCCATGGGCCGGTAACCTGCCACGTACCCTGCTCACTGTTCCAAGATCATCCGGATGCAATGATTTATGCCGCGGATGTGGCGGTATTTAATTCCCCCATCCCCGAAATACGCGTCTATAATAAATAAACAGGTGCAGGATCATGAAGAGAATTTTTGAAAATGGGCATATAGTTCTCCCTGACGGCGTAAAGAAAGATGCCCGACTGATTACAGAAGGTGAGCGGATTTTGGAGCCTGCCTTCCGAAGCGAGCTCCCGGAGGGAGAAGTGATTGACCTACGGGGCGGCTGGCTGCTGCCGGGCTTTATCGATTTCCACCTTCATGGCGGTGGCGGTGCGGATTTTATGGATGGCTCCGTGGAAGCTTTTCAGAAGGCATGTATGACCCATTGCGCCCATGGGACGACAGCGCTTTGTCCTACGACGGTAGCCTGCAGCAACGAAGAACTTTTCTCGTTGTTTGATGTCTGCCGGCAAGCCAAAGACACCGGCGCGGATATTCTGGGGCTTCATATGGAAGGCCCTTATATCAGTCAGGAATTTAAAGGCGCTCAGACGCCGCAATTTGTCCGAAGTCCGGATGCCCGGGAAGTTGATGAGATTCTGGAACGGGCGGATGGGTTGATCGTGCGTTGGAGCAGCGCGCCGGAGCTTCCTGGAATGAAGGAAATGACCAAAAAACTCCGGAAGCAGGGGATCCTTTGTGCTGTGGCTCACAGCGCTGCGATCTGTGAGGAGGTTCAGGAAGCTTTTGGCTGGGGATTTACACATATTACCCATATGTACAGCAGCTGCACTACCGTTCTAAAACGGAACCAACGGGTTCATGCTGGTGTGATCGAAGCCGCGTATTTGCTGGACGATATGACCGTGGAACTGATCGGTGACGGCCGACATGTCCCAAAGGAGCTGATGCAGGTAGTTGTAAAGCTGAAGGGCCCCGACAAGGTCGCCTTGATAACGGATTCCATGCGGGCTGCGGGCAGCGATGTCACCGAAAGCTTCCTCGGGAATCCCGCTGACGGAAACCGGGTCATTATTGAGGATGGCGTGGCTAAGCTCCCGGACCGGAGTTTTTATGCCGGAAGCATCGCTACTACTGATCATGTTTTCCGGAACGCTGTGGTGGAATATGGTTTCCCGCCTGAGATCGTTTCCCAGATGATGTCCCTGACACCGGCAAGAATTTTGGGACGGGATCAAGAAATGGGTAGCCTGGCTGCCGGAAAACGCGCCGATTTGGTGGTAATGGATCGGGATTTCCGGGTGCAGAAGGTCTATGTCCGTGGAAAAAAGGTGTTTGATGCCGGAACATCCGCCAGATAATCCTATAAAGTATCTTTTGCCGAGCCATCTTTACATGGTTCGGCATTTTATTTGCGTATCATGTCAAGATAATCAATAAATGAAATTTATTTTCAAAAATTGAAACAGTTCCGTAATACAGTTGAAGAAAAATTCCAATTGTGATATATTGTACCCAAATGAGCCTCATATCAACCGACAGGAGGAATTAAAATGAAACAGATTTTGGAAATTGGCAAGGACTCCCTTCGGCTGGGTGGGAAACCCTTCTTCTTAGTCAGTGGTTCCCTGCATTACTTTCGTATCCTTCCCTACGACTGGAAACGGCGATTGGAATTGGCAAAGGATTTTGGCCTTACGGCAATTCAGACCTATGTGCCATGGAATGCTCATGAGCCTCAGCCCGGTGAGTTCGATTTTTCCGGACGGCTTGATTTGGCAGCCTATCTGGAAGCTGCTAACAATGTGGGCTTGAAAGTCCTTCTGCGCCCCAGTCCTTATATCTGTTCCGAGTGGGATTTCGGCGGCCTTCCCTGGTGGCTGCTCCGGGATCATCCGCGAATTGCCTTGCGGCGGACGGACCCCGATTTCCTGGCAGCGCTCCGTTCTTACTACAGACGTCTCTGCCAGGAATTTGTACCATACCTTTCTACAAACGGCGGCCCTATTATTATGGTGGCTGTGGAAAATGAGTATGGCAGCTATGGAAATGACCGGGAATATCTGCAACTGAACGCTGAGATCCTGCGGGAAAATGGGGTGGATGTGCCCTTTTATACGGCGGACGGTTATTCTGACAGGCACTTGAAATACGGTAATCTGCCGGAATTTTGGGCGGGGGTGGACTATCGCATCGAAAGCGCTGATGCCATCGCTGCCCTTAGAAAATATCAGCCTAACCGGCCGCCGCTGCTTTGTGAGTACTGGAGCGGGCGGGCGATCCACTGGGAGGAGGAATTTCATTACCGGGAGATTCCGCCGATTGCCGCGGCCTTCCGCGAGGCACTGGATTTAGGAGGAATGCTGAATTTCTACATGTTCGGCGGCGGAACCAATTTTGGCCTGATGAACGGTGCGAATATCCATACCCGCCCCGGAACCAATGACGAATATTTTAACCCTATTACGACCAGCTATGACGTCGATGCCCTTCTGTCGGAAAACGGAACGCCTACAGCCAAGTATTACGCCTGCCGCCGGGAATTGGATGCCTTCTTAGGAAAACCGGTACGGCCTGACAATGATCTTCCCATCCCTAAGACCCAGTCCGTCCCGGAAATTTGTCTCGATAGCTGTGCTTCTATGTGGGAAAATCTGGACGCATTAACCTCACGGACAGAAACAGCTGCTCGCCCGCTTACAATGGAGGAGATGGGGCAGGGGTATGGATTGATCCTGTATAGCGCAGAACTCCCTTCCGGAAAGGAAATTGACGAGCAGCTTTTCTTAGATGGGCTCCATGACCGGGCAATGGTGTACCTGAATGGCCAATACCTGGGGACGCTTTATCGAAATCAAAAGCCGTCAGATGATGTGATTCCCGCACCACTGCCTCGAGAACCTTTCCTGCCGATAAGAGTGCCCTCTTCCGGAGGCAGACTGGATATTTTGGTTGAAAACATGGGACGGGTATGCTATGGTATGCATTTGGGAGAAGAAAAGGGGATCACCGGGCCTGTGCGCTTGGGCCAAAATTGCCTGAGCCATTTTACGATCCGCAGCCTGCCCATGGATCGCCTTTCTGGAATTCGCTGGGGCAAACAGCTTTCAGCACCGAATCAGCCATGCATTTTCCGCGGAAGCTTTGACGCTCAGGCAGGAATAGATGCCTGGCTGCATACGGAGGGTTGGGGGAAAGGAATCGCCTGGGTCAACGGCTTCTGCTTGGGCAGATACTGGGAGACTGGCCCCCAAATGGCCCTTTACCTGCCAGGAGACTTGCTCCGGGAAAAGGACAACGTATTGGAAGTATTTGAATTCCATCATCCTTCGAAGGACCTGACCATCGAATTGATTGATCACCCGATTCTGGATGCTCCCATCCGTTCAGTCGGAATGGATTTTTAAAAAATGTAGGATTGTCAAAGATATTGGACAGAGAACTCTAAAGGAGAAAGCCAATGGAGGGGCCTCATAGGGAAATTGTTGGAGCGACGGTTGTGGATAGCAAGCTGTTTTGCGAAGTCGTCTAG
>CALXBD010000070.1 GCA_944386445.1 uncultured Clostridia bacterium
GCATCCAGCGAGGAACTTGCAACCATCATGTTAGAGGAGCTTTTCATAATCCGGTTCAAAATAGTAACTACAGCGGGAATCAGTACTGCGAAAAAGATAAAACTCAATATCATGCGTTCCGGGTCGCGGCTGCCATTAAATAGAATTATGCCTCCCGGTATCAAAAAGAAGAAAATCCCATTGATAACGGTATTGTAAATGCTATCGCTGTTTTCCATAGAAAGTGCGTACTGGATCACATAATCGCTGTATTCTTTTACGGCTGCTTTATAGCGCCGAAAGGAATTAGCGGTTTGCCCGAACACTTTCACAACAGAAATTCCCCGGACATATTCCGTAGCCGCATTGCTAATATCCTCCGCAGACTTTTGGTATTGCTTTGCAAGCCCTTCACTTGTGCCTTTCAACATAGTCGCAAGAACGCCGAAGCCAATCAGAATAGGGAGCAAGCAAATCAAAGATAACCGCCAGTCATACATGAACATAAAGACCAGAAATGCAACTGGAAGAACCGCCGATTGTACAAAATCCGGTATCTGATGGGAAATTCGTCTTCGTTCGTTTGGGTAACGCTTTTTTCTTCTGTTTCCGCAGCTTCTTCACAACAACCACAAAGATGATAAGTAGAATCAAAAGTCCAAACCCGATCAGAAGCCACATACTGTCAGCAGGAACGATTGCCACTTCTGACTCCGCTGCCGAAACAGGAAAAACAAGATAGCTGCCAAAGACGGTGCAATCCGCTTTTTCCCACTGACCGCTCTGTTTTACATAAACGTCATAGCCTTCCGCATTTTCCTCTGGAGAAAGATATCGAACCGTATAACTGTCCTGTGAAGCGTCAGAGCAGGATAGTGTCCACTGTTCTTCGGCTTTTTTCCCATGGATCTGCTCTGTTACTTCTACGCTAGAAACTGTCAGAGCTGCTGTTTCATCAAAATTGCCGTCCATTAGGAATACCGGACGTCCGCTTTCCCGAGTGGCCTGTGACGGAAGGGTCAAAACATAGCGCTTGTATTCCGCCATCACGTTCTTATTAAAATGAAGTTGTGTCAAATCATCCGTATCCCAGGAAGCATAATAGCCGTCTTTTGCGGGGATCTCAGGAAAAACTTCTGCGCCAAAGGACTCCCCATAGAAAAAGGATTGGGATTTGATCTCCCCATCTTCCACAAGAAAACGCAAGGTAAACTGTGTCATTTTTTCCGGAAGGTTCTCCACCTGAGTGAACTCTTCAAAGGAAACGGGCTCCGCTTTCCCGGCATAGCTGATCCTACCAAGACCTGCAAGGGCATCTGATACATAATAATTTCCAGTAAACTCTCCGTCTTCCGTACCGGAGATGGCGCCAGAATACCGCCCAGAGTCCGGAATATCCACCAGTGTGTAGCAGCCGGAAACCACGGCGTTTTCTTTGCTGGCTCCTACCACACCGCCCACGTAGTCGCCACCTGAAAGTGTACATTTCACAAAGCAGTTTCGAATAGTTGTCCGGGAGAGGCCGGCAACGCCGCCTACATAATCCCCGTTGGAGCTTTCCACCTTTCCATAGCTCTCACAGTCCTTGACTGCACCAAGATCCACCCTGCCCACGATACCGCCGACGTAATCCTTCTTTGCGCAAACAGTTCCTTCATTGGTACAGGCCGTAACAACCGCCAGAGTCTTGTATTGAAAGTCAAGGGAACGCGTTCCGTCTTGGGTCAGATCATCCTCAGGGTCAAAATCATACTCCACAGACATGGAACCTACGATCCCAGCCACATTCACATCCCCGAATACTTCGCCGTTGTTCGTCGCTCCGTGGATTTTTCCCGAGGCCGGCTCACCGGCATCCTCATCGGAAATGTCCGCAAAGGAATCCGCAGCGTCCTTTTCCTTTGTTTTCTCCACCTGCTGCTGTAAAAGATCGGTGATCACCTGTACCTGCCTATTGATAGCATCAAAATCATCAAGAAGTGTATCAGAGGAAGAGGAGATACTGCCTTGGAGCCCAGAAGCACTGTTCAGCACCTGAGAGAGCGCTGCTTCCAGGGCATCCCCCTGACTGGTGACACTGCTGTCCACCGGTGTAAAGGAGACAGCAGGCTCCTCTGCAAGCGTCGACATGATAGTTGAAATCTGATCGGAAACAGTTCCCATAGAGGACATTCCCTGATTCAGGTTATCCATCGCCGGCACCAGAAGATCCAGCACTTCGTCACCCTGTTTACCCATAGCTTTCAGTTTTTCTTTTGCGTTTTTTCCGTGGGTGACCGCACTCTCCAGTGAAGCCTTTGCGTTTTGAGCTTCTGATTTTGCAGCGCTTAATTCATCCCGAATGTTTTTGATGATGTCCACCACATTCTTATCATTGGCAGCTGGCTTTGCGATATCCAGAGCAGAACGAAGGTGGGCCTCGCAGTTTTTCACATAGGTTGCTGCATCCTGCAGATCTTTGGAAGCCTGCCGCAATTCTGCAGCGGCTGCTTCCCCCTGTTCTCCGGCTCCTTCCACTGTTTGGGCGGCCTGCATCAGCAAGGAGGAGGCTTTTTCCAGGAATTCCGCAGCATCGCTAATTTCAGTAAGGGTGGGTTCTGATTCACTGATGACCCAGGAGATCCGCGCAGAAATGTCATTGATCTGTTCAATGTTTGTATTGCCCCAATCCGTAAGCGCGCCGCTGAGTCCGTTTACCGCATCCTTTGCGGTACTAATATCGGAAATCAGGTTGCTGATAATCCCGGAAAGGTCATCAGAACTGCTCTGCGCATCCGCACCAGCCTGATAGGTCAGCCCCTGCAACGTATCCGGTTCTACCCAGAGCTGGTCCAGGAGGTCCTGATCGTAACGCAACGTAACCTGGGGTTCCAACTGCCCAGTAATACCACCTACATCTTTGCGGCCGTTGACCGTTCCGGTATTTTTACAGCCGTCCAGATAGCCAGACTGCCGCCCTGCAATACCGCCCACGTTGTAGCCCATATGCCCATAACCAACATTCCCTGCGTTTTCACAGCTCTGAACCACACCGCTGGAAAAGCCGGCAATGCCGCCGATATCGGTTCCCGCAGGAACACTCTCCGTAGTCCGAAGCAAAGAGATGTCCGATATATCTGCTGACACTTCCACTGCTGTTGTATTGATTTCGCCATGATTTTCACAAATGTTGGCGCCCATCTGAATGGAGCTGACCACCAGATAGCTCATAAAGAACAATGGTTGATTTAAAAGATACGGGATAGAGAAGTTGATCCAGATACTGCCTTGTATTACTAGGATCAGCAACACCGGCATGCCCGCCAACTTGAATGTAAACAACAGCACCACCAGAACGATCAGAATGGAGACCACGCTGACCACCGTATTATCCAGAGAGAAGGATTTCTGGAAATCATATTCCGTAGTGGAATTACCGGCAATATAGACAGATTGGTCCGGATAATACTTCTGAGCGATTTCCTGAATTGTATCGATGAAGGCATAGGTTTCCTCGCCACTTTCGGGCAGCGTGAGGTAAACAAGCATCCGGCTGTATTCTGTACCCTGTAACTGCTCCTTAGCCGCCGTCATCTGGGTATAGGCTCCGTTCAGCATCTCTGTCTGTTCCTCATCCAGTGTTACGATACCGGAGTCCACCTGTTCACAGACGAAGAGAAATATATCGATTAGTGGCACCTCATAGCTATCCGGATTGCCCAGGATCTGACCATATTCATCCTGCTGGGCAGCATACGCCGCGTAAACGACTTGCGCCACCTCATAATCTAGCCCAGCAAGCTCCGCAAATTCCCGAGGCGTCAGTTGGTCAGCCAGCGTGTATCCGTCCATCGCCTCCACATTGGCGATGCCCATGGCAGAGTCCACTTCGTCATACTGCTCCAGTTCAGACAGGATAGCCGCTTCCTTTTCATAATTTCCGGTGGGGACCATGAGAGCCAGCATGTTGGTGGAAGAAAAATTGTCGTGGATCATGTTCTCAGCGATCTGTGTCTCATTCAGCACAGGCGTTTTCAAGGAGCTTTCGCCATAAGCATAGGGACATTTCTGGGAAAGCGGAAATGCAACATCTGACTCGTCATAGTCAAAAGTAACGGCATATAGGGCCGAATCATTGTTGTAGTGATCCTCTGTATTGTCGTACTCCACCCCTTGCACGCCCTTGATCCCGGCGATCTGATCTTTCAGTTCTTCAGCTTGCTCCTGCGAAATGTTCGCTACCATGACTTGGGCACTGCCAAAAGTGGCAAATTGCTCCTCCATCACGTCCAGAGCCTGCCTGGTTTCGGAATCATTTGGAAGGTAAGCAGAAAGTTCGCTTTCCACTTCCACCCAGTTCCGAGAGAAAGCCGAAAAAATCAGCATGATGATGGTAAGCAGAAAAAATAAATTCCGCTTATCTACAATGAATGTGGCCAGCTTATTCATAAAGCTGTTACCTGTATTTTCTTTATTCCCCGCCATTTTCTGCATTCCCGCCTTTCTTACCAGACTCTTTTTCCCCGTGCCACTTCATCACATTCCGGCCGTTTTGTAAAGTTCCGGAAATGGTATTCCCTCCCATTTCAAATACGGAAACACAGGGCAGGTCACTGATTTGTGTATGCAGATGATGAGAAAGCCGAAGCGAATGTTCTCCGGTCCATTCGCCGGAAACCGGATTTTCATACCCAAGCAAGGTAATTGTACCCTTTAAGGCTCCATTTTGCTCTTCCAGCTGAAGCATCCCTTCCCTGGGGCCAAGCTGGCTCTCCGGCACAATTTTATACTGTTCCATCTGGTTTCCCTCCTTTTGCGTTATGTGACATATACATTTATACTCCATGGACCACCAGTTTTTCAAAGGTCAAAACAAACCTCTTGTCAAAATTATGACACTAAGGGGCATTTGACCGATTGATTTTAACAAAAAAAATGATATACTTTATTGTGTGGAGGCGTGTATACCCATGGATGAGAAAAATCCTTCCGTTTCTGAACAGACAAAATTACAGCTGGCTGCTGCTTTAAAGACACTGATGGCTCAAAAGCCTATGGATAAAATCACGATTGCAGAGCTGACAAGCATATGTAATATCCGGCGGCAGAGTTTTTACTACCATTTTGAAGATATATATGACCTGCTGCGTTGGATGATCCAAGACGAGGCCATCTCACTACTGAGGCAACAGGAAGGCGCCCTTCTATGGAAAGAAGGGCGCCTTCCTTTGCCCGGATAAAATTTCTCACATCTTCAATTTCTTTCAACCTAAATTCTTTCACAGGCATAAGTACGTTCTGCAGTAAGAGGGATCAGAACAACCGCCAGCAGGAATAAAATAAGCGTGACAGGCAGAAACCGATCTTTTTTCTAGTAAAAGCAATCATCCTGAACTCGCTACCTCCTATATTTTATAACTCACTATTTTTGCTATGTAGTAAGGCATTCGTCGATTTGTGTAACGGTAGTTTCCAGTTTCAAGCTGATAGTCGGAGCTTCACCGTTTGCGGCATGATTGCCCAACTCAGTGTCATAGACGTCAGTCTGCGTTATTTTATAAGTACTTAACTGAGTATGACCCTCTTCAAAGGCCCATTCCCACTTAATCTTACTGCTTCCCTTACTATTTGTCTGGAAAAGGGCCGGAACATTATCCGTTGATTTTGGATTGGACAAATTAACGCCAGGTTGAACATTTCGCTGGACGCTCCTTCAAGCTTTTCCTCCAATGCTTCTTCAAAATCGTATTCCAATCTGTTGCTCTATTCCATTGCACATTTCCCCGTGTCATCAAAACAGTGAATTTTCAAATCATAGTTCTGTAAAAAACACCTTTAAATAAATGTTATCATGCCTAAAATCATGTCTAAACCCCATGTAAAGGTGTTTCCCTCTAAATTGACGAACCCTTGACTTTTTTAAATAAAATTACTCCTCAACTACACGCAAAAATGGTATAATAATTGTAAAGCAGGGCTGAGGAAAGGACTAAAATCATGAAAAAGCTTCTATTTATCGATGATGACATAGATTTTTTAGAAAGCAATCGGCTGTATTTTTGCAGAAAACAATATAAGGTTTTTTGTGCAGACAAACCCAAAGACGCACTTTTGCTTTTATCTTCCACATCTATGGATTGCATTATTTTGGACATCGATATGCCAGACATTACCGGGTTCGAAGTCTGTGAAAAGATTCGGAACCTTAGTGGGACTCCTATCATATTTCTTTCCGGTCTTACGGATACTAAGAACCGTATTGCCAGCTTTCAGGTAGGAGGAGATGATTTCCTTGCCAAGCCGTATGATATTTTAGAACTGGAATTACGTATTGAAGCCAGGATCCGAAAAAACGAGCAGGTCTTCTTTTCGGATGTAATGCGTTTTGGATACCTGTGTATTGATGAAAACCGAAGGATGATAACATACAAGGAAAGGCCGGGGGAGTTTACTGCTTTGCAATTTGATATTATTGCCTTTATGGCCAGAAATCCCGGGAAGGTGTTTTCCTATGAACAACTCTATGACCAGATATGGAAAGAACCCATCATAAAAAGCCGCCATAATCTACAGGTGGCAGTGGCTACGGTCCGGCAAAAATTAGCCCAGCTATGCGACGGTAAGCAGTATATACGAACAGTTGCACGGAAAGGATATTATTTTACCTCAGACGAATCGCAAACGACTTAAACAAATGAAAATAAATTGAATGAAGCCTGTACAATTAAATAAAAATATCGGCTTCTACACTGTGGTAAAAGCCGTCATTCTCATTTTATATTGATTTATCTTTTACGCTTAAAAACAAAAAACGCAGTAGAACAAGCCAGTATGCATACAACAATCACTATGCCCACAATTTTTTCGGTATCTGTACTGACCAAATTTTCCTCATCTGTTTTTGCCGGTTTCGATTTCTCCTCCAAATCCGGCTCCTGCACACTCTCTTCGCTTTCTTCCGGTTGTACGGCTGTTATGGTATCGCTTGGCAATGAATTACTGGCTGGAGCAGTGGGATCATTGGAATTTGAAGACTCCTCCGTATTCTCAGCGCTGCCATGGCTCTCTGATTCTCCTATCTCGTCTTTTGGCTGTTCTGAACCATCCGATTCTATAGCCGATGCCGGTTCCGATGAGGGATCCGGAGATTTCGATGACAAAGCTTCGTCTACACGGTCCGTTTCCGGCATGCCGCCAGAAAGCTGACCTTCCCCTTCGTTGGGGCTGGTTTCGTCGCCACGGTCTTCTTCAATGTCAGTCCCCGTAGAAATAAGGTCGTCGCTTAACTCCAGCGCATCGGAATAAAGCTTGGTGCCGTCATCTAAAACCTGAAGCAGCCGATAGTATCTGGGACGTTCCTGTGCGGCATCCGATTGATCATAGGAAAGTATCCAGGAAAAACTTGCATTTTCCTCTACTTCAACAGGGGTGTAACCATCCG
>CALXBD010000071.1 GCA_944386445.1 uncultured Clostridia bacterium
AGAAAGCATCCTGCCGCCGCTTTTAATGGCTTTCTGAAGGATCCCGATTTCCGACGAAGCTGCTGCGTCCGCAGAAGGCGTCGGGATTCTGGCGGAGAGTTTCGCCACCAGCTCTGTACGGGTCAGCTGCTCAAACTCCTTACAAGTACGGCGGAATTTCCGAATTTTATTATCAAACATTGCCCCGTGGAAAGAAGCCAAAGCCGGTTCCCGCTCAATGCTCCAATCTGCACAGGCGCTGTAAAGGCCTCTAAAATAAGCTCTTTCCAATTCCCCGCTGCTGACTGCGCCGGATTGGCAAGCTCCTGCCGCAGCAGACAGCCCGTTTTCCACAGCCCTCTGGCGAACCGCTATCCAATTGCACCAATCCCGCAGTTGATCTATATGGTTGCTCCAACGCTGCTGTCGTTTGGACATTTCTTCCAGATAACTGGTTTCATTCCTGACTTCCGCGCCGCAAAGCGTTCCGATTTCCTGCTCCAAACGCCGGATCTCTTTCCAGCAATCCACCAATCCGGTCAAGCTGCTGCCCATTCGCCTCCGGTAATCATCAGGGTCCGCGCAGGCGCGGGCGATAGCGTATCGAGCCGTAGTCTGTTCTTCCGGATCATTGCTCAGTGCCCGGACACGTTTTTGCAGCTCACAGGCATCCTGGTACCCTTTTTCCAAAGCCGACCAATCCGGCAACCCGTCATTCCACAATTTTCCATATAACGGAGCCAAGCCGGCAGACAACCGTTGTACCTCTGCCGCCTTCTCCTGATACGCCGTCATGGTCTCCAGATGTTCATTGACGACATCCTTGGTAATTTCCCTGGGCTTCAAGGCCAGCAGCCGCAAAGCTTTCAAAACCTTTCTCTGGCCGGATAGCCGCGGCAGCAGCCATTTCCCGGAAGCCTCCTCCCAAGCTGTTCTGACAGGCTTTTCATCAAACTCCAATACCCTTCGGCTGTAATTCTGAAGCAACCGGTTCCGGGCCTCATCACGCTGGCGGCCGGCTTTACAAAGTTCGGCTACGGCTTCTCCCCGAGTTTCCAAGTTGGCACAATCCGCCATTCCTCTGGGGATCGCACCGGTTTGCCCGCAGAAAACAGCAATTTCGGACACCGCATCCAGATAAGCACCTGTCCCGTCTTCCCGGGGCAGGCCCGATGGCTCTGCAAATTCCCGCATCCGCTGTCGCATCTGCTCCATTGCTCTTCCATACGCTGTCAGCAATGCGACCAAGCTGCTTTTCATTCCCGGGCTGTACACTGCGGCGGTAAATTCTCTCAGCGGATGTCCGCTGACGTCACCGCAAGCGGAGCCTGCCGCTGCCAGTTCGCTGATTAAATCGTTCCACGTCACCAGCCGTTCTGCTGTCAGCTGTTCAATATCTTCCGGCAAAAAGCATATATCCGCAGGCGCGTCTTTATAAGCCTCATACCGGGAAATTGCCTCGTAGGCCGAAAATCCGAAAGGCTGCTTCCGATGGAGAGCATATACATACTGATTCAATTCTGTCCGCTGGCTATGGAGCCGTTCCGCCTGCTGCTCGTAATCCTCCACCGGCCGAATATGGCCGATTTCCAGGGCCTGCTGCAGTTGGGCCAACACATCCCGCTTCTTGGCCTTATTGGAATGAAGCTCCAAGGAAAATGTGCCAAGTCCGATTTTTTCCAACCGCTTTTGGACAACGCTCAGGGCCGCCATTTTCTCCGCGATAAAAAGCACCGTTTTCCCCTGATACAAGGCATTGGCGATAATATTTGTGATAGTTTGGGACTTTCCTGTGCCGGGAGGGCCATGCAAAACAAAGCTTTTGCCTTTTCCCGCAGCGCAGACCGCCGCCAGCTGAGATGCGTCTGCCGCAATGGGCACTGCGATATCTCCGGGCAGATATTCCTCATCCAAACGCTCCAAGATTGGGAAATCCGCGGAAGGGGTCCATTCCATCTTCCCGGACATCAGGCTTTGGACGATTTTGCTTCGCCGCAGGTCATCTGCCCGGTTGCGGATATCGCTCCACATAATAAACTGGCTGAAGGAAAACAATCCGATGAATGCCAGTTCTTCCACATCCCATCTGGATTTGGCCAACACGGCCTGTCGCATTGCGGCAAAGACGCCTTTCAGGTCCACGCCCCGTTCATCCCGGGGCAGAGGGTCCAAGCCGCCGATTGTCATTCCAAAATCCTGCCGCAGCATCTCCAGCAGGGTGATATTCATTTGAGGTTCTTCGTCGCGAAGACGGATCACATAGCCCCGTTGCGCCGACTTCCGGATTATATCGATGGGCAGCAGTACCAGCGGCGCATAGCGAGCCTTTTCGCTGACCTCTGTTTCATACCACTTCAAGAACCCCAGCGCCAAATACAGCGTATTGGACCCATTTTCCTCCAAACTGGTCCTGGCCTGACGGCTGAGGGCCGTCATCACAGGAGCCACTTCCTCCTCCGCAAGGAAGGTACGGATCCGTTTGCTCTGGAATTCAGAACGCATCAAGGTTTCCATGGCTGTGGTGCAATTTTCCATCTCATAAATCCGCCGGTCCCGGACATTATCCTCCCAATCATCCGGCCGACCAAGAATCTGAAATTCAGCGCCTGAAGACAGTGCGTCCTCCAAGGCGGTAAAATCTTCCACCATCAGCTGCAGCGTACTGCGGGTCACGCGGAAATTAATGAGCATATTCCGCAGGCTCAAGTCCAGCAGTTTACGCTCCCAAATCTGCTGACGCGTTACCGGAACAGAATCCGTGTCCTGGATTTTTTGCATAACTTCTCGGACCTCGGGGGCCGCCGTCACGGCTTCCGAGGTCTCCTGGTTGCAGACAGGCGCATCCAGTTCAGTCTTTCGCAATGGCAACGGCCGGATTCCGCTTCCACGGCACCGTTTTACATCTACTAAAAACTGGAAGTCGTTAGCGCCGGCAATCCTGCGTTCGGCAATTCGTTCCGCCGCGTCAAAATCGACGGTCTTTCCCGCCGCCATGCAAGTGGTCTCCACCAGTGCGATCTCATTAATGCCCTCTGCCACCCGTTTAGTTAGCACCGAAATATCGTCCTGTATACATTCCGGGAAGCTCTGTTCCTCCAGCCAGCAACCGGTATAGGCATGTCCTTTTTCAAATATAACTAAGGGATGCAGCCCCACGCCCTCCAGGCAAGCGCAGTACAGCAGCGTCATATCGATACAGTTTCCCAGCTTTTGGGTCAGGATACTGTCGCACATACAGATTCTCTGACCTACAGTCTCAAAACTGGCTGGGAGCGAACGATAAACGATTTTTTCTTGCTGCAGGGCGCCGTAAAGCGCTGCCATCTGGGCACGAACAGCGTTGGGATTCTGACTTTGGTATCCCGTAAAAGACGGCGTAGCTCCCCACTGCTCCAGCAGCTGTGCGCCGTTATGAATCACTCCTGCCACCAACGGATGGTTCGGTGTAATAAATGCCGCAATAATTTCCGGCATTACCAGTAATCCTGTCCACTCGTCATAAGCAAGGACATCCAGTCCCTGAGAGACAGACTCCAATTCCTCCCCATTTTGATCGGAGACTGTGATTTCCATAGTTCCGGCCACTCGCTCCGTAAGGCTATAAAGGTATTCCGGCAGCAGCTGCAGTGGGATCGCTCCCAAATCCACCTTTTCCCCGGCTGGAATCCGGGAAATCTCCTGCTCCCACGGTGCTGCAAAGGCCGGGGAGACTTTTACTGAGATTTTAAGGTTCTCCAGTGTATCGCTGCTCTGATTCTGCAGCGTTAGTTTTCTGATTACCGGTACATAATTCTGCTGCATTGCAAAATTCACGACCCGGCTATATGCTCCTTCGATTTGGAGTTTACTTCCCATACCCTTCACCCGATTCCGGCCACCTCAGTAAGGCCCATTTCACGGCCTTTTCCGCCATTTTTACTTTCATTTTAGTCCAGCTTTTCCGATTCGTCAATCGAATTTCTTCGTGATTTCAACCAAACTTTCATGCCTTTCCTATCCGTTTCCCGCATTTCTCAAAATCCGGAAAAAATTCCTTCAAAATCATTCCCAAAAGCTACAATCCGCGGCGGAAGTTTTCCCATTTCCTGAGCGAAACGCACAAAAAACTGACGCATCTGATCAGATGCGTCAGTTGTAAACTTTTTGTTACGAATTACCCCAAATAATTCCACGGATTCCGATTGCTTCCATTCACCTTGATTTCAAAGTGGCAATGGTTTCCGGTGGAATAACCTGTACTGCCTACACCGGCAATTTTTTGTCCCTGCGAAACGTATTCTCCTACAGAAACATTCAGACTGGAATTATGCGCGTACAAGGTCTGAACTCCGTTGCCGTGATCAATTACCACACATTTTCCGTAATTATAATACCATCCGGCCACAATTACCCGTCCTGCGGCAGAAGCATATACCGGCGTTCCATAGGAAGTTGCAATATCCAGCGCTTTATGGCCGGAGCTGTACCCACAGCTGACATATCCGCTGGTAGGCCAAATAAAGTTGCCGCTTACAGTACCGGAGCCAACCGAGGCACCCAACACTGTACTGGAGCTATAAGTTGGTTTTTCCTTTGTGCCAACAACGACTTTTTCTGTAACAGGTTCCTGATTGACCACAGTAGAGATAACCTCTCTGCTGGTTTCGTATCCGTCTATATACTCAACAGATGCAGTCACGGTCTGAGAACCGTTTTGCCCTGCCTGAACTGTCTTTGTATACCCCTTATACTGAGAACTGTCTTCTGTTGTCTCCTTCTCATAAGGAATGGATTCCTCATAAGTTTCATTCTTTACGACCTTTACGGAAAGGAACGGCTTTTCCGTTGCAATCAGTGCCTTCTGTCCAATCAGGCATGTGGTTTCAATTTCCGGATTGAGCCGCTTCAATTCAGAATAAGGAATTCCGTTCTTATCCGCAATCACAATCGGGCTGTCGCCTTCAACGATTGTATAAGTGACTTCCGCCTGTTGATTGGAGAGAAGGATATTTTCCATATCCTCCGAGGAAATCAGGCTGCTTGTCAAGTAAAGGCCTTCCCGAAGCTCGATATCCTTTACAAAGGAAACGATCTCTCCCTCTGCGCCGGTACGGTAACTATCCAATGTTTTGGTCAGAATCGATTCCAAGAGAGTCTTATCTGTTACTGCGCCATAGAAATCGCCGTCAATATAAAGTCCCTCCGCCTCACTGACGTCGGCCTTGGAAATCCGAATCAGATTATCGGTCATCTTATCCACGCTTGAAATCAGGTCCTCATTCACCTGCACCAATGACACAGACGGATTAATTTCAAATGTAGCTCCCGTACCATCCGTACTGATAATTCTCTGCCGGAGTTCTTCCTGAGCATTAGTCAAAACAGATTCGTCTTCCACATAACCCACCAGATCACCATCGCTGGTAACCTGTAATGCATAGGTTACATTCAATCCGGAAGATACCACATTGACCAGAACCAAAATTCCCACAACCGGCGCGGCATAATTCAAAATAGTAGTAAAAAATCCGCTGTTATTGCGCAATCCCTGGAAAAAGACAGTCACGCCGCCGCGGATGCCGTCTGCGCGAACGCCCTGCGCAATCAAGCGAGGAGCGCGCCACATTTTTACAAATGGATTTGCGATCTCACGGAACAAGCGACCGATTCTGGCACCTATCTTTACCGCGACATTTTTCACGAAACCGTTCATGCGCTGGCCCACAGGCGCCAAGCTGGCAGATGCCTTACGGGCATAAGAAAAGCTCTGGCAAACCGCATCAGCTGTAAACAGGAAGAAATCTCCGATTCTTCTACAGCTCAGCTGCACAGCCTTTCCGCACGTATTTTTCATATATTCCAAAGAATGAGACTCTTTGAACCTTTCAGAAACTGATTTGAGTACATGAACCAATCGGCTTTTCATCTCTGCAACAAGGTTTTTGCCCTGCAGAGCCATTGGTACCAACTCCTTTCACATAGTTACAATCCGGTTACAACAATACTAATTATAACACATCTTCTGAAAATTGCAACCACTTCGTTACTCTTTTTTGGAGCTGGTCTGCTTTTTTGGAAAAACAAGATAGTTTAATCTTCACATAATTGGTTACTTTTCACAGTATTCTCTTTAAAGGCCTGGTTTGCCCACGTATATTTTGTTATCAATTTGTAATATTTAGAAAAATAGCAGGTCGGAAATTACAAAATTCGAGACCAGGAAGCCTTGTTTGGTTAGTCGAATTCGATTGTTTTTTTGTTCCAGAAGGCCCGCTTTTGTAAACTTTTTTACTTTTCGTAAAAAATTCTGCCGTTCAATTTCCGTCAGGGGCAAAGTGTCGTAAGAGATTCCTTCCGTCAAACGCAGTCCCAGCATAACCCGTTCTTCCGTGTCTCCGCCGGGTCCGTCGGAAATCCGATTTTCACCGTTGCTTTCCAGATATGCGTCAAGTCCCCGCGGATGATAAAACCGCTCTCCTCTAAAAAAGGAATGGGCCGCCGGGCCAAAGCCCAAATATTCCTCACAGCGCCAGTACTTCAGATTATGCGTGCATTCCTTGCCGGGCCGGGCAAAATTCGAAATCTCATACTGATGATATCCTGCCTGCTCCAAGGTGTCTGCCGCCTGGAGGTAGAGTTCCGCCGACTGATCCTCCCCGGCACAGTAACGTTCCATATGCTTCCGGGCAAAAGGCGTGCCTTCCTCAATTTTCAGCAGGTAGCAGGAAAGGTGCTCCGGTTCAAGGCTGATAAACGTATCCAGGGTCCGGGCAAGGCTTTTGGCATCCTGCTCGGGAATCCCCAACATGATATCCAGACTCAAATTTTCAAAACCGGCGCACCGTGCTTCCCGAACCGCCTCCGTTATACGGGACGCATTATGGCGGCGCCCCAGCAAACGCAATTCCTGATCGTCAGCACTTTGGGCCCCAAAAGAAATGCGGTTGTATCCACCGCGCCGCACCTCCTCCAGAAAAGCCGGCGAAACGCTGTCCGGATTGGCTTCCAGGGTACACTCTCCCGAAAGGCCGAACACATCCCGGCAGCTGTCCAAAATCCGATTCAGCTGATCTGCTCTCAAAACCGACGGAGTTCCCCCGCCTACAAACAGGGAATCCGCCCTTGTGCCGGTTCCGGCATAAGAGCGGATCTCCTGGGACAGCACATGCAAATATTCTTCCTGCCCTTCGGCACTTGTTTCGGAATAGAAATCACAATACCCGCATTTGGATGCACAAAACGGAATGTGTACATAAATTCCCACAGGCTTCATATTCTTATCCTTCCGTCAAAAGTCCTGATCCAGCCGCTTGCTGGGCCCTATCGGCCGGGTCCGCTCCAAACAAGGCCTGACTCGCTGATAATCCATACTGACCATGCAGGAAAAGAGAATATCGATCATGGTCATCTGGGCGATTCGGGAGCTCATGGCGCTGCAGCGAATGGATGTTTCCGGTGACACCAATGAAAATACCACATCCGCAAACTCAGACAGGTGGTTTTTCCCGCATTTGGTAATTGCTATCACCGTGGCGCCGTTTTCCTTAGCCTGGCGGGCGGCGTCAATGACATCACGGGTTTCGCCGGACCAGGAAATGGCTACCGCCGCGTCCTTTTCAGACAGGTTTGAAGCGGACGTCATCTGAAGGTGAGGGTCTGCGTATGCAGTACAGTTCTTGTTGATCCTCATGAATTTATACTGGGCATCCTGGGCCACGATCCAGGACGCTCCTATTCCATAAAAATCGATCCGGGGAGCGTCGATCAGCAGCTCCACAGCCTTCTCGATCTCCCGGGATTTCAGCAGCGAACAGCTTTCTTCGATGGCCTTCACACTGTTGAGACAGACATTTTTCAAAATAGTATCCGCGCTGTCGCCAATATTGATATCCGTATATTCGCTGTCGTACTCCGACTTGGAAATCGCCAATTCTGCTGCCAATTGAAAGGTAAAATCCCGATATCCGTTGCAGCCCACAGCTTTACAAAAGCGGATCACCGTTGCCTTATTGGAGCCGCTATGTTCCGCCAAGGCCGCTACCGGCTGTCCCACGATGCTGCCGCTGTTTTTCAGTATATATTCCGCAATCCGGCGCTCTGCCGGGCTTAGGTATTCCAGCATCTGTTCCACCCGGAGCAAAAGTCCTGTCACGCTGCTCTCCCCTTTATCCTCACCGTGCCGTGATCTCCATTGCCAGCAAGGCGCTTCCATATGCGGCGTCCTCCCTGCAGTCCGAAAGCTGCAGGTGAGGGGCTTCCTGGGCAAGGCACCTTCTCAGCTCCTGCCGCAGGGGTTCCGACCGCACCGCCATTCCTCCGGAACAAACGCACACGCCGTCCAAAAGCCCCACCTTTCGGGAAGCGACCGCCGCCATGTTTCCCAATTGTTCCGCCGCATCCTGCAAGATTGCATGAGCTGTTGCATCCTTCTCATTATAGGCGATATCGCAAAGAAAAGCAAGGCTTGCCACTTCTGCCTTCCCGTTGCCGCTGTGGTAAACCCAGTCCACGATCCCCATCGGGTCAGAAATGCCCAGCTTCTCCATTACCAGAGGGGTGAGAAGAGTCTTTTCACCCCGGCCGTCGCATTCCATCAGCACAGCCCGGAGCATGGCTGCAGACACGGCATAAGCGCTGCCCTCATCGCCTATAAGGTGGCCCCATCCGCCGGTTCGCCAGATTTGTCCCTGCTGATTCCGGGCAAAGCAGACCGAGCCGGTTCCGGCAATCAGGATGACGCCGCATCCCGTCAAAGTCCCGCCATAAAGAGCCGCCATTGCGTCACTGGTCACCATGATCGGTATTTCTGGCACTTCCCGCTTCAGCATCTCTTCTAAAAGCTCCCGGGCCACGTTACTGCTGGCCCCTGCAGTCCCCAGGCACAGGCCGGCACAGTTTTCCGGCACAAGGCCGGTTTCACGGAAAAATTCCCGAAGCAGCTTTGAAAGGTTATCTGCTACCTGTTCCTTTGGCAAAGCCGTCAAATTGCTGGCGCCGCCAAAGCCTTCCCCAAGGAGGAACTTTTCCTCTGACAGCGCCTTCAGGTGGGTCTTGGTGCCGCCGCCGTCGATTCCAATATAGTATCGCAAAATCGAGCCTCCATTCACGCCTGCCGCGATTCTTCTGCAGCCTTTCGGACGACGCCGCCTGCCCGGTTCAGAGACTCCTGAGCCTCCTGAGCGGAGCAGCCGGTCAGCAGCATGACCAGAGCGGTTTTGGTAACACCACCTGCCTCAGCCAAAGCCGTTTCCGCAGTCTCTCTTGAAACGCCTGTGGCAGCCATCACAATTCTGACGGCACGATCTTTCAGTTTCCGGTTGCTGGGTGCAAGGTCTACCATCAGATTATGATAGGTTTTCCCCAGACGGATCATAGACGCAGTCGTCAGCATATTGAGAACCATTTTCTCAGCGGTTCCTGCTTTCATCCGGGTGCTGCCCATAACCGCTTCCGGCCCTGTCACCGGCAAAATGGAAATATCGGCTTCTGCCGAAAGCACCGCAGGGCTTGTGTTGCACAAGGCAATGGTTGCAGCACCCAAAGTCCGGGCCTCATTGAGGGCGCCGCAGACATAAGGAGCACTTCCGCTGGCTGTGATCCCCACTACCACGTCCTTTTCACAGACCTGATGCTCACGGATTACCTGGCGGCCCTCATCTGGCCGGTCTTCGGTTCCCTCCGAGGAGGTGCGAAGGGCGGTATCTCCCCCGGCGATGATTCCTACCACCATTTTCGGGTCAGTGCCATAAGTAGGCGGACATTCGGATGCATCCAGCACTCCCAATCGCCCACTGGTTCCTGCACCGATGTACAGCAGTCGTCCTCCACTGCGCAGGCGTTCTACAATAACGTCCACCGCTTCGGCGATTTGCGGCAGCACCTTTCTGACCGCTTCCGCTACCTTTTGATCCTCACGGTTAATCAGCTCAACGATTTCCCGGGATGAGCACAAGTCGATATCAAAGGTATCCGGGTTGACCTGTTCCGTTAAAAGGTTATTATAGTCCATACGCTCTCCTTCTTTCTGCCGACTTTTCCCGCCGGCTTAATGATGATCTGGCAAAATACGCACCAAAGACCGCTTGGCCGCCGGCAGCTCCAGCTGCAGGATCCCGTTTTCTATGCTCCAGGGAACCATCCGCTCTTCTACTGTACCGTCTTCTGCATCGTAGGCACAGACACGCGCCTCTCCGTTCCAGGGAAGCATTACTTCCGCCGGGCTGTCGTCTTCTCTGGCGCAAGCCAATAATAATCCGTCCTCCAGCTCAAAGCGTCCTATTCGAACATTCCCCCAAACTTCCAGGCCGTCCTGATCCCGGAAAAGCCCTCGTCCGAAGGTTTCCAGCCAGAATTTCCGCAAGGCCACCATCTTCTTCAGGCTGGCGTACTGGGCAGGGTCCCGGGTAAAGGTGTTATCGTCCACCAGGTCATAGATCCAGTAATAGAACCCGGTGGTAAAAGCCCGGTCCATAATCGCCGTAGAGACTTGCCCTACATGGACAGGGCGCATGGCCATATTCTTTTCGGGATAAAGCATATCCACCAGAATCTGTTCCGGGAAGGTGTAGGCGTACAGCTCCGGAAAAGCGCCCACATGGTGATACATAAACGTTGATATCAGCTGCCCAGAGGAATACCCTCCGTAAGAATCCGAAACGCCCTCATGGATGATGCTCATGGGCTGTTCCGGATTGGATTCCCGGCGGCGGCCGATCACATCGCCTAACAGCTGCTGATAACTTCGGTTCCAGCGGTCGGGAGCATGGCCATGCTCCCTAGCGCAGCACAGGCCGGGAGGCGCCATCCCCAGCTGATCCAGATAGACCCCGTCCACGCCGACTTCCTCGGTAATATACCGGAGGGTATCCCGAAGCTTTTGCTGCCAGCCGGCACTGTTGATGCACATTGCGCCGAAGCTCAGGTCGGCGTTGCCATAATTTTCAATATGGGGCGTACCATCCCGGCGGATGACCACATTCTCATCAATGAAGTCCCGCAGTTGGTCATACTTAGTGTTGGCCAGACGGGAGTTGATATAAAAGCAGACATGTCCGCCCCGGCCGGTCACATTGCCGATGGCGTTTTTCAGTTCCTCTTCCGTACCAAGCTCCGGGTCCGGGAAGTAATTGGGGAATCCGTGGTCAAAGCCATCCCAGTGCCAGCCGGACAGCAGCAGATGATTGATTCCCAAATCTCTTGCCTCGTCCAGAAGAGAAGGGATATCCTCATACCTATGGACAACGCCGCCATTCTGGTACTTGAAATCATAATGGGCGATCACGCCGGGGCTTTTTTCGAACCATTCAGGTCGGTCGGGCGGGATAATCCGCTCAAACTGCTCCCGAAAGCTCCGGTAAATGTGCGCGCCCTCATGCCAATCGCCGGGGTGGACTGCACAGACAAGCTGCGGAGAACGCCACTGCTGCCCGGCTTCCGCAAAGAGATAATGCCGGAAGGAAAAGCTCATTCCGGGACGTTCCGGACCGCAGGTTTCGGCCCGAAGAGAGCATGTTCTGGGCTCCGGGTCGTGATTTGCAAAATAAAAGCCGGTTCCGTCCCCGAAATACTCCAGCCAGGTCATGGAAAGCGGTCCTGAATAGGCGTATTCCAGAAAATACCGGCCGTTTTCATCCGGTCCCGACGCCGGATTCGACAGCTCGTACCCATACCGGTACTCCTGCCACTTCCAGTCCACCACGCGGTGGGGCGAGGCAAAAACCTCCACCGGGTTTTCCACACGCAAACCTGCATGAAGTGGATAAATCAGGGTATCATCCTGCCACTTTTCCCCCATATAAATACCCTGCACCACCGGAAATCGGACGTCCTCGATGAGCAGGCCATCCTCATGGTTGTCCATCTCCATTTGCCAGAGGACAGCGCTTTTCCCGGCGGGCAGCTCCATTGTATACTTCACCGATACCTGATAAGACCGTTCCCCGTCTGTCAGCCGGGAATGGATTACCGTCACCCGGATGCCGCCGTCCGGCAGCTCCTCCGAGGAAATATCCGGCTTCAGGCCGGGATCCCGAGTGATCTCATAGACGTTCCCCCCAAAAAGGCTATGGTTTTTCCCAGCTTTTTGCCCGTAAATTTGAAAGGGCTTGCGCAGGTCATGTAGCGAGTTTTTAATCAGGTTTTCCCCGGAAAACGCGGGAACCAGCTCCAGCAATTCCCCCGTCAGGCTGTCCACTGCGATATGCAGCGCACTATTATCATAGTGATACCGGCTTTTGTACACGGTAAAACCATCTCCTTTTCAACTGCGGCCGGATACATCCGCCTTAAAAATAAATTTTGTTTCATAAAAATTGTAACACACATAAAATAATATTTCAAGTTCTTTTATCACGTTGTGGAGACGCAAAAAATTTGGTTTTCTGCCGCCTTTCCGACAAGCTAGATTAAAAGTTTTACTCGATTTTTTTCAAAAAATCGCGAATTCCAAAGGCAGCGCCTTTGGTCGTACTCCGCAGAGTGCGAAATCTCCATAGAAAATAAGATCAGGAGGGGAGGCCAAACAGTCCGGTGAACTGTTTGGCCGTGGGGGACCCTATCAAGGGGTTCCCCGAAAGAATTACTCCAACAAAAACCGCTGCAGGACCATTCACTGGATGGTTCTGCAGTTTAACGTTTACAAGAATAACGAACGACTTATGCCGTATGGAAAACCCCAGGCGTGGGTTTTCCATACCTTTCCCGCGCTTTTTTGTCATAAAGGTTTCGCTCGTTACGACGAGCGAGAAGGGGCGCTGCCCCCTTCACCCCGCAATTTTTCGAGAAAAATTGAGTAAAGCTTTCAATT
>CALXBD010000072.1 GCA_944386445.1 uncultured Clostridia bacterium
AGAAGCTTTCCCGCACATAAGGTGAAATAATAAGGAAAGGCGAACTGCTTCTTATTATTTTCGGCAGCAGCTCTGGTCTTTTCGTCCAGCTTCTGTTCAATCAGATTTAGCAGGGTTTCATCATCCATAGTTGTCAGCTGGGGGTGATTCTGGATTTCCGATTTACATTCAAAAACCAGTTCGTCCCGCAAGGTCTCAGGCATACAACCGCCTCCTTTCAGAAAAAATCAGGCCAAAAATGCAGGATCCCATCCGCCGTGCTGTGTTAGAAATCCGCAAAGGGATCGGCTGTCTGCGGCGTTGGCGCAAAAGTCCAGCCTTGCCAGTACCGGCAATTCTGTATTTCCGCCGCCTACCAGAACGGCAGCCAGTTTTTCACGAAATGCTCCATAAACGCTGTATTGTTTTTCAAAAAGGCTCCATTTTGCCCGTGCGGCGGTAGAAACCCCCATAACGGCGGCGATCCTGTCTGCCTCCTGGAAAGCCGCCATGGCTGCCGGGCTCAAATAAGGGCTTATATCAGCCACAATATGGTCAAACAACCCACAGCTTCGCAGCACCGTGAGCAGGGATGTCATATCATCGGCCGTAACCGCTTCAAAATCCACCAGGTTGTCGAAGCCCCGGATATGGAGAAGGCCGGTTGCCGGATCTGTTTGCAGCAGGCTTTGGATTTTTGCCGCCATATTGATGCCGCTGCCCAGCTTTGCAAAAAGCTCACTGACTCCTTTTAAGTCCGACGGTCCAAAAAACGCATCATGGGAAGAGACATTCTGCAGATCCAAATAGAGCGCGCGCTTTCCGCCCAAAGCCAGTTTGCCGGCATAAGCAATGGCGGCGGAAGTCGTTCCCGTACCGCCCGCAGGGGAATAAAACACAGTTAGCTTTGTGCCCTGATTCTGTCCGCTGTAGATATTCTCAGTCGGAGAAACTTCCGCATAAAGCTCCAGCAGAAGTCTTTGGATTTCGCTGATTCGCTGATATTTCCGAATGCTTTGAAATCCCTCTGCAGAGAAGCCACCATCCTCGTCCGGGTCTGCCAAAAGCACTCCCAAACGAAATCCTGTCCTTTTCAGGGAAGGGTCATACATGCCGGCCGAAAACAGCAGAATATCGCAGGGCACGCTGCTAATTTCCTGCAGGAAAAGTCTCCTGTCCGTATACATGGTGATGCTCCACTGGACGGTTTCGCTCCGAGAAAGAACATTGGAGAGCCTTCTTAAATAATCGGCGCTGTTGTCAGCAGCAACGAGACGGATCTGCATATCGTTTCTTCCTTTCATTCAAATACAGTCAAAGCCGCTTGATGATACCCAGAGAAATATTATCGGTTTCTCCGCTTTCTCTGGCCTCACGGACAAAGGCGGCAGCCAGTTCATCCAAATCTGTCTTAGCGCGGATCTTCTGGATTCCCCGCACAATTCGTTCTCTTCCCAGAGTGTGATAGAACCCATCGCTGCACAGTAAAAAGGCGTCTTCTTCAAAAACCGCGCCGGCTGCGGTAAAGAAATCCGGTTCTCTCTGGATTCCGATACAGCGCGTCAGCGCGGTGGAACCTTCCGGCTGGCGAGCCACATGATCCTTCGTCAAAAGAAAGATATCATGGTTTACCCGATAGATCCGGCTGTCACCGATGTGAATTAAAACGTAGGAATCCCCGCAGATCAGCAGTGCGGAGGCGGTCGTAGCCGCAGGGACGCCCTCTTCTTGGGAACGAGTTGCGATTTCCCGGTGTGCATTGGCAAGGGTCTGGATCAAACTGCTCTCCAATTGAGGCAAAAAGTTATCCGTCATGGTCTGAGACAACACCTCAGAAAACCATTCCCGCAAGCGTAGCACCACCGTAGCAGATGCATATCCGCTGCCCGCGAGGCTGCCGACCCCATCGCATATAACCCCAAAGACAATTTCCTGACCTGCCAGAGAATCGGAAGCGAGGAAAAGGCTGTCCTGATTGGTTGCCCGGCTATTTCCCTGATCGCTGCAGCCACCGAAGCGGTATTCCATCGACACTCCTCCCAAAGAGTACTTTCCTTGTATACAATAGCATATTTTTACGAATTTGTAAACGGTAGATTGCTCAAATATATGTAAGGTTTATCATTCGAATTGATTGTACCGGAGTAGCCGGTCATCTATACATACACCGAAAAGGAAAAAGTGTTACACATTAGGGATCAATTTTTGCGTGATGTTCAATTTTTGCAAACCAAAAAGCCTGAAATAAAGGGCTTTTTCGGTTTGGACAACCGGGCAGTTCAGACCGGAGAGAATTTTTTCGCAAATATTCCGGTGGTTGGGAAATATCTAACTTTGACAGGATGCGAAAATACTGTTATCCTCAATTCGAGCGAAACGGAACACCGCGGACGGGGTTCCAGGAAAGGAAGACAATTTATGACTGTCAAAAGCAAGCCACTTCCCGTGGCCGGCGTTAAGCGCCGAAAATATTCCCGGGAGTATGTTCAGGAAAATCTGGAACTATACGCTATCATGATTCCCGTATTGATTTTGATTTTTCTATTTTGTTATCTGCCGCTGTATGGCCTCTTGATCTCTTTTCAGAACTATCAGCCTGGGGATCCGTTTCTTGCATTTGATGGGAGCATTGAATGGGTGGGCTTGAAGCACTTCACCAAATTCATCAGTGGGAAGTACTTTTTCCGGCTGATTAAAAACACTTTCGTCCTCAGTTTTCTGAACATTGCAGTGGGATTCTGGATCCCAATCATTTTCGCATTACTCCTGAATGAGATTCACAATCTCCGCTTTAAAAAGCTGATACAGACGGCTAGCTATCTACCTTATTTTATCTCATCGGTGGTAGTTGCTGGGATGGTGCTGTCTTTTATCGAGCCAAACGGGCTGGTCAACCATCTTTTAGGAATCTTTGGAGTGCCGCCTAAGGCCTATGCCATGGAACCCAAATATTTTGCCTTTATCTATACCTTTACAAATATTTGGAAGTCCTTTGGATGGAACAGTATCCTTTATATATCGGCGATTTCCTCAATCGACCCGTCACTTTACGAATCCTCCCGGCTGGACGGCGCCAATCGATTTCAGAATATCTGGTACATGACATTGCCCTCCATTCTGCCGACAATTTCCATCATGCTGGTTATGGCTGTGGGCAGCGTATTGGCCTTTAATACCGATCTGATCCTGCTTTTATATAATCCGGCGACCTATAAGACCGCCGACGTTATTGGAACCTATATCTATCGGGACGGCCTTGAGAGCGGGAATTTCAGCTTTGCCTCAGCAGTAGGAGTCTTCACGGCAACCATCAATTTCATCCTGGTTTTCGCGGCAAATTGGATTAGCAACAGGCTGACCAACTATGGATTGTGGTAAAGGAGGAGGGAGTTCCATGAAACGAAAAGGAAATATTTATTATGACGGATCCAGAATAGGAAATTGCCTGATCTGTATCACAGCGACGATTCTGGCATTTATCTGCGTGTATCCCATGTACTATGTTCTGGTCCTGTCGCTCAGTTCGCCTAAAGCAGCTATCGCCATGAATACTTATCTGATTCCCGACGGACTACACTTCGATTCCTACCGAGTTATCATGAAAGACATGACTATGTGGCGTGCTTATGGGAATACCCTTCTTTATGTTAGTATAACGACAGTGCTGATGCTGGTCACCTGCGTACTGGCAGCTTATCCCCTGACCTCCTCCCGATTGGCGGGGAAAAAATGGCTGACAGTTTACCTGCTGATCCCTATGTATTTTGGGGGTGGATTGATTCCCACTTATTTGGTAATGAGCAAATTGCACCTTTATAATAATATTTGGGCTATCATTCTTCCGGGATGCTTCAGCATTTGGAATATTATCCTCACGCGTACGTACTTCATTTCCATCCCGGAGAGTCTGCGGGAAGCTGCTAAAATTGACGGAGCCAGCCATTTTCAGATTATGACGCGAATCTATCTCCCCGTTGCCAAGCCTATTATCGCAGTTATCGCTATTTATACCATTGTGGGTACTTGGAACAGTTGGTTCAACGCTATGGTGTATCTGCCAAATCCGGATCTACAGCCTTTGCAGCTGTACCTGAGAAGAGTGCTGGTTCAGCAGACGGTAGACTTGACCAAGCTTCCTATGGAGGAGGTTGAAGCAGCCGTCATCCGGAATATGTCAAATGTCCAGTTGAAATATGCCATGATCATTTTTACAACGCTGCCGGTAATTTTTGCGTATCCGTTTTTCCAAAAGCACTTTGTAAAAGGCGTTATGCTTGGTTCCCTGAAAGGATAAACTTGTTTTTTCGGGCAGGTGCCCCGTACATAGAACAGGAGGTCATTATTATGAAAGAAATCGTGAAAAGAACGCTGGCAGTTTTGCTGGCGTCAGCCGCCGTTGTCTCTTTGGCAGGCTGCGGAGAGGGGAACACTCAAACCTCTCAATCATCTATCTCTTCCGGTGGCTCATCCGCAGCAAACGGAGGCGACACTCAAGGAGTTTCCACTATCCGCATATTGTCTTCCGAGACAGATAATCCCTATATTAAGCTGGAGGACCGTGAAGAATACGAAATCTGGGGCTATTTGGAAAAATTATTTGCCGACAAAGACCTTGCGCTGGATATAGAAATCATCCCGGTAGACCAGTATCAGGTCGTCCTTCAGACTCGTCTGGCTTCAGCTAATGATCTTCCCGATTATGTTAACTTGACTCCTATGGATGATACTACCGCTTTGAATCTTGCCACTAATGGGACGTTGTTGCCGGCAAATGATATCTTTGAAAATTACGGCGACGGAAGCGCATGGGAATTTCTCAAGGAAAATGCGGATTTTGCAATTCGTGCCAGCACTGCAGAAGATGGAAACATGTACTGGATTCCGAATGCTAAATCTACCTATTACCAAGATGAAGTCCATTCCACTTGCCAGATAATCGCCATCCGTAAGGATTGGCTGGAAAAGCTCAATCTGGATGCTCCGGAAAACGCAGAGGATTTTGTTGCAGTGATGAAGGCATTTCGGGATCAGGATGCCAACGGCAACGGTGTGGCAGATGAGATCTTAGGCTTTGACCCCTCTGTTTTCCTCAATGGCATTGCTCAATGGTTTGGTTTAGGCACAGACCTGGCTTCGATAGATATTCAAAATCAAAAGGTTGTCTCCCCTTGGTACCAGGACGGTGTTAAAGAATATTTTTCCTACCTGAACCGCTTGGTACAAGAAAATATTCTGGACACGACTCTGATTGGTGCGGCATCCAGCGACCCACTTAATCAGAAAATGGCGGAAAACAAGGTGGGTGCTACCTTCACCTATGCCATGCAGAAATGGTTGGAGCCTTCCATCAAGGCAGAAGATCCTCAGTTCCTGCCCATTGGACCACTGCCTGCAGTAGAAGGCATTACACCAGTTAATGCCATTGAACCGCCGTTCCTTGCCTGGAAAAAATGGGCATTTACAAAGGCTTGCACCGATTTGGATGCGGCTGGAAGATTCTTGGATGTGATTTATTCCGATGAGTATCGCCTGATAAGCGACTTCGGAATCGAGGGTCAGACCTACGATATTGTGGATGGAGAGCCTAAGCTTCGGGACGATGTTATCAATAACAGCCTTTGGGAAAAGATGGCTGAGGACCGGATCAGCACCGGCGGCTATCTGTGGGGCAGCCTGTTCCCCGGTTATTCCAGGGTAGATATGTCCAATGAGATCAATGATGTCGAGCCATGGAAATCTGAATATCAGCTGGAAGTGTTGGATTATCAGCCCACCCATCCGGATAACCCCAACCCCTATCTGGCACTGCCCACCGAGGAACAGCTGGAACGCAAGGCAGATATCATTACCGATTTGGAAACCTACTCCAAAGAACTGGCGGCCAACTTGATTTTGGGCAATGAATCCCTGGATGATTGGGATACGTACATGGAGGAATTTAAGGAACTCGGCCTGGACGAATATCTGGAGATCGTCCAAGATCAGCTGGACCGTTTCAACGCACAATAAAGAGGATTTCCCCCGTTCGGGAAATATGGTATACTGTATTATAGCGCGAGGCGCAGGAGTCTTCTCCTGCGCCTTGTAGGAGTTTTCAGAGTGGAGAGATCAGGACCGCGGGTGAGCCGCAGATGGGAAGGATGATGAAGACGAAAAGCCGTTTTTTTCGAAGAATTATGGCAACGTATTTCGGAATGTTCTTGGTTCCGATCAGCCTTTTTTGCTTTTTTTCGGTCAGCAGATGCGGGCCCAGGTCCGGGAGAACTTTGCAAAGCAGTGTGCCGGGGATGCCGCAGCAGTGATTAGCCGTATTGATGAGAGCCTAGGGAAGCTGGCAGCGTTTGGTAACGTGCTCCGCAATACCACCTGGGTTAAAAAAGCGTATTCCTCCTCTGATATTATTGGGCGGTCCTTGGATCATAACCGTTGACTGGAGATCGTGGAGGAGATCGCACTTTACCGAACCTCTATTGGGATTGCGGAGGGCATAGCCGTTCTGTTCCCTCAGAAAGGTAAGGTGGTTGACCAGTACACCTGGGGGGATACCGACGAATATTTTCGGAGCATCGGCATTCTTCGTCCCGTCGAACAGGAGCGGCTCTTAAGCCGGTTGCAGGACATCCGGCTAATGGATATAATCCCCTATCGGGAGGTGGGAATATCTGGACAAGATCAAGATGACTTGCTGATTATCCTTGGGCTGGATCCTGATGCAGGTACGGAAAAAGCAGTGCTTTTGCTGCAGTTGGACAGTCGAACTTTGGGGCAGATGGTAGAAAACCTCCGGCAGGAGACTCTGGAAACATTCCGAATATCGAAGAACTCGGGAGAGGAGGTTTTTTGTATTTCTGCAGTGCAAGACACTGTGGAGGAAAAAGCAATCTCCTTTTCCCAAGTGTCCGCTATGGGCGGGCTTTCTTATGAAGCGGTCTATCGCACCGATTATCAGGCGGCGGACTGGCGGAGCTTTTTAACCGCCATGTTGGCCTTTCTGGCCGCGCTGCTGGTCGGAACGGCAGTTGCCTACTGGTTAGCGCGGTTGACCTATCGTCCGCTCCGCAATTTGCTGGCCCGGGCTGGAATTGAAGGAAACGGGCTTGCTCTTTGTGACATACGGAATTCTTGTCAGATTCCGAAGTTCCGGGGAATGGGAATCTCATACAAACGAAACCATTTAAGGCCAGGGACTTCTAGCCCTAAATCAACCGTTCCCGCCCGGTGAAATCCAAGACTTTCATAGAGCCTGAGCGCTTTGGCATTTCCTGTGAAAGCGTCCAGCCGGACGGTTTTGCATCCAATTTCCTGACCGAAGCGAAAGGCAAATTCCATCATCAGATGGGCAGCCCCTTTGTTGCCGCACGCAGTATCTACACAAAGGGTATGCACTACCAGAATTTCGTTATCCTCTGCAGGAAACTGCCAGTTCCCATGGCGGTATGCATCTGCCTGCTTGTGGTTGAGAATCATTGTACCGGCCGTGAACCCGCCGTTTTCCAGTAGCCATAAAGAATCTTCTTTCAGGGCCTCTTTCGCTGTCTGCGGGGTAGGGTAGAACCCGTTGCGCCAGCCGCAGGGATTTAACGGCATTCGTTCAAAGCTTTGGTTCAAGCGGAACCATAGGTCCTCAATTGCTTTCAAATCCTCCTGTTTGGCCTTGCGGATGCGAAACTGCGGAAATCTCGGATAATCCGGTGGCAGCAGAGGAGGATAAGCCTTGCTCCACCAAAGCAACACATCCTTTTTATTCAGGCATCTGCCTTCCATGACGGCCTGCAGAAGTTCCTCCAAAGTATATCCTACCTGCTTGCCGGCGGGAATACCGTTCTCAATCAGCTCACGTCCTGTAATAGCCAACCCATCCAGCGAAAAGCACTCTTTCCGCTCCAGAATCCCCTGTGCCAGTTCGCGAACTTTGCTCAATTCCGGTCGTACATCGGAAAGCTTTTGATTTTGCGCGGCATTGTCCGCTTCTTTGACTTCCAGCAGCGCAAAAAAGTCTTCCCTTCCCAATGCTCGCAGCCACCGACGAATATGTGTGTCTTCGGGACGGATTCCCGCATCATGCCATTGGATCAAAGTGCGCACACGGCGCACAGTATCCCCGTCCATGCGGAGTCTCCGCAGGATTTTACCGGACATTGCCGCAGATACCGCCGGATGCCCTTTGAAATGCCCTTGTCCTTTTTCATCTGTAAAATAACAGTCAGGTTTTCCGATATCATGGAGCAGCATGGTCAGGCGCAGTACCGGGTCAGGACGCACTGCCTCAACAGAGCGAATGGTATGCTCATAGATATCCCAAAGATGATAGGGCGTGTGCTGGTCGAATCCCCATAACGGTTCCAGTTCCGGAAGAAATACGCTGAAAACCTCCGGAAATTCCCGCAGAACGCGCCCGGCTCCCGCCCCGCAGAGCAGCTTTTGAAGCTCAGCGGAAATCCGTTCGGCAGCTACCAGATGCAATTGTTCCCTGTGTTGGCGCAAACTGACCGCTGTAGCGGGATCAATGGAAAAATCTAAGACTGCCGCAAATCGGAGCGCTCTCAAGATCCGTAAGGCATCCTCTTCAAAACGGCGATCCGGTTCTCCCACACACCGCACGACCCTGTCTTCCAGATCCTTTCTTCCGCCAAAGCAGTCGATGATCCCTTCTTCCGGGCTCCAGGCCATGGCATTGATGGTAAAATCCCGTCGGGCCAAGTCCTCTTCCAAAGTTCTGGTGAATGTGACAAAATCCGGCCGGCGGCTGTCTGAATATGTCCCGTCAACACGGTAAGTGGTGATTTCCAATGGCTTCCCGCTCAGTAAAACTGTTACCGTTCCATGCTTTTCTCCTGTTGGAATGACCGGTGTCCCCGCAAATACCGCTTTGACCTCACCGGGCAGCGCAGAGGTGGCTACATCCCAGTCGTGAGGCGTTTTATTCAGCAGAATGTCTCTTACGCAGCCGCCTACGGCGTGGGCACGATATCCGGCAGCCTGTAATCTGCAAAGGGCCTCCCATACCGGTGCAGGGCAGGCTCTTTCCAACGGGGTCATTGAGCGATAGCGGCAGTAGAGCCGCGGGTCATCGCAAGCAGATCCGCGGGAGAAAGCTCTACCTGCGTCCCGATTTTTCCGCCGCTGACCATAATAGTCGGATAGGCGAGAGCGCTTTCATCCAGCGTCGTACGGAAAGCCTTTTTCATCCCGATAGGGGAGCACCCGCCGCGAATATAACCGGTAACAGCGTTGATTTCGCTGACATGGATCATTTCAATGGACTTTTCCCCAACAGCCTTTGCGGCCGCCTTTAAATTCAGTTCTTTATCCGCAGGCAGCACAAAAACCAGATAGTTTTTGCTGGCTCCGCGGGTGACCAAAGTTTTAAATACCCGTTCCGCAGGTTGGCCCAGCTTTCCCGCTACGGAAACAGCGTCAATCAGCCCATCGTCATGGCTGTAAAAATGAGCGGTATAAGTAATTTTTGCCTTGTCCAGGATACGCATGACATTGGTTTTTTCTGTGGACATAAAACAGGCTCCTTTATCAAAGATTCTCTTTTATCAGTATACCACTTTTTGGGTGCAAAGTCGAGCCAAAATCAATACGGTAAATTTCGACAGAAACCGTTATAGTTTATGCCTTGACAGCCCTAGATGGGCATGTTACCATAGCATTAAGGAGAAGTCTGAATAAAATGAAATGGGGCGGAGGAATCAATATGGCCTATTATATCGGTGTGGATATCGGCACTTCGGGAACTAAAACAGTCCTTTTTACGGCTGAAGGGAAAACAGTGGCGTCTGCTGCAGAGGAGTACCCTCTTTACCAGCCCCAGAACGGCTATGCCGAACAGGAGCCAGCTGATTGGTGGAGGGCTGTCCGACAGACTATTTCAGAGGTCGTGGAATCGAGCGGTGTGGATAATCGGGAAATAAAGGGAATTGGCCTTTCTGGTCAGATGCACGGCCTGGTAATGCTGGACCAGGATGGCAATGTTCTGCGGCGATCCATTATTTGGTGCGACCAGCGTACCTCGGAAGAATGTGAAGAGATTTCGAGGAAAGTAGGCCGTGATCGTCTGATTGCTGTTACGGCAAACCCTGCGCTGACTGGATTTACGGCTTCAAAAATTTTGTGGGTCCGCAATCATGAGCCTGAAATTTATGCCCGATGCGCAAAAATACTGCTTCCAAAAGATTATATCCGGTATATGTTAACTGGTGAATATGCTACAGAAGTTTCGGATGCCAGCGGCATGCAGCTTTTGGATGTGCCGGGCAGGTGCTGGTCTCGGGAAATACTGGACAAGCTCTCCATTGACCCGGCGCTGCTGGGAAGAGTATATGAATCACCGGAAGTGACCGGCCGTGTAACCCGTCAGGCGGCCGCTTTGACCGGGCTTGCGGAAGGAACGGTCGTGGTCGGCGGTGCAGGGGATAATGCGGCGGCTGCAGTGGGTACCGGGACGGTTGAGGATGGCCGGGCATTTACTACAATCGGCACCAGCGGAGTGGTTTATGCTCATTCCTCAAAGCTGGCCATCGACCCCTTGGGAAGAGTCCACACCTTTTGCTGCGCAGTGCCGGGGGCCTGGCATGTGATGGGTGTAACACAGGGAGCAGGCCTTTCGTTGAAGTGGTTCCGGGATATGGCTTGCAGTGAGGAAAAGGCTCAGGCAGAAAGGCTGAATGTAGACCCTTACGTGGTGATGGACAGCGAAGCTTCTCAATCTCCTATCGGCTCCAACCGGCTTTTGTATTTGCCCTATTTGATGGGAGAACGTACACCGCATCTGGATCCCAATGCCCGCGGGGTGTTTTTTGGCCTTTCGGCAATGCATGCCCGCTCAGACCTGATCCGTTCCGTAATGGAAGGGGTCGCTTTTTCCCTGAATGATTGCAGAGAAGTGATTACCGGTATGGGTATCCGAGCGGATGATATGACAGCCTGCGGCGGCGGTGGACGGAGTCCTCTCTGGAGACAGATGCTGGCAGATATTTTTAACTGCCCCGTAAAAACGTCTAATTCTAAGGAAGGTCCCGCACTGGGCGTTGCAATTCTCGCTATGGTAGGCGCGGGCGAGTATGCTTCTGTTGAAGAAGCTTGTCATGCAATCCTGGGCATTGACCGAATCCAGCAACCGGTCCCAGGAAATCACGAGCGGTACCTTCCTTACTATCAACTTTATTGTGAGTTATATCCCGCTCTCCAAAAAGAATACGCCTCTTTGGCAGCCTTGAACTGATAAGGATGTGAATTTTATCGACGGTATTGTGCCGATGCTGCACGTGTGGGCTTGTGTAAGGCCAGATGTGATTAACGCGTACAGTGCTGCGAATTACCGTTGCCTTTGACAACGGTGTGGGAGAAGGCCCTTTTCGTATTGCTTGTCTGCACAACGCCGCCCGGCGATGTTCCGGACGGCGCTTTTTGATTTTGAATGCAGAAAACGACAGTTCAGGCGGAATACTATGGACAAAGCGTTTCGGATTCGCTATAATAAACCGTAGAATGATGTGATAAGATCTGTAAAATCCGGGGGCAGGAGGGTAAAATGGAACTGAATCGAAATACACTGACAAAAGTGGCTTTGGTTGCAGGGGGAGTGGTAATTCTCTATTGGGGACTGAACAATTTAAACTTTTTGAGCACAGTGTTAAATCATGTGATCGGAATTTTATCACCGTTTTTGCTGGGCTTGGGAATCGCATTTATTTTGAGCGTGCCAATGAGAGGCTTTGAGAAAATATTGTTTCGGCCTTCCAAAAAGACAGGAAAGATTAGATTTGAAAAATTAAAAGGGCCGGTATGCTTGCTTTTGTCTGTTTTCGTAGTATTGCTGATCGTAGCCGCTGTGCTATTCCTGGTGCTGCCGGAATTGGGTAGGACAGCCATGACAATCAGTGACAGTATCCCTGATTTTATTAAGAGAATCCAAAGCTGGAGCGGAGAACTGCTTGAACGGTATCCGGAAATCCTTACCGCAGTGGAGAATATTGACTGGAAAGGTATTTGGGAAGATATTTTGACCTTCCTGCGAAGCGGCGTGGGAAGCTTCTTGGGGTCTACGGTCGGCGTGATCGGTTCCGTTTTCAATGGGGCTACCACCTTCTTTCTGGCAATCATCTTTGCCTGCTATGTACTGCTTCAAAGAAAAACTTTGGCCAGACAGTTTAAGCAGTTTTTCTACGCACATTTTAAGGAAAATCGCGTAGATCGGTTCCTTGAGGTCCTGGCTTTAGCTAACGGGACATTTACCCGTTTTATTACGGGCCAATGCCTGGAGGCGGTCATTCTGGGTACAATGTTCTTTTTGACAATGAGCCTTTTCCAGTTCCCTTACGCACTGATGATATCTGTGTTGATCGCATTTCTCGCATTGATACCGGTATTCGGAGCCTTCGTTGGATGTTTCGTAGGTGCTTTGCTGATTCTGGTGGGGGATCCTATGAAGGCAGTTTGGTTTGTTATTCTGTTTTTGATCCTCCAGCAGATTGAAGGAAATCTTATCTATCCACGGGTTGTAGGCTCTTCCGTAGGACTGCCGGGAATTTGGGTGCTGGTGGCGGTTACCATCGGAGGAGGAATTTTTGGAATTATTGGAATGTTAGTGATGGTTCCGTCGGCATCGGTAATCTATGCGCTGGTACGTGGAGATACGCTCCGGAAATTGAACGACCGGAAAGCCCTTCATGATAAGTGCCTTTAATAGATATTCTGGGAGAGATTGTGCATGAAAAAAATTTTGCAGCTGTTGCTTCATCGAGTGGTTGTTTGCGCCTTCTTGATGTTAGTTCAAGCAGCAGTCCTGATATTGATAATTTTGGAATTTCAAAAATATTTTGGATATTTTTATGTTTTTTGCATCTTTTTAAGCGTTTGTGTCGTTTTATATATTATTAACAGCCGTAGCAATCCGGCTTATAAGATTGCTTGGCTGATTCCAATCCTGACTCTGCCGGTGTTTGGAGGATTGATGTACCTGATTTTTGGCGGAAATCATCTATCCCGTAAAGAGCGGAAGAGAATGGAAGGTGTTGCCCATCGGTACGAACAGACAATGAATATTGTCCCGGATAGTATGGAAGCCCTGACTGTCGAAAACCCGGAAGCAGCAAACCAGTCCCGCTATATATTAAATTATGCGAAAGGGGTGCCCTATAACAACACTTCTGCAGAATATCTTCCTTCAGGAGAAGTGAAATTTCAGCGAATGCTGGAAGAACTCCAGAAGGCGGAACACTATATTTTTCTGGAATATTTTATTATTGAACCTGGTGTGATGTGGGACAGTATCCTGAAAATTTTGGTGGAGAAAGTCCGGCAAGGTGTTGATGTCCGGGTTATTTATGACGATTTGGGAAGCATTATGACTTTACCTTCCAAATATGACCGCTACCTTCAATCATTGGGAATTCGCTGCAAAGTTTTCAACCCTTTTATACCGGTATTGTCACTTCGGTTTAACAATCGTGACCATCGGAAAATTTGTGTAATCGATGGCCATACCGGTTTTACCGGCGGTATCAATCTGGCTGATGAGTATATCAATAAAAAGGTGATTCATGGCCATTGGAAGGATACAGCTGTCCTTCTGCACGGAAACGCCGTCTGGAGTCTAACACGGATGTTCCTTGCCCTTTGGGATGACCTGAGCGGCGATCAAACAGAGGTAGCACAGTATCGCCCAGATATTTGGGCTTCCGAACTCCCGGAGACGGACGGATATATTCAGCCCTATACGGATAGTCCCTTGGACGGTGAGCCCGTGGGCGAAAATGTGTATATCAATTTGATTTATAAAGCCAAATACTTTGTTTATATCAATACTCCTTATCTCATTTTAAGCAGTGAGATGGTAACTGCTTTGTGTACTGCCGCGAAATCCGGCGTAGATGTCCGGATCGTTACGCCCCATGTGCCGGACAAATGGTATGTCCATGCGGTTACCAGGGCCAACTATCCTGTTTTGGTGGAAGCCGGGGTTCATATTTATGAGTATACGCCAGGCTTTATTCATGCGAAGACCTTTGTAGTCGATGATCAGTACGGTGTGGTGGGAACCATTAATTTGGATTATCGAAGCCTGTATCTGCATTTCGAATGCGCGGTATGGATGTATCAAACCTCTTGCATTGCCGATATGAAGGCTGATTATCTGAAAACTTTGGAAGAATGTCAACAGGTCACCTTGGAAGACTGCCACAGTGTGAAATGGTATGTCCGCTTAGGACGTTCCATATTGGGGGTGTTCGCACCGATTATGTAATATGGAGGATTCTTATTTATGCTTCGACAATATAGCGGACATCTCCGTTCTGAACAATCCGGAAAAAATTCGTCTCATTTTGCACATGGCCTTAATTTTTATCAGTTGTTTTGGATTTTTTTCATCGGCTGCTTTTTGGGAGTGGTGGTGGAAACAATTTGGTGCCTGCTAACACGACATCATTATGAAAGTCGAACAGGGCTGATTTACGGCCCTTTTAATTTGGTGTATGGATTTGGTGCTTTATTTATGACCTTGGGCCTGAATTGGCTGCGCAAGAAACGGGATGCATGGATTTTCCTGGGAGGCTTTGTAATCGGCAGTGTCTTTGAGTACATATGCAGCTGGGTTCAGGAGTTTCTTTTCGGCACAGTTTCTTGGCAGTATGACGAGATGCCTTTTAATCTTAATGGAAGAATCAACCTGCTGTATTCGATTTTTTGGGGGGTGTTGGCCCTCTTGTGGGTAAAAGGTATCTATCCGTGGATGTGCCGACTGGTAAATCGAATCCCCAATAAGATCGGGAAACCGTTAACCTGGGTGCTTTTAGTCTTTATGATTTTAAATTCCGCCATTTCCGGACTGGCTGTAGCGCGCATGTCTGCACGGTATGCCGGAGAGCCGGCTACCAACGCGTTGGAACAATTTTTGGATGACCATTATCCCGATGAGCGTCTCCAAAAAATTTATCCCAATATGGTTTATGTTGCAGAAGACTAGGGCTTCAAGAAGTTCCCCGTATGTAAAAGCGGTACGGCCTTATTTGACCGTACCGCTTTTATGTATTACCAATCTGTTCAGCAAGCTTGGCAGAACTTTAGGGCAGCATCTGCAGCAGAAGCTGCGTCTGCTGTATAGCAGTCAGCACCGATGGAGTCGCAGAAACTCTGAGTCACAGGTGCGCCGCCGACCATAATCTTTACGCTGTCACGTTTGCCCTTTTCCGTGAAATAATCCACCACATTCTTCATCTCGTTCATAGTAGTGGTCAGCAGGGCAGAGCAGCAGACAATCTGTGCGTTATTTTCTACAGCTGCGTTATAGAATTGCTCTGCAGAAACGTCGACACCTAAATCAACAACTGTAAGGCCTTTGCCTTCCAGCATCATTTTAACCAGATTTTTGCCGATATCATGGAGGTCGCCTTTGACGGTTCCAATTACGGCCGTGCCTTTAGACTCTACTCCGGCAGATACCAGATAGGGCTTCAAGATGCCAACGCCGGCATTCATAGCCCGGGCCGCAATCAAAACTTCAGGAACAAATACTTCATTGTTTTTGAATTTTTCTCCGATGATATCCATCCCGGAGAGCAGGCCTTCATTCAGAATGGTAGCAGGATCGATTCCCTCGTCCAAAGCCTGCTGAACCAATTCCTTTACCTTAGGAGCCCTTCCGTTTTGCAGAAAGGTGCTGATTTCCTCCAAAATTGCCATCATATAACCCTCCCGTATTGTGGTTATATTCATTTTAGACGATTTTCTGCGGAAACTCTATCACTATCTTTCAGCTTTTTTCAATTTTTTCAGAACAATCAGTAATCCCGGTTAGCTTTCCAAAAATCCAGAACCATTTGATACCGTTCTACCGGCATCCCCCGAAACGGTACATTGCTGGTGCAGAAAATATAGCCGCCGCCGGGTTTCCCATTTTCCATAGCATAACGACAGCTTTCCAATACCTGCTCATCCGTTCCTGTCTGGAGGTATGCGCAGTGAACGTTTCCGCAAAGGGCCACCTTATCGCCGACACGCTGCTTGACTTCCCGGATGTCCACCCCTGCCATAGGATCCAAAGAATGCAGTGCATGTGGGCGGCATTCTACCAACATATCCAGTATCGGCATGATATTGCCATCCGTATGCTTGATTGCGTAGCCTCCGTTTTCCCGGATCGCTTTGCAAATATCGTACAAGTATGGCTGAATAAATTCTTCGAACATGGCTGGTGACAGGAATGGCCCTGCATTAAAGCAATAATCAGAGCAAAGGATCAGGCTTCCGATGCCGGCATCCATCAGGCGCTTATCACGTTCAATCGCTTCGTCTGCCATTTTTCGGGCTTCGGCCTTGACCGCTTCTGGCTCGTCCGCAAGGCGGTAAACAAAATCCAACATTCCATCGCCATCCGGAATCGCAAACGTCCCATCGCCATGGGCTGTTAACAGAAATTCGTCATGGGTCAGCTTGTTGATCAATTTTGCGGTTTTAATCAGATGTTCCAGAGAAAGGTAGTGGAGAGGAAGAATCGAATATCCCAATTCGCTGTAGACTTTAACCATGAATTCCGCGTTTTCTGCAAGCGCCTTTTCCGTTTCTTTTGGAGAAAGCCCCTTCAAGGCATCTTCTGTGAGAAAGTCCCCTCCAAACATCTCCGGAGCCAGCTGGTATTCCAGTTCAAAAGTAGGAACATAATCCGGCTGCTGCAAGGATAGAGCCAGAACAGCACGTTCGCGATGTGTCATTTTATATAGCCCACCTTTTGTTTTTCTTTTAGCATAGCATGTTCCACCAGCAAAGGCAATCCTGTTTTTGCAAGCTCCATATATCTTCCTAAAAATCAAAAACCTTTAAAATACCTATTCCCACATTTCGTGGATTGCCTTCCAAACAGCTTCTGCTTTTTCTGCCGGCAGACCAGTGACATCAGAAATTTCAACAGGGGAGGCCTCTAAAATTCGCTTTTTGGTCCGGAACTCCTTGAGGATTGCTTTGGCACGGACGTCACCAATACCAGGAATTTTTTTCAGTTCACTGTCGTAATTGGCTTTTTTATGAAGGCTTCGCTGATAGGCAATAGCAAAGCGGTGTACTTCATCCTGGATAGAGGTGACGAAGGTGAAGGCTGCTTTTACAGCGGATAAAGCGATTTCTCCGCCTTCGCCTACAATCGCCCGAGTCCTGTGGCGGTTGTCCTTTACCATTCCAAATAACGGCACATCAATCCCCAACTCGTCGAAAACCTTTCGTACCGCCGAAACCTGCCCTTTGCCGCCGTCCAGCAGCACCAGATCCGGCAGCCGTGAAAATCCCGGGTCGCCAGCACGATACCGTAGGAATCTTCTCCGCAGCACCTCAGCCATGGAGGCAAAGTCATCCTGACCTGCCACTTCTTTAATGGCAAACCGTTTGTAATCCGACTTCAGCGGCCGGCCGTTTTCAAAGACCACCATTCCGCCCACACGTCCTGTTTCTCCCCAGTTGGAGATATCATAGGCTTCAATATACATAGGCGGTGATGCCATTCCCAGCAAATTGCCCAGCTGTTCCAGGGCGGCGACTTCTTTGCCGGTTCTCTGTACCCGGTCAGAGAGTTGTTCCAGAGCATTGTTGTGGGCCATTTCTACCAGCTTTTTCCGCTCTCCTTTTTGGGGGACCGATATCTCTGCCGCGTGGCCCGCCTGATGCCGGACAAACTGGCTGAAAAGCTCCGGATCCTCCGGGGCCTCGTCCAGGAGGATATTCCGGGCGATGTCGGCGGCGGAAGCGTAATACCGGTCCAAAAACTCTGTCCGGATCTCCGACAAATCCGTAACCTCGTCAAAAAAGTAGGTCAGCTTATCCATCAACCTGCCTTCCCGATACTGGATGACCACTGCACAAGCCAGCAGATGATTCTGAGCAAAGGCAATCACATCTAAGTTCCGATCTTCTCCCAATAGTACCTGCTGCGTCGCTGTGATTTTCTGGATGGCCCGGATCCGGTCCCGCAGCCGGGCCGCCTGTTCAAAGTCCAGGTTTTCTGCTGCCTGTTCCATCTGCTTCTGCAGCTCTTCCACCGAGGTAATCGAACCGTGCTTGATATAGTCCACTGCCTCCCGGACGAGCCCCTGATATTCCGCAGCGCTCATTTTCCCTTGGCATAGCCCAAAGCAGCGGTGAATGTGGAAGTTAAGGCAAGGCCGGCCTTTTCCAAATTCTTGGGGGAACCGTCGGGAGCAGGTGGGGAGACAAAACACCCGATTTGCCTCATCTACGCTTTGCTTTACGATAAAGGAGCTAACATAAGGCCCCAGAAAGGTTCCAGAACCGGTTTTCTGCTTGGCGGCACTGATTCGAGGGTATTCTCCATCCGAAATGTGGATGTAGTGGTACCCCTTATCATCCTTTAGGAGAATATTGTATTTGGGACTGTGAAGCTTAATCAGGCTGCATTCCAGAACCAGTGCTTCAAATTCGCTGCCGGTAACGATATAATCAAAATCATTGACGTGGGATACCATTTGGCGGACTTTTTCTGTGTGGGAACTGTTTTCCCGGAAATAGCTGACCACCCGGTTTTTTAAGGCTTTGGCCTTGCCGATGTAAATGATTTCCCCTTGCTTGTCCTTCATCAGATAGACGCCGGGCTGAAGTGTCAAGCTTAGGGCCTTTTTTTTCAGTTCTTCAATGGTCATAGGACACCGCCTTATAATGTAAAATTGTTACCAATTGGAATAAAAATGCAACCATTTGTTGAAGCTTTGTAGTGTCTTTTGGAATCCTTCTCTGCTACAATAAGAGTAAGAACAGGAGGGATTTTGATGTTCGGAAAAAAGATTTTGGCAGTAACCGTTGCTGTCCTGATGGCGATCCCTTTTGGGATCGGAGTATCCGCAGAAAGCGGAAAGATTTTTTCATGGAACCTGTCCGGTAATACAGCCGCAATCCGTAACCAGGATGGAGCCAGCCTTACATTGGATAACGTTTTCAAAATTGAAGAAGCGGACGATGGAATGATAACTGTATATGCAGCGAAAAACGTCTCCTACCAGGTGAACGCCAACAGCTTTGCTATGGCACCTGCATGGTCAGGAGGATTTAATCAGGCTCCAGGTTCCCGATATAAGCTCTATGAGAAAAAAGAAGATGGTTCCCGGGGCAAAGCGACAGGTGAAATCATTGATACAGACGAGATGCTGGAGAGGGGGATTGTGGCCATTGACAATCCTACCCGGGAGGAAAAATATTGGGAGATTCAACCCAACCACTCCCGGGGCACCATGACGGATCTTTCCGGCACATATATTATCCAGCTCAGCGACGACCACATCTTTTCTTCCGCCCAGCGCTGGGAAAACGATACCTTTTACCTGTCCATTGTTCGAGATGAAAACAGCTCCCAAATAGCTGACGTAGTACAAACCGTCTCTGTAGAAGGGGAGGGCCAGTGGGAATACCTTTCAAACGGTAAACGCCGCTTCCTGATTACCCAGGAAGGATACAGCAGTTATGCATCCGGCTGGACAAAGATTGCCGGAAAATGGTATTTCTTTGCAAATAACTGGGATGACGGATATGAGCCGTATGATATGGTCACTGGCTGGGCCAACAGTATGCCAACCGGTGTCTATGACCATACGGAACCGGTTGGCAACGATGGATATTATTACCTTCGTGAAGATGGCTCCCTGCAGACCGGCTGGCTTTGGAGGGACGGGTGGTATTATCTGGGAAGCGATCTCAAATACCGCACCGGTTGGTTTCTGGACTCCGACGGAAGTTGGTACTATCTTTCCACATCAGGCGGGAAGATGCATCAGGGCTGGCTTTGGGAAAACGGAAAATGGTATTTTCTAGGTAATGACGGACGCATGTACTGTAATGGCTGGCGGCCAGTCAGCCCATCTGTTGAAGGAGTCGTCATGCTGGGAAATTGGGAAGGCTTTCATTATTTCCGCAGCGATGGCTCGATGGCTACCGGATGGCAGCTAATTCAGGAGGAATGGTACTATTTTAACCCCGATGGCAGCCGGTATAACGGCTGGCTTCTCTGGTACGGAAAATGGTATTACCTGCAAAACGGCGTCATGCAGACCAGTAAGGCCGTTGACGGATTCTGGTTGGACAAAAACGGTGTCTGGATTCCCTGATTTTCTGATAAAAAAGAAGCCGGCGGATATTTCCGCCGGCTTTCTGCGTCCAGACTTATTCCGCGAAGGCAGAATCAACCAGTTTCACAAGGCTATCGACTGCATTTTGTTCGTCAACGCCGTCGGCAATGATACGAATGGTCGTGCCGCCGACAATACCCAGGGACAATACACCCAACAGGCTTTTTGCGTTGACACGGCGTTCTTCTTTCTCCACCCACACAGAGGATTTGAACTCATTGGC